>CAKOMW010000001.1 GCA_934096805.1 uncultured Bacilli bacterium | reverse complement strand
CCCCCAGACGAATATTTGTTTATCATATTACTTATTAGGTGTTTATAAATAATGTATAAATTTTTGTAATTACACCTATCCTCCTCTTTAGTTTTCTATAGTTTAATTTTAATACAAAAAAACTTCTTTTTCAAGAATTTTTTTAATTTACACAAAATAATACTTTTTAGTATCCTTTTTTATATCAAAAGTTGTTTTTGTCTTAGGACAATTCTTGATTTTGTATACTGTTTTTTATACCAAATGTCATTTTTGCTCATTTGCATTGTATACTTACATACTTTATACTTGTATTATGCACGTATCTTTGGGCGTCGGCTTCCTTTCACATGAGAGGAGGTGGTAGTTATGATGAGTAAGAAAGACATAGTCATAGTATTACAATTCGTAGTTACTATTTTGATATTAGTAATCTTTTTAAAAATCATCTAGAAATACTCTTATTAAAAACGACGTCTCTCTGATATAGAGAAACGTCACAACCTTGAAAAAAATCTTGAAGCTGACGTTCAAAGAACGTGCTTCTTTATATATAATATACTACTTATTTTTGTTTTATACAAGTAGTTTTGTTGAATTTATTGGGATAAAGTGTATGGATTGGAGGAAGTTCCTTCTCCACCTGAAATCTTTACATTAGATGACAAATAAAGGACTGGAAGCACCGCAAACTCGTTGTCGGAGACGTTGTCGTTGTATTGGACAGAGCCACTCGAGTACACATGGAAAGCGTTGTCGGAAAAGCCTGAACGATGCGGAAGTAACCATGTATGTTGACTTTTATCTAACCAATTATTTGTTGTTATACAATTTGTATAACCATCATAACTATCTAAATTACTTGTACATTTTTTTGATGCTCCATATCCATAATCACTGGCATACATTATTGCTATCTTTTTATTCGCATCATTTTGCATTATTGGATTTGTACCATAATAATATCCACTTCGATTAGCATCATTCTTTCTTTCATATTGCCACATTGTATCTTGATTTATATATGACCCAGCAAAACCTCCAAGATAATATTTTGTTGTTCCTATCATGTTTTTTGCATCACTCGTTAATGTATTATAATAATCATTATTTAAATATGTATTTAATGTACCTGTTATCCAGTTATTATATGAATTAGTTGTTGTATCTTGTATTGTATTCCATTTCATATTTCCAATTGATTTATCCCTTATTATCTTAAATCTATTTTCTACATTGCCAGATGTGTCTTCAGTTGGGATTACTCCTATTATTCTCCATGTTTCATTATTAAATGTTACATAGTTTTTTACTACAGAGCCTCCTCCTCTGTATCTATATTCTGTTGCAAATTTATTATCTACTTGCAAGGTGTTATCTATAGTATGGGTTACTAATTCTAATCCGTTTGTACCTACAATTCTTTTGGCAAATGTTGTGGCATCAATCGGTGCTGATTGCAATCTAAATTGATATGGCTCCGAATTGGTTCCCTTTCCTGATGTTATTTGTACATCTGATGATATAGTTAGAACAGGATGTGAATAATACCAACCTTTATTTACAGTTTCAAAACTAACATTGCCATCTTTACCAACATAAAAAGCATAAATACTAGAACTGGAACCCTGATTTATCAACCATTCAACCGAACCAGAATGTAACCAATTATTTGTTTTTATACATAAATTATCACTACTATATTCGTCTAAGTCCTTACTACATTCTTTTGATGCTCCATACCCATAATCACTCGCATACATTAGTGCTATTTTTTTAGTTAGCTCGTTTTGAAATGTTGGGTTGGTTCCATAATAGTAATCACTTCCACTCTTTTTTCTTTCATATTGCCACATTGTATCTTGATTTATATATGACCCAGCAAAACCACCAAGGTAATATTTTGTAGAACTTATCATATATTTAGCATTTGTATTTAAAGTATCGTCATATGTTTCATTTAAGTATTCATTAAGGCTTGCATAACTCCATCTATTATCAGCGTTGGCACCAGAATACCAATACATATTACTTGAAGATTTTGATTTTATTATTTTAAATCTATAATTAATATTTTTATCTATATCCTCAGTTGGGATTATTCCTATTATCCTCCATTTTTCACAATTCGCATCATTTTGTTCAGTTGTTTCATCTTTACAATTAAAATACACCCAGTTATTTACTACGGAATTTCCTCCTCTGTATCTATATTCTGTTGCAAATTTATTATCTACTTGAAGTGTATCATCTATAGTATGTGTTACAACTTCTAGGCCATTGGTTCCAGCATTCATTTTTGCAAATTTCAATGCGTAATCAATCTCTTTTACACTAAGTTTTATTATATTCTTTGACTCTGTACTACTACTCCATTTAGCATATGATGCATTTGTAAGATTATAAGAGATTACTCCTGTTACTACAAGAAAAAGAATACCTACTAAACTTAATAGATATTTATTATAATCGTTTATATCTTTAAATAAGGGGTTTTGTTTTAGTTTATTACTAGTATTTTGCCCCCCCCCCAGACGAATATTTGTTTACCATGTTACTTGTTAGGTGTTTTGTAAATTTTCGAATTATTTTACCCGATATTATGTAGGTCATAACCATAACATACAAATACACCTATCCTCCTTCGTTATTTTCTATAACTTAATTTTATATCAAAATTTTACTTTTTTCAAGTAGTTATTTCTTTTATTTTTCATCATTGTTTTAGGAGATATGCTAATTATTGGTACTCCTCTGTTTTATGCTACTGCAAGTGTTCATAGAATGGTAGTGATAATTATGTGGAAAGGTATTAATATGTACAGTTTAATAACATTTTGTATTGTTTTTTTGTTATTAATTATTGCAATAAAACATTAATTAAAGAGAAGTACCAACTCAACTAAGAGTCGGTACTTCTCTTCTTAAACAAATACATCATAAAACAGAGATAATATTAACCACCAAATTAGCATATTTCTTTTTTTTAGTATATTTCATTTTAATTAAAATATACTACTCTATTCACAACTAAATTGTATCAAATATTTAACTAAAATGTAATATTTTAAAAACTTTTTATTTAATAAAACATTCGTTTTTATAGACAAATAACCAAATTTATAGTATAATTTCATTGGTTGATTCTTTTAATAAACAATTAAGAAAGGAGATTATAAAATATGTTTAAACCCGATAAGACTTATGTCTTTGCGTTAGGAGGTTTAGGAGAAGTAGGAAAAAATATGTATTGCTTAATGCACAATGATGAAATAATTATCATTGATGCCGGAGTAATTTTTCCAGATAGTGAACTAAGAGGAATTGATTACGTTTTACCAGATTTTGAATTTTTAAAGAAAAACGAAAAGAAAATTAAAACATTAGTAATAACTCATGGCCATGAAGACCATATTGGTGCTATACCATTCTTATTACAAAACGTAAGAATACCAACAATATTTGCTCCAAACCAAGCTCACGCTCTTATAAAAAAGAAATTAGAAGACAGAAATATTCAATATAAAAGCTTAAGACCTTATAAAAGCGAAGATAAATTAAAATACAAAAATTTTGAAATATCTTTCTTTAGAACAACCCACTCTGTTCCAGATTCACACGGCATAGTAGTAAAAACACCAAACGGAACAGTCGTTGAAACTGGAGACTTTAAATTCGATTTAACTCCAATTGGTCCCGTTTGTGACCTTGCTAAAATTGCTAAAATAGGAACTGAGGGAGTAACTCTATTAATGAGTGAAAGTACAAACGTCCTTGATGAAGGATTCTCTTTATCAGAATCAAAAGTAGATGAAGCCCTAAACGAAGTATTTTCAAAACATCAAAACAACAGGCTAATCATTGCAACCTTTGCCTCAAACATCTACAGACTAAAACACATCATCGAAACATGCAAAAAATTCGATAGAAAAATCTGCATCTTTGGACGAAGCATGGAAAACAATATCAACATATCAATCGAAGGAGGATACATCGATGCTAAAAACATGATTATCTCACCTGAAGTTGCTAATTCCATGGATCCAAGTAAAGTCGCTTTACTTTGTACAGGAACCCAAGGAGAACCTTTGGCAGCACTCTCAAGAATTGCAGACGGCATTCATAAGCAAATAAAACTAATGCCAAACGATATTGTAATATTCTCAAGCTCTGCCATTCCAGGAAACGCCAATGCCATTGCTAATACAATTAATAACCTATATTTAAAAGGTGTAAAAGTATACACCACATCAAACGATAGTGAAATTCATGCCTCTGGACACGGAATGACTGATGAGTTAAAACTAATGATTAGATTAACAAATCCTAAATACATTATGCCAATCCACGGAGAATACAGAATGTTAAAAAAACATGCCAAGCTAGCAATGGACTGTGACATCCCTAAAGAAAATACTTTTGTTTTAGACAACGGTGATGTCCTAGAACTAGACAAAGGAAAAGTAACCAATGTCGGAAGCTTTGACGTTCTAGAAACATACGTTGATGGAAATAGAATTGGTGATATAAAAACAGCAGTAATAAATGATAGAAAAAATATGGCTAACGATGGTATTCTAGTAGTCATTGCAAACATTAACATGGAAACAAGAAAAATACTATCAAAACCATTAGTTACTACAAGAGGTTTTATTCTAATAAATGAAAATGAAGAATTAATAAATAAAATAGAAAATATATCAGAAAAAACTATAATAAATCTATTTAAAGACAAAAAGAAAACATACAATGATATTAAACTAGATTTAACAAGAACATTAAATCAATTTATAAAAGAATCAACAGGAAGAAAACCAATTGTCTTAACAGTTCTATTAAACGTAAAAAAGAAATAAATATATAAGTTTTAAAAAATCAAGGATAAATAAATTCATTTAAATCCTTGATTTTTCTATATAATCACAAATTAAAATTTATTTCACTCCGAATTTTTTCGCAAATGCGAACTTTTTCGGAGCGAAACTCTTTCTAATATATTTTTATTATAATCAATTAAACCCCAATAATTCTAAAAAAATAAAATTTTCCACAAAAAAACACCGAAAAATCAGTGTGTTTTTCATTTACTTTAATTCCATAATAACAGGAAAATAATCCTTACCATTACTCTTAATGCCACGAACTTTAGAATTAGTAAATCCTAATAAATATTTCCCATTCTTAAAACTATATATATTATTATAAGAATCATTATTAGAATAACTAAACTTTTCACTATCAAGAACCTTAAGGTTTTTATCGTATGAAACTACTAATCCATCAGAAATAACTTGATTATCTACCTTTCTTCCAGTAACCCCTACAACAGTAATTTTATCTTTATCTACTAAAAGATTATTAAATCTAGTAATATTATCTTCCTTATAAGTAACTTCATTAACTTTTTTACCATTCTTATCAATAACCACTAAAGAAGCCTTATAATAATCAGTCTTATCCTTAGCATCCAATTTAGAACCAGTAAGAATAAAATTATCTCCAAACTTATTTATACTTGTAAATCCTACACTATCAGTATATGAATAGTGGTAATTCCAAAGTTTTTTACCATCAAGACTATACTTTACAACAACTCCTGTTTTATTATAAATACTACCACAAACAACATAACCATCATCCAAAACTAAAATATCAGTAAATATTCCTGCTTGAGGACCAGTATAATTAGCCCTAAAAACTTCCTTATCATTTTTATCAAACTTAACTATAATTGCCCCACCAGTTGTATGATTACCTATTCTACCAGATTCATACACACTAGTACCAATCACAATATAACTTCCATCAGAAAGTACTCTAACTTTAGTAAATTCAGTATCATTAAGTATCTTAAAATTCTTCCTAGAAACTTGATTAAAATCTTTATCATACTTAACAATTAACCCTTCACCAGCTTTATTTTCATTATGCTCCTTAGTCATTTCAATCGCACCAACTGCTATATAACCATTATCATACTTAGCGATATCATTATAAAAAGAACCATAACCTTCACTAAGCATTACTTCTTTATTCACTTTAAAAGAATCATTATAAACATTAACTAAAGCTTTAGAATAATTTTGTAATCCATTACTTTTTCCATATCTAAAATCAGAATTACCAACTCCAATATAAGAAGAATCATAAATTATACTATTAATGAAAGTGTAATAAACAGAATTATTATCCCTCTTATACTTAATCGCACCCATATATATAAGCTCACCTATCAAAATAAATAATAACACAAAAATTGCTATCTTAACTATTTTACTTCTTTTATTAACATTCTTTTTCTTTAACTTCATACTAATCCTCCAAACATACAAATTAATTTTATCACATATAAAAAAACACTTCAATAAAAAAAACCAAAATTGAAATTATCTTTTAAAAAAAATTTCAAAATCAGTTCTCTTTTTTCATTAAAATAAATTAATTATTTTTCTAATTTCTTTTCAACTTGCTTAGTAATTTTCAAAGCATATTTTCTCAAATCATCAACTTTTTCCATTACAACTGGAGTAGCTTTATCCTTTGCAAGCTTAGCAAGATCTTCAATTTTTTTAGTCACCATTTCTAACTTTTCTTGAGCAACTTCTTTAACCTTTTCTTTATCAAGTTCTGCTAAATCTTCTTTTATATCAGCAATTTTTTCTTCAATTAAAATCTTAACATCTTCTTTATCCATATTTTTAACTTCTTTTACAACATCATCAAGCTTTTCTTTTAACTTCTTTCTTGTAACAGAACCCTTTTCTGGAGCAAATAAAACTCCTAATCCAACACCAAGACCTAACCCTGCAATTAAACCACACAATCCTTTTTTAGCCATATAAATCATTCCTCCCTTTTCTTAAATATTCTTTCGGCTAATGATATTAATCTACTAAATAATATTTCATTAAAAGTAGAAAACTTATTTGTAACATTATCCATAAGAGCAAAAACATTATTAACACTCTGCAGTTTACTCTGAATATCCGATAATATTATATTAACCTTGTCTGCAGTATATAACAACTTTATTGCAACAACAATTAATAAAACAACAAGAACACAACAAAGTACTAATAAAACAGACAACATAACTTGATTAAAATCCGTCATAACATCACTCCTTATTATCATACATCATATCAATCAAATCATAAAGATTCTTTTCTTCGGCCTCTACATCATCCTCATCATGAACTAAAGTAATATCATCCTTTTTAGTCTTTTTATTTTCCTTTACTTCTTCATCAACCAAAGAAACAAGATCTTTATTCTTTTTACTACGTGTCATCTTGGTATCCTTCTGTGAATCCTTGTAATCTATATTATATTCTAACCCTAAATCGTTATAATATTCCTCTGCATCACCAAGAGTCACCTTATCAACACCAGGAACTCTATCTTCCATTTCATAGAACAGTCCCTTTTCTAATTCATTATCAGCTTTAACAGAAGCATTTTCTTTTATTCCATAAGCCTTTTCCCTAACAGAATCAAGACTAACACTCTTTTTTTCTTCCTTGAATAAACTATCAAGCGATTTCGATGGAACCTCTTGTTTTTCCAAATCCTCTTTATTCATAAGACCATAAACTGGAGACAAAACTGGAGAAGGCTTAAATTTTTCCTTAGTCTTTTCATCCCTTAACCCATATCCTCCATACAAAGGTTTCTTCTTTTCTTCCTTAACAACTGGCTTTTCATAAACAACCTCATCAGTTTTAAAATCCTCTTCCTCAAAAATAATAGGTTTTTTACTTTCCAAAGGAGGAACAAAATCATGAGAAACACTTTCCTCCTTCACCGGAGCAACTTCTTCCTTAACTTTAGAACTAGTAGTTTTCTCAATATCAATCTTCTTAACAATTTCCTCTTCTTCTAGTTCTTCTTCCTCTAAAATAGCTTTTTTTATCTTATCAATTAATTTCATTTCAACACCTCTAATTACTTGGTTTTATTTCAATAACATCCTCATCGACTGTCTCATCATCTCCATCGTAAGTACCAAACTCAGAAACATACTCTAGAAACTGATCAGTATTAACCGAAGGACCTAAAAGTTCAAACTTTTCCTCATTATAATCTATACTATCCCCTATCATTACACTAACTACACTATCGTTATACACAATACTTTTAAGAACAATAAGAGACTTAGAAATAGTACTATTAACTGAAGAAGATATAACCTCAATCTTAGCATAATTATACATAACTTCAATAAAATACTCATTCTTATGCTTAGTAACTAATATATACCCATTATTTCCATCACCATTAAGTACTTTAGAATAAACAATCTCTTTATCATTATTTATCTTATATTCATTGTTAACTTTATTATAATAACTAACCAAATCAACATATAAATAGTACTTATCATTATTAGAATACAACACGTTATTAGAAGAACTATCATTAAGCAAAGTCATATCCTTAGGTAAATAAAGTTTATATCCCTTAAAAGCAGTATTAGGCTTACTAACATCATTCATAAGAACCTTATCAACAACTTCATCATAAGACAAATTATTGATATTAGTGCACCCACATACAAACAATAATAGCATTATAGAAACAATTACATATTTTTTCATAAACACCTCTTATTTATTATAACAAATATTAAATAGAAATTACTAGTTTTTTGTCGCTTTTAACATAAAAATTTTACACCCTTTACTAGCAAACTTCTTTTCATACTCTGTTTCTATATTATCATTTTTTACACAATTATGCAAATCCAAACACACTTCATCAATCACATAACCATAATTACTAAGAGAAACTATTGAATAAGCAAACAAACCCTCATTATCAGTTTTTTGTATAATCTTTTTTTTATCCACAAAAATCTTATCATACTTTTCTAAAAAAATACTACTAGTAAGCCTCCTTTTAGCATGCCTTGTTTTAGGCCAAGGATCTGAAAAATTAAGATAAAGCAAAGAAATTTCATTAGAAAATATCTCATCAATCTTATTTGCATCATAATTAATAAGTCTAAGATTAGGAATATTATCAAGCTCACGTACTCCAATCGCTAAAACCGAGTCAATTCTTTCAACCCCAATAAAATTAATATCCGGATTTCTAAGAGCCATCTCACGAATAAAACCACACTTACCCGGCCCAATCTCTAAATGAATTGGATTAGAATTACCAAAACAACTACTCCATTTTCCCTTAAAAGAACAAGGATCTAAAACAACACAAGAATTATTATTAAGAATATCCTCTTTATTTTTAACATTTCTAATACGCATCATATCAACTCCATAACAAACATTATACTACACGATTATCATAAAATAAATAACTTGCATAAAATAAATGTAAAGGAGGAATATTATGAATCAAATGCCATTTAATTTTTCAAACGTTCCAAATGGCCCTTATCAAAACATG
Source organism: uncultured Bacilli bacterium (assembly GCA_934096805.1). Classification (GTDB taxonomy): domain Bacteria; phylum Bacillota_I; class Bacilli_A; order RF39; family UBA660; genus JAEDJI01. The sequence goes on along the minus strand of CAKOMW010000001.1, from coordinate 530,094 downwards.
ATGCCATTCCAAGACAACAACTTTCTAGAACAAAGAATACAAACTCTAGAACAAAAAGTTCAAAATTTAGAAAATAACATCAAACAACTAGAAACAAAAATACAAAACAATCCAAGCGATGACTATTTCAAATATCAAAATAGTATGCACATGATGTAATGAACATAAAAAACAATTCCAAATACATAAAGAAAAATGACATATTTATCTGTACCCATGATGAACAAGAAGACAGACACAAATACATAGACGATGCCATAAAAAAGGGAGCAAAACTAATAATCACTGATCAAAATATCACAAACAAAAAAGTACCAATCATTAAAGTAGAAGACACTAATCAAACAATGTATCAAATATACAATGACTACTACGACAACCCCTTAGAAAAAATAAACCTAATTGGCATAACAGGAACAGATGGAAAAACAACAACCGCCCTAATCATCAAAGACCTTCTAGAACAAAAAACACCGTGTGCCTACATAGGAACAAACGGCTTTATATACAAAAATAATCAAATAAACACTAAAAACACTACACCAGAAATAAAAGAAGTTTTAAAATACGCTAAAATTTTAAACCAAAAACAAATAGAAAACCTTGTAATAGAAATATCATCAGAAGCTCTTTTTCACAACAGATGTGAAGGCCTTTTATTTGACAGGATCATTCTAACAAACATCACAAAAGATCACTTAAACACTCACAAAACATTTGAAAACTATCTAAACTCAAAACTAAAAATCATCGAAAAACTAAAAAAAGACGCCATAGCCATAATAAATATTGACGATAAAAACAGCACTCATTTCTTAAAAAAAGTACCAAACTATATAACCTATGGAACCAAAAAAGAAGCAGACTTTCAAATAACCAACATCAAAGAATACGATAATCACACAAAATTCACCTTAGTACATAAAGAAAAAAAATACAAAATAATAAGCCCACTACTAGGAATATATAACACTTATAATTTAACCGCAGCCATTGTCCTACTAAAAACATACAATTATAATTTAAATAACATAATAAACAACATCTATAACATAAAAGAAATACCTGGAAGAATGAACATTAAAAGAAAAAATAACAAAACCATCATCCTAGACTATGCCCACACCATAAATGCCACTGAAAACATCCTAAACTATGCCAACAAAATAAAAAAGAAAAGAATAATTACTGTTGTTGGGTGCGCTGGAGGAAGAGAAAAAGAAAAAAGACCAACAATCGGAAAAATAGTAACCCAAAAATCAGACTATGTAATATTTACAACCGATGACCCCAGATACGAAAAAGTAACAGACATCATAAACGACATGACAAAAGAAATAGAAAAAGAAAACTATCAAATCATCATAAATAGAAAAAAAGCAATAAAACATGCAATCGAAGAAGCCAAAGAACAAGACATAGTTCTAATCTTAGGAAAAGGTATAGATAACTACATGGCCATTAAAAATAAATATAAAAAATACTGTGATAAAGATGTTATTGAAAAAATACTAAAGAAGAAAAAATAATCTTCTTTTTTTTATAAAATACTTACAAAAGGCAAATACCCAAAACAACAAACAAAAAAAGAATAATTAAACAAAACTATTCTATTTTTTCATCATAATCAATCTCAACCCTACTAATAGAATTAAACCTCTTAGTAATCTTATCAGTAGTAGTATGAATATCACTAACATCTCTACTAACAGTCTCAATACTACGAGAAAGCTTATCCCATCTTTCTTTATATCTATTAAACTCAATACCAAGCTTATTAAGTTCCTCATGAATAACTGAAGTATACTTATCTCTTTCAATATTCTTTATAATCATTTCAATAACCGTAAGCGTAGAAATCAAAGTAGTCGGAGAAGCAATCCACACCCTCTTCTTATAAGCATAATCAATCACATCAGGATGATAGGCATTAATCTCTGCAAAAATAGCCTCAGCCGGCAAAAACATAATAGCCTGATCACTCGTATATCCATTAATAATATACTTACTACTAATCGCATCAATATGTTTTTTTACATCCGCCTTAAAAAGCTTTTCATACCTAGCCCTCTCCTCTTTAGAAACATTCTTATCAACCATCATCCTATAATTCTCCAAAGGAAACTTAGAATCAATAGCAATAGTCCCAAGAGGCTCCGGTGCAAATAAAATACTATCCGCTATATAACCATTAGGCATTGTATATTGAAGCCTATAAATATTATCATTTCTCTCACCAAAAACCGAAGACAAAATATGCTTCAAATTAACCTCTCCGAAAATACCACGTGTTTTCTTATCAGTAAGAATACCTTGTAAAGACACAATATCAGAAGACAAAACATCAATCTTCTTCTGAGCCTCATCTATCTTAGCAAGCCTTTCAAGAAGAGAATTAAAAGTCTTATTAGTCCTTTCAAAATTCTGATCAATTCTTTCACTAACTCTATCATTAATAGCAATAAGCCTTCTTTCTTGCTTATCACTAAGCTCATTAAAATCTTTATTTAAACTACTCTTCAAATCACTCATCTCTTTATTAATACTAAGCTCCAAAGTAGACAACTTATCAATTAAAACAATATCATTTTTATTCCTAAATAAAGAAATCGTACTAAGTATAACCACCACAACCAATAACCCAATAATAACATATTCCATAATTACACCTCCAAATGAAAAATCTTCTGAACAATCTTACAAATCAAATAAGACAAAACAAGTATTACTCCAATCTCAATAAGAATAAGAGGATTCTTTATACTATCAATAAGACTTGTACCAACATAACCCCAAAAATATATCGTCGAAAGTTTACCAATAAACAAAGCAAGTAAATACTTCTTAAAATCTATATGCGAAAGACCAGCAGCAATATTAACAGCAAAAGCCGGAGTAAATGGAATAGCAATAATAAGAACCAAAGTAGACAACTTAATATTATTAAACTTATTAACATAATAAGAAACATCATCTCTCTTCAAAAACTTAAATCTATCCCTAATCAAAAACTTAAACAAACAATAAGAAAGTAAGCATCCTATTATCGTAGCAGTATAAGACAAAACAAAACCCCATATCATCCCAAAATTATACACATTAATTCCAATAAAAACAGAAAGCGGAATAATAGGAATAATAGACTCTAGAACAATAACTAAAAAACCTCCGATAAGTCCAATACCAGCCACATAATCAACTAATAATTGTAATAAATTTAATATTTCAGTCATAAACATTATCCTTCCTAAAAACAATTGTACCAATTTTTCAACAAAAAGTCATTACCTTTCAATATTTTTTCCAAATAAAAAAAGAATTAAACATAAAATTTAATTCTTATAACTATTATAACCCCCAAGAACATTAACTACATCATACCCCATAGAAGTAAGTTGTTGACACGCCTTTACACTTTGCATCCCTTGTGTACAATACAAATAATAAACACTGCCTTTTTTCAAATAATCACTAGGATTAAACAACAAAAAGTTAATTGGAACATTCTTACTAGTAGGAACACTACCATTCTTATACAAATAATTATCCCTAATATCAATAATATTAACCCTACCAATAAGTCCTTTAAGCTCATCAGTAGTTATATTCTTATACATAAAATACCCCCATAATACATTATATGAAAATGTTTATAAAAAGTTAAAAAAGAACATCGATAAAATTTGAACTAGACATTTCTTTAATAAAAGTAAAATATCACCAAATGAAAATATAACAAAACAAACAAAAAATAGACAAAACAATTAGTCTGTCTATTTTTATATAAAACATAAAATACATTAATCATCAAAGAAATCATCAAAAAATTGATCATCCGTAATAGTTTTCTTACCAATATCAGAAACACCAGAAACAGGTTGTGTTCCACTAAGAGAAATCCCAGAATTAATAGTTTCATTAAAAGCAGAATCATTAGATAAATTAACACCATTATTCAAAGAAACACCAGAGACATTATCACTAATAACACTATCATCAGAAACAACATCCTTATTTTGTTCCTTTTTCTTTAACTCTTCCTGTTCCCTCTTTTCCTCTTCCTCAAGCTCTGCAATCTTTTGATCTATCTTCTTAACAAGTTCATCAATATTAAACTTATCAGAAGAACCATCACTAAAACTACTACTCTTAGGTGCAGGTACTTCATTACTAAAAGGATTAACTCCTCCAAACGGATTAGCACCACCAAATGCCCCTGGAGCAAATGGATTAGACCCCATCGAACCAGACATCTTGTTATTCATCATATCATCTAACTTATCTTCCCTATGACTTTTAACAAATTCCTTTATATTAAACTTTTTAACTTCTTTTCTTTCCCTTTGAACAAACTGATCAGCTTCCATCTTAGGCAAATTCCAATCAATCTCAAAATTAGGTTTTAATCTAGTCCTAAAAGGATTTTGTCTAACTCTAATAATAATAGCTTCAAACTTCTTCATTTTTTGTAAATCAGAAACAGTAATAAGAGGTCTCGTTTCCTCATGCTCCTTATCACCCTTTCCTACCTTTACTTTAACCTCACCACAAAGTTCACTTATTTCTTTCAAAGCTGCAAGCTCAGTCGTAAGCAAATAAAGCAAATTATTACAGTTACTACGTATAGTCTGAGCAACCTCTTTTGAATAAGTAGCATCCAAACCAGCAAAGTTTTGAATAATCATTGTAAGTCTAATTCTTCTAGAACGAGCAGCCGCTACCATTGTAGTTATATCCTTTAAAGGAGGCATATTTTGAAACTCATCAAGAATAAAATTAGTTCTTACAGGAAGTTCACCTTTCGGAGAATTCTGTGCTACATCAATCAAAGACTCATAACATTGCTTAATAAATATTGTAGCAAGAGCATGATAAGTCTTCTTTTCATCTTGAATAATCATAAACACAGCAGTCTTTTGTTTACCAATCATAGACATATCAAAATCACTACTAGCTAACATTTCCGATAAATTCTCACGAGACGCAAAAATCTTTATCTTTTGTTTAAAAGTAGACAAAATACTACCCTTTGTTTCCTCTGGCGCAAAAACAGTACCAGAAGCAGAAGTATAAGCCGAAGAATCAGGAGACATATCATTAAAATATTCTTTAATATAAGTACTTCTTCCTGCAAACTTTTCTTCACCCAAAGTAGCCATCAAAGAAATACTATTAATATTTACCTCCTCAGGCTTACCATCCTTAAACAATCCTAAAGCAAGACCAGTAAAGAAATCCGCAGAAGTTTTTTCCCAAAAAGGATCCTTACTCCCTCCCTCTTCATACAAAATATTCGCAGCAACGTCATCCAAAAGTTCCATTGCCTTATCAGTATTACCATTCTTATAATAAGAATAAGGTAAAGCTAGAGGATTCCAAGTATTACCCCTTTGAGGTTCACGGAAATTAAGAATGACAATTTTATAACCCCTTTGCTTTAATAAACCAGCACTTTCTCTATAAATTTCTCCCTTAGGATCGGTAACAATCATTGATTCCCCACGCTTAGCAAGAATCTTTACCAAAGGATGAATAATACATTGTGTTTTACCAGTACCAGTCGAACCAATAACCAAGTTATGTGACTCACCATCATCAACATACATTGTTTTTCCATCATTTATAAGAGGAAAACCAGCAGCATTATAAACTGGATCTTGTACATTAAGAGGCTTCAAATCCTGCTTAATTTCCTTTTCTTTAGCCCATCTTGAATAACCACCCTTATTTTCTTTTTCTCCAGTAAAAAGACCAAAACCTTTTTCCCTTTCAAAGAAATAAGATTTAACCGAAAAACCAAGAAAAATCAAAGCAAATATATAAAACATCATAAGAACACCAAAATGATGAACAAAAGCATCAAAAATATTAAGAGTTAATCCTTCTCCACGACCAATACTTGACATATTAGCAACTACAAGAGCCACTAAAAAAAGCAATAAAACTGCAAATAAACCAAAAATTAACCAATCTTGAGCAGTTGCTTTAAACTTTAATTTCATTAATTAAACACCCTCTTCTAAATATTCTAAAGACTACAATTCAATTATATCACTTATAATTTAATAAGTAAATAAACAACAAAAGAAAAAAGGTATCAAAAATACCTTTTTTAATTAGCCGTACAAGTTACTTTAGTAGTATTACCATTACTCTCAGTACAACTCTTAACATTATAAGAACTAGAACAATTCCAAGAAGTATAATAACCAGAAGTAAGTTCATTGCATTCATTTATAGTACAACTAACCCTAGTACCACCATCATTTTTACCACCACTAGAAGTCCTACAGGTATCACCAACTCTAGAAGAAGTACAAGAAACTCCAGAACATCCAGCATACGTTGCAGAATAACCATGAGACGCACACCACTCACCAGACGTACTTTTCTTTACAGTACCTTGGGAACCACCAGAACGAGAATATTGCCATCCGTAAGTAGGAGCAGTATAACTCCTAGTACAAGTCTCTTTAGTATAACAATCAACTACATCAAGACCAGTAGTACTATAAGTAACATCATTTGCTCCATTATTACATGAAGCCGACAAATCCTTTGGACCAGTCGTTTTAAACGTAAGCTTAGCACCAAGAAATTTATTATTAGAATCATAAATAATTGTCCCAAGCCCTTTCACAGTATTTACCTTTATCGAAGAAACAGTAGATATACCACTAAGACTATCAGTACATTGATATCTAATCGTTGTACCATTACAAACTTCCCAATCTTTATACCAAGTAAGAACTGGAGGCGTCTTATCAATCTTTATTGTTTTTGTACCAGTATAACTATTACCATCAGCATCAGTGGCCTTAAACGAAACAGTATGAATACCTGAAGTTGTAAGTGTAGCAGAAGTTGATCCAAGATAATTACTACCATCATACATAGTTTGACTAGCTACACCATTATTATCAGTACAAGAAAAGTCAAGCGAAACATCACCTTGTGTCCAAGCATTATTAGTGTAAGATGCATTTTTAACCCATTTTTCATAAGTACCATCATAATAAGTTTTAGTCATTGAAATTGTACAACTTGGAGGAGTAGTATCCCTTTCCTTAATCTGATTAACATAAGTAACACAAGAATCGGTATAACCATAAATATTCTTAACATGCAACCAGTAATATCCATTCTCTGTAACAGTATTGCTAACACTCCTATAAGCACCACTAGTAGAAGTATAACTACTAGGACTAGCATAACTAGCACTCCATGCATAACCACTAAGACCATTAGTATCACTTAAAGTACCAGTAAGATTAGCAGAATAATAATCACTTGCATAAGAAGTAGAAATACTACAACTTGGAGTCTTTGTCCTATCAGAAAGCAACACCGAACCACTAGTAAGCGTCTTACTGCCAGCATTACCAACACTATCAGTAACAGTCCTAGCATCAAAAGTTAAATTAGCACTTCCCATACTAGTTCCTGGATAAGCCATTATTACATACTTATACCCGTTAGCACTACCAGTAACTCTCGAAATATCATCAAAAACAATTCTACCAAATCCATTATTCTTTATATTTGAAGTTTTAAAAGATCCTTTATTTATGTCATTAGAATCAACACAAGTAAGAGTATAAAATACAAAATCATCATCATTAACATCCATACTAGTCTTAGAATAAACATTATACTTATCACTACTAGGACCAGCAAAAGTACAAACTGGACCAGTACTATCTATTGTTAAACTACTAGAACCACTATCACTAGAACTATTAACAAGAGCATTACCATTTTCATACTTATCATAAATTTGATCAGCACCATAAGCAAACTTAAGAGTACCATCAGTATTACCAACCGTAACTTTTACAACAGCAGAAATATCATTACCCTTAACCTGTTCATTTTCTGGAGTAACAACTTCAATCTTACTAATTAAATTACTAGAAATAAATCCTGAACTAACAATCTTAGAATTACTAGCCAAATCTTTATCCTTACAAGTTAACTTATAATAAACACTCCCTCCACCTTTAATCAAACTAACCTCATTAGTTAAAGCACTATCACTATAAGCACCACTAAGAGTACAAGTAGGACCAGAACTATCAATTGAAATTCCATCAAAAACAACCTCATCATTAAGAAGTTCTGCCTTCTTAACCGCAATCGAACCACCATTAAACTTAAGCTCATCAGAATCAACACCACTAGTACCCGCTTTAACAGTATACCTTACCTTAACAGTTAGTTCATTCTTACTCTTACTAGTATCCAAATTACTACTTTCTATAGAAACAATACCATGCTCAGCAAAAAACATTTTATCTTCAACCTTAGTATAATCACCAGCATAACTTATTCCCTTACCAACACACTTAAGAGTATTAGTAAAAGTATTAGTATTCTTTACACCAAGAGTAACCTTATCATTAGACTCCCAATAACAATCCAAATAATCCTTAAAATTCTCAGTACAAACATTACTACCAGTTGTATTATTATAACCATCATTATCACAAACAACACAACCAGTAAACTTATAATTACTGCTACTCTTATCAATAACAACATAACTCTTACCACAAGAATTATTATCACTATCAACCAAATCATTAGCAACATAATTATTAGCCTTCAACATCGTATACCACAAAACATTACTATCAGAAGCCATAACTTTTCTCTTATTATCACTAAAATAACTTTTAGCAGAAAGAACCAAATTTTTATCCAATTGTTTATTAATTGTATTATGACCTTGTAAAACATATCTACTAATAGTAAACGCAGCAAGCCCAAGCACAATCGCCGTTATAACAACCGCTGCCAAAAGCTCAACAATCGTAAACCCTTTATGATCAAACAATCTCTTAAACATTAAAATCACCTATCCTACAAACATAATTTTAGCAAAACAAAAAAATAAAAGCAATAAAAAATCCAAAAAAAAGACACCAAAAAGTGTCCTAAAATCCTCCTCCACTTCCAAAGGAATCCAATTCTTCTTGAGTAAGTATAACTGTAATCCTCATTCTCCTAGAACCACATACAAAAAGTGCCTCTCCTTGAGAATAACCCTTTATACTCTCTTTTTCATTATCATTCAAATCAATAAGCAAAGACAAATCTTCAACAGCTTGTTTCTTAAGACCCATAACCAAGTAATAAGAAGCATTATCAAATATAGCTTTACCTTGAGTAATAACAGTCTGAGGCGTAAAATCACTAGGTTGTTGCGTAATAATTATATTACCAGTATTATACTTACGAGACCTTCTTTGAATCTGAGCCAAGAAATCAGCCCCTAAAACATTCCCACCAGAGAGAAGTACATGCGCTTCATCAACCATCATAACTGTATTAATTGAAGAATCCAAACACAAACTCCATGCATACTTAAGAACATTAAAGAACAAAGCATTTCTTATATTAACATCAGCATTCATAAGCTCTTTTATATTAAACACTATAAAATTACTCTTAGGACTAATCGTTGTCTTACCATTAAAATAAAATCTAAGTTCATTAGTAAGAGGTCTTATCTTAAGCTCAAGTCTCTCTAAAATATCCCTTTCATGAGTCATATCAGTAATAGATCTAAGCTTTCCTTGTATAGTAACATAAACATCATCAAAAGTAGGATATTGTTCATGACTAAAAGCAGAAAAATCAGTATTAAAATCAATTCCAAATCTACGATAAGTTTCTTGTACTAACTCAATAAAGACATTAAGAACATCCTCTTCAATCGAAGGATCATAATACTTCATAAAAGCCTTCAAAAACTGTAAAGTCTTCGTAAGAACAGTATAACCAAGACCTTGTTTAATTTCATCATCATCAGCTTCAATTAAAACCTCAAGTGGATTAATAAGACCATACTCTCCACCCTTACCAAGGTCAATTGAGTCCCCTCCTAAAGAAGTAACCATTTCATAAAGTTCATTTTCCGGATCAATCGCTACAATCTTACAACCATTTCTAATAGCACCACGAAGAAGCAATTTAGCAGCCGTACTCTTACCACTACCAGAAGTACCAAGAATTATCATATTAGCATTATTTCTATTATGCTCTTTTCTTATTTGATACAAAAACTGATTAAATAAAATAACTCCCCCTGAAAAATCCGTACCAAGAAGCACTGATCTACCAGGATCCTTTATGCTATCAAAAATAAACGGATACATCCCTGCCATAGTAGGACTAGGCATAATCGTACCAATTCTTTCCTCAATATCTTGTTTAGGAAAAGTAGGAATAATTGACTTTAAAACCTTTTCTTGTTCAAACCTAAGAGGAACAGCCCTAAGACCCATAGCATCCATATAATTTTTAGTTTGAACCTTTCTAAGCTCCATCTCTTCCTTTGTATTAGCAGTCAAAACCAAATGCATTTGAAAATCAAAAGTCTTAGCCTGAGCTGCAGCAAGCTGTTGAATAAAAGTCTCAATCGTATCATAATCCTGTCTTATTCTTTCTTGAATAGTAACATCCTTTTCATCATTATATCTAGCCTTCATCGAAGCAAGCTCTTTATTAAGCATCTTAGCAAGAGTAGAAAAAGGAACAGGAATATGCTTAATAACTATCTTAACACCAGCCATATTAGTAATATTAGACAAAAATCCAACACCAACATTTCTAGGATAAGAAACAACAGTAAGAATAGTCATATACTTATCACTAATAGTAATCATATCATTTGAGGTAAAATCAAGCCCTTTCGGAGCAACCTCACTCTTAAACAAACTCATTTTGGCATTACACCTCCCGACTGATAACTTCTTCCACCATTAAGAAAATTATCTATAATCATCCTAAGATCATCATTACTAGTTTGACTAGCAACAAGACCAGCACCAGCAAGACCAGTAATCATATTACGTACTTTTTTCTGTAACATTTCCATATTTCTTTCTTTGAACAATATAAAATACTCAGTATCAACAACATTATTATTCTTAAAGAAATCACCCTTATCTATATCTTGAGCAATAAGTTTACGAATCCTTTGATCAGTAGTTTGTTGAAACAAAAGTTGTAACTCTGCCTGATACATAGCTATATCAACAGGACGATCAGCAACAACAAGCCAAAACTCAAAATCCAATGTATTGTAAAAATTCATAAGACCAATCAAAGTATTATCCATAGCACTAGAATCAAGAATAAATATATTCTTAGGTTGTATCTTTACTCCAGTTACCATTTCATTCCTATTATTATACATAATTCCATTATTAATAGCTTTAAGATTCAACCAGTTCTCAGTATACTTTGGATTCTCACGAGCAGCCTTAGGCATCTTCTTAAGACCAGCATTAGGATTAGAATAAGTAGCACTCCTAATATTTCCCCTATTAACTTGTCCATTATTCATCTGATTGTTCATACTTATAACACCAACCTCTCCATATATATTTTCTTCTATTAACAAAATAGAACAAATAAATCTCTTTTATTAAAATCCTAACATTATGATAATTAGGAATTGGAAATACCAGAAACGAAGCTACAAGAGCAGGAATCACAACCAGTATTCCAAGTCCAAGCGTCTTAGGTTGAAAAATCATAAGTAGAATAAACGTAACACAAGCACCAATAATAGCAATAGTAAGATCAATAGGAGTCATAAATCCAAACATTAAACTCTGCTTTTTACTATTCGCAGGAATCAAATAATTATATTTCACTAAATATCACACTCCTCTTTCTATTTCTTATCTCCACCATTAACAACACTACGTCTATTATCAACAGCAGTAATTTGCTCATCAACACTTCTGATTTCTTCATTAACAGTAGTAATACCAATATTTTGTTCTCCAATTTGTCCTTTAAGACCACTCTTAAACAATCCTTTCAATACATCACGAGTTTCAGCAATATATTTTTCTCTGTCAGCTTCACTCATTGTATTCCAAGCATCATCATCTCCATTACCCCTATTTCTTATCTCAATAAGCTTATTATATTTAGCTTCTAAATTCTGAGCATTAACTCTAGCAGCTTCCCTTGCATCTTCAGGCAAATTAACATCAAACTGATCATTATAAATACTGTTTATTCCTTGTTGCAATTCATTAAGTAAAACATTAAAGTTAGTTTTTATTGCACCTTCACATTTTCCATCAGCAGTTGTCCCTTTTAATACTTCTCTAATCAAGTGATCCATATCACCTTTTTTCTTTTGTTTTATTGCAGTATCCTTCATTAAATTTTGAAGCTCAGCAAAACCAACTCCCATAGTTTCATAATTGAGCTTACCAATAGCCTCATTATTAACTTCAAGCGTACCATTTACATTAGTAAGTAGACTAATCTCATGCTCTGTAGCACCTTCTATTTTTCCATCAACCATTCTTATTTGATCATTTTTAATTTTAGCTTGAAGATCTTCTTTAACTTTATCATAACATCCAGCAGCCTGTAAATAAGCAGTCTTATCAACATCACTAAGTTTAGAAAAAGCCTCCACAGTCATATTATCAAGATTCGATGACATTTGTGTATACTGTCTAGATAACTTAGCCTCTTTAGAAGTAGTCTCACCTTCTTTAATCTTATCAGCACCAATATCAAGAACAGTACTAAAAGAAGATTCTGCTTTCTTAAATGCATTAAGTTCCTTTTCTCTAGCATTTTTCTCATTTTCAAGAACTTTCTTTTCAACCTCAAGCTTTTCCTTTTCACCAGGAACCCCTAAATAAGAACGAAGTCTTTCTTCAAACTTAGCCTTTCTTTTCCATTGCCCCTTAGACATAGGACTTTTATAATCCTTAAGTGGTATTTGAGTTCCATTCTTCTTGTTTGCTTCTTCAATTTTTTTGTTTTCTTCCTTTATTTGTTTATTTTCACCATTTATTTTTTCAAGATACTTTCCATATTCAGCATCACTTGCAATTTCTTTATTTCTTTTATCAATACCAGCCTTTGCTTGATCCTTAAAGAAACCTGTACTAAGCTTCTCACCTTTAGCACCAGCTTTAATACCAGCAGTAGCACCCATTACACCTGCTCCAAGACTCTTAGCAGTATTCTTTGCAGCATTTTTAAACATATCTTTCTTAGTACCATTACCTTTCCAATCTAAGTTAGCAGCTCTAGAAACACCACGAGCAATCATACTTCCTGCTCCAAGAGCACCAACACCGGCAGCAGTCTTCAACATATTCATTGAATCCTTAAATGTTCCAGATGCAAGATCAATACCAAATATCTTACTAATCATTGTTGGAATAAGTTTCATAAATACTAAAATACCAAGTATCACAAATAAATTTTCAATTGGTTTCTCAGAAAACTGAAAACCTAATAAGAATAAAGCACCAATTTGAATTGCAATAAGTTTTATAAATATATCTATATACGTAGAAACATACATCTTAGCCCATTCTGGAAGAATTTTATCCTTTGGTGACACATAACTAATTATGGCAATAGGAGCCACCATTTGTAAAAATACTAATTTCAATCCACGAACAACTACTTCAATACATAAAACAAGCAAATATACAATAACTGCAATACCTACAAGAATAGCAATAAGCCAGCTAATACTAAACTTATCATCTAATGCATCAGTAACATCATCTCTATAAGTATTATCAAGCAAAGCAGTCCTAATTCCTTCACAAGTAGATGTATCAATTTTTTTAGAATTCTTACCCGCTTTTACAACTTCATCAACAGTAGAATTTCCACCAATCGTACCAGCCATACCACCAGCATTATTATTTTCAGCAACAGATGCAACCGTTGTCAATCCAGAAGAAGTAACAAATCCACTACTACCAGTAAACATAAAATCACTATCATCAGTATTATATGTAGTACCAACACCATCCGAATTACTATCTTCATCATCACAATTCGTCATTGTACCAAGTAAATTTCTAGAAAACTGAAGACCATCATTATTAAGAGTCCTTCCTTCTTTTTCAGCATCCTTCTCAGCCTTTTTCTTAGCTTTACTAAACAAATTAACAATTAAACCATCATTAGGATTAATAATAGCATTCTGTAACCTGTTTAAATAATCATAAACGTAAGAATTAGGTACTAATGCAATCATTAAAACAATAACAATAATCATCCTTGTTAAAAGCTTACTAGGACTTTCATTCTTATCACTAAGCTTATCAGGGTCAACAAGAGCACTAAGAAAACTAACAGCAACCCTAAATAACATAAAAATTCCCGCCAAAACATAAACAGTAGTTGTAAAATCATTAAGATAAGTTTCTTTTAAAAACTCAATATTTGATAAACCAACAAGAAAATTATATAAAGTTCCCAAAAAAGTATATAAAGAAGAAACTAAATTATATAATCCTTCGTTTATTATTCCTAATAAATTAATCAAACCCATAATATCACTCCTAACCTACACCACAAGTACCAGAAGCAATTCCAGCAAGTTTAAGAATAAAATCAACTAACAAAGGCAAAAAGAATATAGCAACACCAATTGCAATTCTCTTTATTGCATTAGAAACAGCACTCTTCATTTGCTTGTCATCACTAGCAGCAACAGCCTTAACAAAATCAAGAATAATAAGTACAACAAGCAAAACAGGAATAACAACCAAAATAATAGTCCACGCTTCATTCATTAGCTTTATAAATTCATCCCCTAATAAACCACAATCATCACTAAACTTAAAAGCCATAAGAGGCACCATATTTTTAATTAACATAAAATCACCATCACTTCTTTATTATCATAATCACTCAATTTAAATTATAACAAAAAAAAAAGCAAATAACAATATCTATTTACTTTTTCCATTGAATTTTATTCAGTCATTTACAACTATTAGGTTTGATTGCACATCTCCAACAAGTACTAGAATCAGTAGCATTTGTTTTGCCTTGTTGTTGTGCTTCTTTGCTAGAAAGACCATTAAATAAACTAAATACACCAGCTATAATATATGGAATAAAGAATATTACAACTCCATAAATAAGTCTTTTAACAAACATCTTTTGAGCTTCCTTTATTTCCTTATCATCACCAGCCATTACAGCTTTACCTAAATCAAATGTTCCAAGCAAAACTAAAATAACAGGTATAACTATCAATATTATCCTTATAACTTGACCTACTAGTTTCCATATATCTTTTGTTGCTTCACAAAAACCTTCGGCATCACCAGCAGCATTAACCAAAAACTGTATTAAATCAACACTTTGTAACATTTGTAATATTTCCATACTATCTCTCCTTTTCTCTACTTCAATTCTACTATAAAGAAATATACCTTGTCAAATAAAATATTAAAAAAGTGTACAATTTTTACATAAAAGAAAAACTATCTATTATCTCTAACCCTCTTAATAACACTATTAAACTCTTCATCACTAACATTATCACTAATATAAAAAGAAAATCTATTCATATTATCAAACATATATAAAACATCATCTTTACTAAGAACAAAACTATTTATATTAGATGAAGCTCTATCCATTAAAGAATTAAAATACCAATCATTACATCTATAACCATGAAACAAATAATTATCAAAACTTATCCCATGCTTCTCCACTATTTTACTAACCAACATCATAAACAAACAATAATAATCAGTATTTATAGAATGTTCCTTAAAATCATTTACTCCACCAAAAACAACCCCATACTCAACATACTTTCCATTACACATTCTGCCATCATCTTCATATATCTCTCTATTACCTATCACAAAACTATCACAATCAATAATATGAATATCACCAAAATCATCAACAATCACATTCTTTTCATGCAAATCTCCAATACAAAAAGGAAAAGACAAACTAGAAAAACTATCAATAACATCAACAAGCTTCAAAAAACAAGGCAAACTATCATCAACATTATCTAAAGTATTCCCTTTTATATAAGGCATTTTAAATCCAACAATAGAATCATTATAAGAAAGCAAAGAATCAGGTAAAACCAACTCTTCAATATCTTTAAGCTCAGACAATATAAATTCTTTCTTAACAACCTCAAGATTTAACTTATACTTATAATCACTATCAGTATAAATCTTATAAACACTATCATCCAAAACAGACACTAAAGAATAAGAATTAAAATTATCATCTTGTATTATCCTATTACCATAAAGTAATCCCAAAAAATCATCATTTATAAACTTAACCATAACTATTTCTTAGTTCTTCTCTTAAAATTATTCATAAATGAATCAAAGCCATTATTAGCAATATCTTCTATTCTTTGTTTTTCTTCTTCATACATCTTTTGTCTCTGAATTAAATATAGATGGTTTTTATAATTTTCAACAGTAGCATCCTTAACCTTTTGCATCGACTCTTTATATCTTTTTATACTATTAGAACTATGCTTTTCCAATTCTGAAACAACAGCTTCTTTAGACATCAACTCATAAGCACTATAAGTAAGGCATTGAGTTGGAATATTATCTTTATTTAACAAAAGAACATCTTCAGTTATAATATCAATCATCTTTCCATCAACTAACTCCGCAATTATCAAAGCTCTCTTGCCACAACTAACTTGTCCATGCATGAATTGATTATCATAATTATCATAACTATCATGAACATAATCAAAAAAATTCGAATAATAACCGCTATAAGCATCTTCCCCACATACGTTATTATTTAAATGCAAATTATAAAACTTTCTCTCTTTTTTATCACTCATAATCTTCCTCCTAAATAAAACAACAACTATTTTCTAGTCCTTTTCCTAATACTATCCATAAACGAATCAAAACCATTATTAGCAATATTCTTTATTCTTTGATTTTCTAAATCTCTTTTTTTATCTTTATCATATTCTTCTAAATACTCTTGAAAAGCAATATAAGTAGCCCTTTTAACCTTTTCCATACATTCTTTATATCTAGTAAAACTATCACTATCATACTTTTGAAGTTCACGTACAACAGTCTCTCTAGTAATAGGAGCATACTCATAAAAACTCAAGTTTTTACTACCCTCTCCATTTCTATTCAAATAAAGTCTTTCCCCAGTTATTACATCATAAACTTCATCATCAATAAGCTCTGCAATTATCATTGCATTACCACAACAAAGAGAATCATCTATTTCCATTCTACTGCCTCTCCATTTTCCATAAGTTTCTATATTTCTTTTTTCATGCCTCTCTCTTAATTCAGGATAATATATAACTTTAGTAAAAACATTGTTCTTATTTGGTGCATACCAACCTTCCTCTCTACAAACATTATTATTAAGAGAAACATTAAAAAACTTTCTTCCACCATCCTTAGGAGCACTATCAATCATAGCCTGCATTGCTTTTCTTTTTAATTGTCTATTCCTTTGCTCTTCATTATAGTTAAAAACACATTTTTCCTTAACTTTATTTAAACAATCTCTATATCTATTCTTACTCTCATCATCATATTTTCTAAGCTCTTTTACTACTTTATCAATAGAAATAGGTACATAAGAATAAAAACTCAAAAACTTTTTAATAGCCTTAGACTTATTATAATAAAGCTTCTCTCCAGTTATTACATCATACATTTGTCCATCAATTAATTCTCCAATAACATCTGCATCATTACAATAATCACTAGGATTAACACTACTTATTCTGTTTTGTCTATAAAGTTCATTAAGCTCCCTCTTTCTCTTAGAATTAACAATCACATCCTTAAAAACTGCATCATCACTATTCCTTCTACAAACATTAGTATTCATAGACAAAACATAAAACTTTCTCTCTTTACTAGCACCCATAAATCCTCCTAAACAAAACAACAATTACTTCCTAGTTCTTCTCTTAACACTATCTATAAAAGAATCAAACTCATTATCAACAACATTTTTAATACTATCTCTTTTTCTTTGTTCCTCCTTAAGCTCTGCAATATGTTTTTGATAATTATTAAAAGTTGCAACCTTAACCTGTTCTACAGCATCCCTATATCTAATAAAACTATCACTATCATACTTCTTAAGCTCAACCACAACTGTTTCCTTTGAAATAGCACCATACTTACTAAAATTCAAACGCTTAAGAACTTTATTATCCTTATTATAATAAAACCTTTCTCCAGTTATTAAATCATAAAACTTTCCATCAATAAGCTCTGCAATTATCATTGCATCATCACAATAATCTTCAGGTCCAATTATAGCTCTATGGCCTTTCCACCAACCAAGACAACTAATTTTTCTGTCTCTTATACTTCCCTTCTTTACATTATCCCCAATAATATATCTAAATAAATTATCAGTAACACCACGTGCCATATATGAATCCATTTTTCCACAACAAACATTATTATTAAGATAAACATTATAAAATTTTCTATCATTATTATTATTACTCATAATCTTCCTCCTAAACAAAACTATAACTATTTTTTAATTAATTTCTTAAAATCACTAGATAATAAATCAAAACTATTACTAGCAATATCCTTTATCCCATGCTTTCCATGCTTCTTCTTTTCTAATCCTTCAACACTATCCAAATGTTCATTATATTTTTTAATACTTTCTTCCTTAACTTGTTGCATTAACAACTTATATTTTTTAATACTATCAAAATAATGTTTTTTCAATTCAGCAACAACATCCTCATTAGACATCAACCTACTAAAACTATAACTAAGATGAGCATTTGGAATATTTTCTCTATTTAATACAATAACATCCTCAGTTATAACATCAATCATCTCTCCATCAACTAACTCCGCAATAATCAAAGCATCAGAGGCACTATCACGATAATCATTTTCAGACTCATCAACACGATTATCATAATACACACAACTAAACACATTCGAATTGCAACCTTTTTCTTCCTTTCCACCACATACATTATTATTTAAA
Source organism: uncultured Bacilli bacterium (assembly GCA_934096805.1). Taxonomy (GTDB): domain Bacteria; phylum Bacillota_I; class Bacilli_A; order RF39; family UBA660; genus JAEDJI01. The sequence goes on along the minus strand of CAKOMW010000001.1, from coordinate 511,275 downwards.
TACAAATTATAAAACTTCCTCTTTTTATTATTCTCCATCACGACATACCTCCAAACATAGCTTTCGTCCAATATAATATCACCATCTATCCCAATTGTCAAAATTTTCTTTAACATTTACGGTCTTTTATGATATCATATTATTTGAGGTGAAAAAATATATGAAAAATAAATGGTTAATCGGAGCAATTTTCATTATCCTAATCCTAGTATTCTTAGCAACATTCTTCAGCGAAAGCGAAGATAAATACATAACAGAAATAACCTATGAACAACTAGTATCAAAAATGGATAAAAAAGAAAAATTTGTTCTATACGTTAAAAAAGACGGATGCTCTGCCTGTGAAGAATTCAATCCAAAATTCTTAAGCGTCCTAAGAAAATACAACTTAAAAGTATATTCTTTATACACAGACAAACTAGATAAAAAAAATGAAAACTCATTCTATGAACTAGTAGACGTAACCGGTACCCCAACAGTTCTATTCATTGAAGACGGAAAAGAAACAATGAATAAAATCGAAGGCTCAAGAACAGAAGACTACATAATTAAAAAATTCACTAATGCCGGATACATTAAATAATATCAAAATAAATACTACAAATATAAAAGTATAAAAAGAAAGTTGCTTCATTATTGCAACTTTTTTTCTATTTTGTCAATTATTAAGTATAGGAAGTATGATATTATACCTAAGATAAATATTGATGTTATGACAAGATTTAAATTAAATACTTGAGAACCATAAGTTATTAAGTATCCTAATCCTTTCTTTGATACCAAAAGCTCTCCCATTATAACACCAATCAATGATAAACTTATATTTATTTTCAAAGTATTTATTAAAGTCTTTACATTCTCTGGAAATACTAATTTAGTAAATATTTGAAACTTAGTAGCATTAAGTGACTTAAGTAAAAACACTTTAGATTTATCAGTTTGATTAAAGGCATTCTGCATATTAATAATAGTGGTAAATATCGATATTAAGATAGCCATTACTATTATAGAATTCGTATTTGCACCAACCCATATAATTAAAAGTGGACCCAGTGACACCTTTGGTAATGAATTTAAAACTGTCAAATATGGATCAAATATTTTAGCAACTCTTTTATTAGCCCAAAAAACACTTGCAATTAAAATTCCTAAAACACTTGCAGTCGTAAAACTTATTATTGTCTCATATAAAGTATAGTATATATGAGTCATTAACTCATTATCCTTTACTAAACTTATTGTCGTTGTTATTATTTTAGAAGGTGACGATGATAAGAACTGATTTATTATATTATATCTTGCTAGTATTTCCCAAAGAAGAAGTAACGCTATTAGAATTGTTATTCTAGATATAGTTACTATCATTTTATCTATTTTTATTTTCTTTAAATATTTTTTATGTTCTTCGCTATACATGATTATCAAGTTCCTTATATATTTTATTATAGTAATAGATAAAATTCTTATCCTGTCTATTCCTTGTAGGATTTTGTTTATTTTCTAATTTTATTTCATGTATTTCCTTTATAGTACTCGGTCTTTTAGTTAAAACCACTATTCTATCAGACATACTTATTGCCTCAGCAATATCATGAGTCACCATAATAGTGGTCTTTTTCTCTTGTTTTATGATGTTATATAAATCATCTGATAAAGCTAATCTAGTTTGATAATCCAAAGCACTAAAAGGTTCATCTAATAACAACAAATCTGGTTCTAAAGCAAGAGTCCTTATCAAAGCTACTCTTTGTTTCATACCCCCAGAAAGATTCTCTGGATAACTATTTATAAAATCTTTTAAACCATACTTTGTCAATAAGTCTATTACTTTTTGTTTACTCTCTTTATTTAATTCTTTTTTTATTTCTAATCCTAAAGTAGCATTTTTTAAAACTGTTCTCTTAGGAAAAAGACAATCCTCTTGGAGCATATAACCAATTCTAAAATCATCTTTAGTAATTATTTCCCCTTCTGATTTATCTAAAATATTTGCTATTATTCCTAATATTGTTGATTTTCCACATCCTGATGGACCAATTATAGAAATTAGTTCCTTTTCTTTTACTTTCAAATTTATATTATCTAAAGCAAGAGTTTCACTTTCTTTATTGTGATATATCTTCTTAATATTTTTTAATTCTAAAACATTATTTGACATAAATTAAATCACTGTATTTAACAGTTTTATTTTTATCTAATTGTTTTGCTTCAACTAATATTTCTTGTAAGTGATTAAACGATTCTTCAGTAAACGTTGTATTCTTAGGCCATGTGTCATTTTTCTTATAACTTGCAACAGCACTTGTTAAGTCTTTTAGTGATGTATCTGGGAAGAAATCCAAAATAGTTTTTGCTATATCTTCTGCCTTAGTACTATTTATATAATCCAATCCTTTTTGGGTAGCTTTAGTAAATGCTTCAATTACATCAGGATTTTCATTGATGTAACTTGTTCTAGCATTATAAGCTGTATATGGAACAGTTCCCCCGAATTCTCCTAAAGAAGCCACTTTATATCCATACCCTTGGTTTACTACTTGAGTTGCAAGAGGTTCAAAAAGAGCTACATAGTCACCAGTTCCTCCGATGAAAGCACTTGCCATTGATGCAAATTGAATTGATGTATCAATTTTCAAATCTTTATTAGGATCAATTCCTTGTTGTTTCAAAGACCATTCAAGAGTCATTTCTGGCATTCCTCCAAGTCTTCCTCCGATTATGTATTTTCCTTTCATATCTTCAAGCTTAAAATCTTTTTGTTTTTCTCTAGACACGATGAATGAACCATCTTTTTGAGTTAATTGAGCAAATGTTTTGATATAGTCTTTTTCCCCACCATTATAAACATAAATTGTTGCCTCACTTCCTGATAATCCAATATTAACATCTCCCGAAAGAACTGCAGCCATAACATTATCAGCACCACTTGTTAATATTAATTCAACATCAAGCCCTTCCTCTTCAAAATATCCGTTTGCAATAGCAGCATATTGTGGTGCATAGAAAACACTGTGAGTGACTTCAGCCACAACGACTTTCTTAAGTTTATTATCATCTTTAGTGTCCAATCTATATAGAACAAAAAAGAAAACTATTATAAGTATACATCCTAGTATAGTGATAAATTTTTTCATATATCCTCCTTTTCTTTTGTATTATATGAAGATTGTTGAATAGGTGTGATTTTTACATTAAATTAAAACACATAAAAAAAAGTTGCAACAATCAAGCAACTTTCTTTTTTTTCTTTAACTCCAACTTCTTAGCATCATCAACTTGTTTTAAACCTAAATTTATATAATATATAATTACTAACCAAGCAAGTATTGTTACAGTTATTTGCACTATATAATATGGAGCATTTATTGGCATATCCCAAATACCATGAAGTATAACTGGAATTAAACAAACAAGTAAAAATCTCTTATCAGTAAAATGTTTCTTATCAAGTTTATCAAACCCCTTAACATACATCAATGCAGCCCCTTCAATCGCAGCCCATGCAACATGTCCACCAGGAGCAAGGAAACCTCTTAACTTAATTACATAAAGCATTGATTCAACTCCACCACTCATAGTATTATTCAAAATATAACCAGCCGTTTCAAAAGCCGCAAAACCAGCACCAACTGCAGCACCTACTAACAATCCATCTAATATATAATTGCACTTTCTGTTTTTAAATAAGAAAAACGCAACAATCGCAGCCTTAGGAACCTCTTCCACAACACCAACCATTAAAGCACCACTATAAGTCCTTATATCAGTATTAAATCCTAATGAAGAAAATAATATTGCAAGTATCAAACTCAAAGCACCACCTAAAATAAAATACTTAAGTACTTTATAAAACGGTATATTTTTAAATACATTCACTTCAAAAAAGAAAATCAACACCGTAACTGGCATAGCAAAAGCCCCCAACACAATTAAACCAGGTAAACAATTAGCATTACCATAATTTATAAAACCAATACGAACTGGAATATAAGCTAAAATAAAGAATATAAATATCTTTAAATAAACCCAAGCCGTTGCTTTCTTAGGATCAATATCCTTAACATCTGGTGTCGTCTCTTCCGTACCACACACAAACACATCATCAAGTTCCTTATCAGTATGTTTCTTAAAAGTATCCTTAAATAAATCCTTAAAAGTAACATAATTTTCTGACTTAGCACCAGTTATCTTATCCAAATTTTCAGCAACTATACTAGTATTTACCTTCTTAACAAGAGGAAAACCACACTCTGGACAATTAGTCTCCTCCCCCTTAAGCTTGACACCACACTCTGGACAAGTCTTAATATCCATCTTTATCCCACAATGAGGACAAATCTTTGCTGAAGAAGAAACATCTCCATTACATTCACTACACTTTATCAAAGCCATATCAATTACCTCCTACAACCAAAGTTTTTATTACATGTTCGGCTAAATTATTAACCTCAGTACTATTAGTATTCTCTTCCTTAGTACCAACCATATAAACAGCATTATTAAGTACAATAGCATACCTATTATCAACAACTAAATGACCTGAAGAAGTATAATTATAAGCAATACCATATACAAACTTATCACCAATATTACCAGAAACCAAATCAATAGTAATAACAAGATCACTATAACTCTTTCTAAGATAATCAGTAAAACTATTTAAAAACTGTACTCCATTATTAAAATCTTTATACTTACCCACTATTATATAAGGAATAGCAGCCTGTCCATTCGAAACAGTCTTAGCAACATAAACAAACCCATCCTTATCAGTAACCACTTTATATCCATTAGGATACTCAAAAGAAAGTCCCAAATTATTATCAGTATAAACCATATACCCTTCAGTCTGAGCTGGAGTAGAAGCACCTCCCCCAGTACCACCATTATCATTATTGTTATTTGAACCCGTTCTATTAGTAAAAAGTAAAAATAATATTAATAAAACCGCAAATATAAACAAATATCTATAAGCTCCATCCTTCTTTATCTTAGAAGCTACTCTATTATCACTATCAGAAACATTCTTCTTTGTTTTAACAACATTAAGTTCATAGCCACACTTTGGACAAACCTCTGCTTTATCACTAATCTTATTATCACACTCTGGACATTTTATTAAAGCCATATAAACTCCTCCCATAATTAACATTAATCAATCTACTATAAATTATAAGTAAAAAGAAACCATTTAACAATAAAATTGCCAATAAAAACAATGAATAATGTGGCAACTCCAAAAGAAAAAGGTTACAACAATGTAACCCAATCTTAAATTTGTTCTATTTTCATAAAATTAGTACTCTTAATCTCTGTATTATTTGGAAAACCACCAGTTATAACAATAATATCACCTTTACTAAGCGATACAAAATCACTAGCCTTTTTCTTAGCATCAGAAACAATCTCATCAGTACTACTATAAACATCAGTAACTACAGGATAAACACCCCAATTAAGCATCAAACCACGAGCAGTATCAGAACTAGGACAAGCTGCCAAAATAGGACTCTTAGGTCTTAAATTACTAATTCTTCTAGCAGAAAGACCAGACATTGTTGCAGCCACAATCACTTTAGCATCAAGCAAATTAGCACTCTCTAAAACACTAGAAGCAATTGCTCCTCCAATTGTCTTAGAAGCACAATCAACATCAACCTTTACATCGATATGAGCCTCAGCCATTTCACAAATATCAGCCATATAAGAAACTGTAAGCGATGGATACTTACCAGTAGTAGTCTCACCAGACAACATAACACAATCAGCACCATTTAAAACAGCATTAGCGATATCACTAACCTCTGCTCTCGTAGGTCTAGAATTTTTCTTCATTGACTCAAGCATTTCTGTCGCCACAATCGAAAACTTACCTTGCTTGTGACATTCTTCAATAATTAACTTTTGTAAAAAAGGAAGTTCAGCAAGAGGAGCCTCAACCCCTAAATCACCACGAGCAACCATAACTCCATCAGAAACTGATACAATTTCTCTTATATTATCAATACCAGTAGTACTCTCAATCTTAGAAATAATCTTCATATCACTACGATTTTGTTCCTTAAGAATTTCTCTAACCCTTAACACATCACTCTTATCTGAAACAAAAGAAAGAGCTAAAAAATCCCCATCATGATTACAAGCATAAACTATATCACGATAATCATCATCACTAACAAAAGGTATATCAAGTCTAACCCCAGGAACACTAAGACTCTTCTTATTTCCTAAAACACCACCATTAATTATCCTACAAGTAACACCATCTTCTTCTTTAGATTCAACACTAATCTTCATCAATCCATTCTCAAGCAAAATTTCATCACCAATACTAAGACAATCAAGAGCAGCAGGATGATTAACAGAAAACCTACTACTATTGCCAAGAACCTCATCCTTAACAACCCTTATAGTTTCCCCATCAACAAGAGAAATACTATCATTCTCTAACATACCATTTCTAAACTCAGGACCCTTAGTATCATATAAAATACCAATAGGACAACCAGTCACTTTCCTAACCTTCTTAACAGTATCAACAACAAGTTCCTTTTCTTTATCAGTAGCATGAGAAAAATTAATACGTGCAACACTCATTCCTGAACGAACCATTTCACTCATAACAGAAACATCACAACTAGCAGGCCCAATACTACATATAATCTTTGTTTTTTTCATATACATTCCTCCCAAAATAACTATACAATTTTATCATACAAACTTAAAACATGCAAACAATTTTTATGAATTTTTTCCATAAAATCAAATAAAATTAAATATGAAAAATTTCCTTAAAGGCGTACTAGTAGGAATAGCCAATATTATGCCCGGTGTAAGTGGATCCGTGTTTCTGATTGTCCTAAAACTATACGACAAATGTATAAAAGCCATAAGCGACATCTTTAAAAAACCAAAACAAAGCCTAAAAACACTAACCCCAATTGCCCTAGGTATCTTAGTCGGAACATATCTATTTAGTAATGTTATCTCCTACTTTTTAAACAATTATTTAAATATAACATCAATTGTTTTTGTTGGACTAATCTTTGGTACAATTCCTACCCTAATCAAAGAATCAACAAAAAAAGGGTTTAAAGAACCATACCTTATACCTTTTTTTATTGCTTTAACAATCGGAACAATAACTATTTTCTACACCCCAGAAATACTAACCAACAACCAAGCAAGCATCCCAATCCTACTAATAACTGGACTAATAATTGCCATATCAACAATCGTCCCCGGCATATCAACAACCATTCTTCTCTCAATGATAGGAATGTACAAAATTTACATAAACGCTATAAGCACCATAAACCTAAAAATTTTAATCCCCGTCCTAATTGGTCTAATAATCGGAGGCTTCATCATATCAAAAATAATCAATTATTTATTAACAAAATACTACAGCTACACCTATTTTGCCATCTTAGGCTTTACATTATCAACCATTCCATCACTAGTAAAAGGAATACCATTAACAAAAGAAGACCTTATAATAGGAATACCCTTAAGTATAATAGCCTTTATCATAACCAATAAAAGTTTAAATATAAAAGGAATCTGATAATATGAACAATACCACAATTGCCTTTATAATATCCTCACTAGCGGGACTATCAACCCTAATTGGTAGTATAATAATTTTAATAAACAAAAAAGACAAAACAAAATTCATTACTAAAACAATGGCTTTTGCCTCTGGAGTAATGTTTTCACTCTCAATCCTAGACCTAATACCAGAATCAATATCATTCTTAAAAAACAACTTTTACCAAACACCAGCCATTATAGTCAGTCTAATATTTTTAACAACCGGAATACTAATATCAATATTCATTGACAAAAAAATACCAACTGATAACACAAACAACCTATACAAAGTAGGTATTGTCTCAATGCTAGCAATAATAATTCACAACATTCCCGAAGGAATAGCAACCTTCATAACCACTAAAACCGACATTACCCTAGGATTATCCCTAGCTATAGCCATAGCCCTTCACAACATCCCCGAAGGAATAAGCATTTCAGTACCAATCTATTACTCTACAAAAAGCAAGAAAAAAGCCTTTCTGTACACATTAATATCAGGAATATCAGAACCACTCGGAGCTCTAATAGCCTTTCTTTTCCTAAAACCATCAAACCTAACCCTAGGAATAATCTTTGCCATAATCGCTGGTATCATGATTCACATATCAACATATGAACTAATGCCCCAATCATTAAAATATAAAAACTACCAATCATCAGTAATTTACTTCATAATTGGTAGCATCTTTGTCATAATAAATTTAATTATATTTTAACCATTAGAATCCTCAATATTTGGTACATTAGAAGAATCATCACCAGTACTAGAACCATCTGAACCACCAGTGCCATCAGTATCACTTGGATTATCACCAGTACTAACATCAGGAACAGTATCAGGTAAAGACGGAGTATCAACAACATCCTTCTCATCAGTAACAACTGGAGTCTTAACAGTCTCCTTCTTTACTGTAGTATTCTTCTTTTTAGTTGTAGTACTCTTTTTCTTTGTACTACTAGTAGTACTCTTATAAACCTTAGACTTAGTAACAGAATGAACAGTAGTATCACTATCATCATAAGAAGACTCTAAAACTGAACCATTCATAACCTTACTAATCATTTCCTTAGCAGTATTAACACTTTCTTCACTAGGCTCCATAACATAAAGTTGTTGATAATTATATGAATAAGTATAAGCATAAGAACCAGTACCATCCAAACTATTCGAAGTAATAGTCCAAGGTACATTATTCTTAAGTTGCATCTTAATCAAAGAAAGCATTGTCTTAGTAGGCATATTAGTTATAATACTTCCCTTTATTGAATTAAGTAAAGAAGTATACTTAGTAAGAATCTCTGGACTAATACACTTATTAATCATTGCACTGATAAGAGCCTGTTGATTCTTACCACGTTGCTTATCCCCAATCGCAAAAGCATGTCTCTCTCTAACAAAAGCAAGCGCAGCCTTACCATCAACTTTATTATAACCTTTAGAGAAATTATAACCATTCCAAGATCTAAAAGATTCACTAGAATAAACATTAACCCCTCCAAGAGCATCAACAATATCAATAAGACTAGTAAAATTAACTTTATAATAATAATTAATATCAATACCAAGTAAATCCTCGATTGTCTTTATTGAACAATCCGTACCATAAATACCAGCATGAGTAAGCTTATCCTTATAACCAGTAGTATCATGAAGTTGTACATAATAATCCCTAGGAATCGAAGTAAGAAGAACTTGTTTAGTCTTAGGGTTAACTGTAACCACCATATTAACATCACTACGAGAAACAGATGAAACCTTTCCATAAGTATCAATACCACTTATATAAATATTAAACACTTCAGAAACAACATTTACATCCTTACTAGTATCATCCTTTTTCACTTTAATTGAAAAAGTATATATAACCTTAGTCTTAGACTTAAAATCCTTAAGCTCATTATATTCATTAGAATCATCATCATCCTCTAAAACACTCTTATGATTAGCCTCAACCACAATAGCATCAATTTCTTTATCAAGCAAATCAGTACCAAGAGTATTTAAATTAGTGTACTTTTCATTAACAGTAGAAAAACCTTTAATCTTATCTAAAACAAGAGCATTTTCCTTACCCTTAGTTTCATAATAACCAAGACTCTTAGACTTTAAATCCCCAATCGTATTATACTTACTATCCTTCAAAACCATAACAGAATAATTATATATTTCATAATCAGAATCAATCAAACTAGAAATAACCCCATAAGTCTTATACAAATAAATTGAAGCAATAGCAAAAACCATAGACAAAAGAATAGAAACAATACAAAAGAATTTTTTAATCCCCTTCTTTAGCCTACTCTTAAACATTATTAAAAATATAATAATATCTAAAATAAGTAATCCCCCAATTATACAAATAAGATACTTAAAAGGAAGTATATCTATAACAACAATAAAACCAATAAGAATAAAAGAAAAAACTATTTGTAAAATCGCTATAATCTTATAAAATAATCCTTTTTTCTTATTATCTTTATCTCTATTTTTATTTTTATCTCTCTTTCTCATCAAACCACCACAAATATTATACCACAAATCAAAAAAAGAAAACAAAATATCAACAAAATATTAAATCCTTTACGTTAACCAATAAAATAGTATAAGAAAACCGGACTTTTTTTTATGAAAACCGGACTTTTTTTTATGAAAACCGGACTTTTTTTTATGAAAACCGGACTTTTTTTTATGAAAACCGGACTTTTTTTATGAAAGTCCGGTTAAGCTATCACTTAAAAATTGCCTTACTTCTTAAACTTATATTTCGTTGGACTTGCTTGTTCAATCAAATCATTACCTAATAACATAGAAATAATCTCAGAAGACCTAGTTTTCTTCACACCAAATATTTCCATAACATCTTCCCTACTAAACTCATAATCATATATATACTTACTAAACAATTTTTGAATCTGACTATATGTATTTTTTCTTAAATTATTCGGAAATTTCTTATAAAGTTGAAGAACAAAATAATCCTCATCGCTGACAATATTTACATCATTAAAAGATTTTTGCGTATCATCCAGATCTTTTTTTATATACCCTTTATTAGGAAAAACAACTCTAAATAAAGACGAATCAGAACTAAACTCAGGTTTTTTATCACAATCACTGTAAGATTCAACAATTCTAGTCAATCCACTACCTCTTCGTTCCATAAAATGAAGTCTATTAAAAATATCGGATATAACCCTATTTCTTCTCATTGAAGAAATTTTTCTAATATCCAAGTCTTGAACAAAACTTCCGTCAATCATCCCACCTGGAGAAGTAATTTCTAATCTATCATCAAACATATCAATATGAATTTCAGAGCCAACCATTTGATAATCTCTATGAATAATAGCATTAACTATAGCTTCACGGATAGCTCTAACTGGATAATCAATATTTTCAATTCTCTTCATCCCATTTATTTCCCAACTAGCATGAGAATTATTTTTTATAAAAGCCTCAGCATTTTCTAATAAAGAAATAATATTTCCATTATATTCCTTATCATCAATAGCATCACCTAAAATTGAACCTTTAACCAATCCCTTCCACTTTGTACAAAATATTCTAGATTGTTTTAGCATTCCTTGATCAGACAATAAAAGACCAGCATTAGTAACCCTATTGTCTTTAGTTATTAATTCTAAAGAAATATAATCTTTATCTTTATTAATTTCCTTTCCAGTCTCTCTCTTTAAAGATGCATTTAATAATGTAAAACTAACATCCGATATATCATAATTACTAGGTAACTCATCAAAAGTAGTATTTTGTCCTTTAAGAATCAAATTATCCAAAACATGCTTAGGCGCAAATATAGATTGATTACCAGACCTAATAAAAGCCTCCCTTCTTCCATCACACACATAATAATATGGAGTCTTTGGCCCATCACCGACTTTAATTTCCATAAAGTCTTTTCCGTCTTCGCTAAAAGTATTAAGTTCATATCTTGGAAGTGGTACTATTCTAGAATTTATTAATTCAGTCACTTTTTCAGAATCTAAGACAACATCATCTAATCCAACAGGATTTCTATCATTATCTCTTATTCCAAATAATAAAACTCCACCATTAGAATTAGCAAAAGCAGATACAGACTTTAACCAACTCTTTGGCTTATTATATTCAACTTTTTCCTTAAAATCGATACTAGTAGTCTCAGTATTTTGATAATCCTTTAATTTCATAACACACAGCACCTCTACTTTCAATTATACCATATTTTTCTAATTCCCATTCATAAAGTTTAACAAAACATTTAAAAAACCTCATATTAAGTAAAAAATATAAATTTTGAACATACTTCTAATATTACTATTAAAATTTTCTTAATTTATAAAAATTTCTTTTTATTCATCAATTAAAAAAAAGCCCAGCACCACCCAGACTTCTTACTTCAAAATATCCTCCAAATACTCCTGATACTTTTTCCTCTTAGTATAATTAATATAATTAATATACTCCTCTTCAGTATAAGGTAAAATCTCCTCAACATTCACATCAATATAAGATTCATCACTATAAGCAATCTTTCTAGTAATAAAATTAATTATAAAAGAAACAACCAATATTGATAACCAAATAGTAAATATCCCCATACTGGCCTGAATAAGAATCATAACATCTCTATTAGAATAAACAGAAACCTTTTCATAAATATTAATATCATAATTACTTATACAATCAATAATAAGTATAGTCAAAAGTCCAATAATTATAAAAGAAAATAAATTACAAAGCCTAAAAGTATTATTAAGCTTCTTATTAAAAATAGTATACCCCATAATCAACATTGAAATAACAAGCATACAAACATAAGAAATAATATTAGGAAAATATATAGCAGTAAACAACTTCTCAATAAAAGCATCCCCAATAAGAACAATACCACTACCATACCTAATCAAAATAACAATAACTAAACCAATATAAACAAAACAAGAACCAATCCTTAAAAAAGGTCTTTTATTAGAATCAATCCTATTATAAACAATAAAAGTAATAACAGTAATAATCCCAATAAAAAGAAGTGCTATAAAAAATGAAGAACTAAAAAACATTCCAAAAACTCTTGTAATACGTTCAAAAAAACCAATATTCTCCATTTAAAGCACCTCCTTTTTATTCTTTTACTTGTTCAAAAATATAAATAGTCTGCAATGTCTTAGAATTCTTCGTACAAGTAATAAGAGTCATAACACTCTTAGACTTCTTCCTCTTAACAGTAACAGTACCAGTCTTTTTAACATTATAAATATCCACTAATTTATAAGTATACTTCTCATTCTTATAAGTAACATAAGCAACATTACCCTTCTTTAACTTATATAAATTTCTAAAAAAACTATACCAAACATTACCAGAATGCCCTGCAATAATAAAATTACCACGAGCAACATCAGGATAAGAAGAACCCTTCATAACCTGAATATTTCTATTAACATCATTATACTTACTATCTATCTTATAAAAACCCCTATTAAAATTAATCTTAGGTATCATAAGCCTACCCAAATACCCCTCAGTAACCTTTACACTAGAACTCCCCTTACTAGAACTAGAACCATTACCAGAAGAAGTACCAATATCATCACTAGGAATAGGCTCCTCTGAAACATCATCACTCTCTATATAAGAAGGTAAACTAGCTATTTCATAATACATAGTTTCATAAACCTGATTACGCTTTTGAAGCAAATAATTCCAAGAAACAATACCAAGTCCTACAATAACCAAAAATACTCCAATCGTAACCTTTATCTTTATCTTATTCATAAACACCCCACAAAAACATAATACTAATTATTTATGATTTCATACAACTTACAAAACCATAAATAATTCACTTTTGGTTCCCTAAAGGAAACCAAAAGTATAACCCTCATATCTCTTCTTTCTATTTTTCCATCTCTTATTTTATGCACTGCCTGTTCTTCCGAACAGGGTCAGTGCGGGTTTTCAGAGCTCGAACTGACACCAACGTTGCTTGGTCACAAACATTATAATTTGAAAGAAACAACAAATTCAATCATCTTCCTATCAAAAGAGTTGACTGACTTCAAGAGGCCTGAGCACCAAGCGAGACCCGAAACGAGACGAGGCCGTGCGCACTACCATTGATGTAACTGAAGTTGAAAGCGCCCGCACCATTGCTGTAGTTGCCCCCACGATTGAACCAAGAGTCGGACGAGTACGGGAAGCCGGCGTAATCTGAATACCATGAAGTATAAGAACTAGATGAAGGTGCCATTTCTACTGTTGCATCTCCTAATCTTCCTCTTGTATATGTTGTATAACTACCATTATATGTATAACTATCATAATACTTTGCTAATGGATATGTTGCTGTACTCCAGTTTTGTGCAGATGATGAATAAAATTGATTTGAAGGGGTTACCACATTACCCATTGTATATTCCCATGAGCCTCCAGACATATCGTACACTCCATATACATTTCCTGTTGTACTTGCTTTTACTCCACTTTCTCCATTATATTTATTTTTATCTGTTGTACATGTTGCTGAACTAGAACTTGCACTTACTGTGTCTGCTCCGATACCTGTTGTAAATGTACCACAGTTATTTATTGTTATTTCTTCACATTTACCATTTGTGCATCTTCCATATTTAGAGTGATATAAATATGTTACTGCTCCCCATTCTGTATTCTTCATCATATGTATATCTATATTATTGGTATCTCCGGTTAAATTACCATTCCAATTAAATGTTGTACTACTGCTTTGCGGAAAGCCATATACATTATTTGCTTTCTCCATTTGTCTTGCATCTCTAAATTGATATGATACTGCTTTATATCTTAATGATTGTACATTTGGTTTTATTATTACTGTAGATTCTGTTGTTGAAGTATTTGTTGGTAATGTTGTTGCACTACTCTCAAACTTACCTACCCATAATCCTGTTAGTTCTTTATCTCCAAAGGTAAATGCTGGATGGGTATATGTACTAGTTCCTGCTTTTAAACTTCCGTTTTTATTATCTGTACATGTTTGAGATGTTATTGTGTTACCTCCTGTTACATTATCAGTACACTTTATTGTGCCTGTACTATTCGTACCACTTTCAAATTTTATCTTTATCTCCTCTGGAGTATTTGTATTTAAATATGTATAAGTATACCTTGGTATCCATACCCACATTGTATTTATATCATTCATATTTATTTCTGTACCTGCTTTAGCATTTATCATTTCATTACGAGTTATTGTCTTAATTTTATATTCATCTACTTTTGTTATTGTATTTGATGCTTCCACTATTTTATATGGTGTAGCACATGCTGTATCAGTAACTGTTGGACATACATACTTACCAACCAATGAACTTGATATTTGAGTAGAAAAAGGACTATTTAAATCATATTTACTTGTACTATCATTATATGTTATACCACTTCCAACTTTTGTAGTAGAAAAATTTGAAGTAGTTTCACCAGCAGCAGTCCAATTTTGTCCTGATGTTCCACCTGCTGTAGAACTATCAGTATATGTCACATTAGTATTCGCAGGATATGTAAATGTATCAAGTACTCCATTATCATTATTGTTATTAACACTACCATCTTTTGTATACTGAGCTGTTATAACATAAGTATCCCCAACTGATGCTGCATCAGAATAAGTATTACTATTTGTTCCACTTATTGCACTCGCAACAGTAGTAGCACTTCCTCCATTTTTACTAACAGTAACAGTTAACTTATCATAATTAGATTCACTAGATACAGTTGCCTTAAAACCAAATGTCCCAGCTGTATTAATATTAACTGTTATCTTTGTCATACTATTTGCACTATTTATTCCTTTACCACCACTCGTAAAAGATGTATAAGTCTTTACAGGTACAGTACTACCACTTAAAGAAACACTCTTATTCTTAGTAATATCATTTGCTTTTAAAGTTTCAGAAATAGTAACTGCATTTGCCCACATCTTATTATCATAATCATACCATTTATATGTTTCATTTGTATTACTACTATCTGCTTTCTTCCAAACACTGTTTGTTTCATCATAATATACAGGTATCATATTCTCTGTTAACTCTGGTTTGTTTGCCCCACTTTTATCTAAGTTATTTACTACTATATCACTAAAGTATTGTTCTGCTTCAAGTTTTAACTTTAAAAATATTTGTTGTTCTGATATATCATCTATATTTGCACTTTCATCTATCCATAGTCTTAATTTATATGTATCTTTTTTACCTTTTTTAATTTCTTTTTCATTTAAAAGTTCATTTAATTCAGATAATTTATATGGCCCTTGTTCTTCTCCATTTATTTCTAACCCTACTCTTATTATATCTTTACTTAAAAGTGTACCACTGTAAGATGCTTTACTTGTTTCATCATCTATTATTAATACTTTATACATAGCATTAGCGCTCCCTTTATTTTCCACTGAAAAAGTATATACTTCTTCTTGTAATAGTCCATCAACATCAGAAAGAGGACTAAGACCTAAATCTATCCCTGTTGAAGGTTCATTTAAAACAACTTCTAGATTACCCAGCTTCACAATTTGACTTTCCTCAGCTGTTTGAGTACCTGAAAAAATCGCATAAGATTGACCAATTAAGACAATACAAAGAGCAATAATTCCAAAAACAAAAGATATAAAACCTAGTTTCATATTAGTACTTAGATCTTTAAACTTCACTATCATTATGTACCTCCTTAGTATTATCTAAATATATCTTATCATAATTACTATCCAAAAACAAGAAAAACAAAAAACTATTCATCATAAAAATTATATTTACTATAAAAATATAAAAAATACACTATCTAAAAAAACATATAAATGTTAAACTATTAAAGGAGGTAAAATATGAAACAAGAATGGCAAAATTTTAAAGAAGGAAAATGGACACAAGAAATAAACGTAAGTGATTTTATTAAAAAAAATTATACATCATACAAAGGAGACGAAACATTTCTAGAAAATAAAACAGAAAAAACAACAAAAATCTGGAAAGAATGTGAAAAACTCTTAAAAAAAGAACTAAAAAAACACGTATTAGATATAGAAATAAATAAAACATCAGGAATAAATGAATTTAATCCAGGATATATATCAAAAGACGACAACATAATCGTAGGTTTACAAACAGATAAACCACTTAAAAGAATAGTAAATCCCTACGGCGGTATGAGAATGGTACATCAAGAACTAAATGCCTATGGATATAAATTAGACAAAGAAATAGACTTTTATTTTAATAAATATAGAAAAACTCATAATCAAGGAGTATTTGATGCCTATACAGATGACATCAAAAAAGCAAGACACGTTGGATTATTAACAGGACTACCAGATGCATATGGAAGAGGAAGAATAATCGGAGACTATAGAAGAATAGCCCTATACGGAATAGACTTCTTAATAGAACAAAAACAAAAAGATTTAAAAGAACTAACCGGAGAAATGAACGATGAACTAATAAGACTAAGAGAAGAAGTCTCAATGCAAATAAATGCCCTAAAAGAAATAAAAGAAATGGGTAAATCATATGGTTTTGACTTATCAAAACCAGCAAAAAATAGTAAAGAAGCCGTACAATGGACCTATCTAGGATATCTAGCAGCAGTAAAAGAAAATAACGGTGCAGCCATGAGTCTAGGAAGAGTAGATGCCTTCTTAGATATATACTTTGAAAGAGACTTACAAAACAAAAAAATAACAGAAAAACAAATCCAAGAATTAATAGATAACTTCATCATAAAACTAAGACTAGTAAGACACCTAAGAACCCCAGACTATGATGAACTATTCTCAGGAGACCCAACTTGGGTAACATGCTCTATCGGAGGAACAACAGAAAAAAACAAAAGCATGGTTACTAAAACAAGCTATAGAATACTACATACCCTAACAAACCTAGACCCAGCACCAGAACCAAATATGACAGTACTATGGAGTAATAACCTACCAGAAAACTTTAAAAAATACTGTGCAAAACTAAGCATCAAAACAGACTCAATCCAATATGAAAACGACGATGTAATGAGACCAATATATGGAGATGACTATGCCATAGCATGTTGTGTATCAGCAATGAGAGAAGGAAAAGACATGCAATTCTTCGGAGCAAGATGCAATCTAGCTAAAGCCCTACTCTACTCATTAAACGGAGGAATAGACGAAATAAAAGGAGATAAAGTTCTAGAAAACATTAAAAAGAACGAAGAAGAATTCCTAACATACAAAGAAGTAAAAAAATCATACTTCAAAGTCCTAGAACAAGTAGCAAAAACATATTCCGACGCCATGAACATTATTCATTACATGCACGATAAATATGCCTACGAAAAAGGACAAATGGCTCTTCACGATACAAACGTAAACAGATTAATGGCTTACGGAGTCGCAGGACTTTCCGTAGTCGCAGACAGCCTATCAGCAATAAAATATGCCAAAGTAAAACCAATTAGAAACAAAGAAGGAATAGCAATAGACTTTGAAATAGAAGGAATTTTCCCAAAATACGGAAACGATGACGACAAAGTAGATAACATAGCAAAAGAAATACTAGAAAAATTCTACAAAGAACTAACAAAACACAAATGCTATAGAAATGCAACCCCAACCCTCTCAGTACTTACCATAACATCAAACGTAGTATATGGAAAGAAAACAGGTTCAACCCCAGACGGAAGAAAAAAAGGAGAACCATTCGCTGCCGGAGCAAACCCAATGCATAAAAGAGATAAAAACGGAGCATTAGCATCCCTAAACTCAGTAGCAAAACTAGACTACCAAAACTGCTGTAGAGATGGAATATCAAATACCTTCTCCATAGTACCAACAACCCTAGGAAAAACAAAAGAAGAACAAATAAACAATCTAGTAGGAATCCTAGACGGTTACTTCATTCAAAATGCTCATCATCTAAATGTAAACGTTCTAACAAGAGAAACCCTAATCGAAGCCATGAACAACCCCGAAAAATACCCACTTCTAACAATAAGAGTATCAGGATACGCTGTAAGATTTAATAGATTAACCAAAGAACAACAACAAGAAGTAATAAAAAGAACATTCCACGAAAAAATGTAATGGGAAGCATAAATAAAATAGAAACCCTAGGACTACTAGACGGTCCAGGTATAAGAACAGTAGTATTCCTAAACGGATGCCCGTTAAGATGCAAATATTGTCATAATCCAGAAACATGGCAAATAAAAGAAAACAACTACACCGAAAAAGAACTAGTAGAAAAACTAAAAAGAAACAAACCATATTATAACAAAAGTAATGGTGGAGTAACCTTCTCTGGAGGAGAACCCTTAACACAATTAGAATATCTAACAAAAGTAGCAAAACTTCTAAAAAAAGAAAACATCCACATAACACTAGACACATCCGGACAAACAAATAAAGACACCAAAGAACTTCTAAAATACATAGACTTAGTAATACTAGACATAAAACACACAACAAAAGAAGGTTACAAAAAATTAACACAAGGAGACATAGAAAAACAAGAAAACTTCATCAAAGAACTAAACAAAACAAACATCCCAGTATGGATAAGACAAGTAGTCGTACCAAATATAACAGATAGCAAAGAATATATAGAAAGCCTAAAAAACTATCTAAAAAAAATAAAAAACATCAAAAAAATAGAACTACTACCATTCCATCACTTAGGATTTAATAAATACAAAGAATTAAATATAACAAATCCATTAATAAACACCAAAGAAATGAATATAGAAACATGCAAAAAACTAGAACAAAAATTAAAACAAGAGCTAAATATAAAATAAATATACTCTTATCATACAAATAGATAAAAATTATATCTATTTGTTTTATTTTATAAAAACAAAAACCCGCAGAAAAGTAGCAAAAACGCTATAAAGCAAAAAGAAACTAGAGTGCGCTCTAGTTTCTTTTTTAAGTTCCTCTTAATCGTGGGAATCACTAGCTTTTTATAAAAATATTATCTCACTACAATATTAACAATCTTATTCTTAATAACAATAACCTTAACTATCTCTTTATCAGAAATATGTCTTTTTACATTATCCTCATTAAGAGCCTTATCCTTTATAAAATCTTCATCATCATTAACACTAATCTCTATCTCTCCACGAACCTTACCATTAACTTGTACTGCAATAACCTTCGTATCACTATGAAGCTTACTCTTATCACATAAAGGCCACTTACTATTACAAATAACATCACCAAGCTTATATTTTTCATTAAGTTCTTCAGTAATATGTGGAGCAATCGGATTAAGAAGAGTAAGAAGAAGTCTATAATCATCCCTTGTAATTCCATCACTATACTTTTCATACTCATTAAGCATAATCATAAGCGATGAAACACAAGTATTATACTTAAGATTAAACACATCATAAGTAACCTTATCAATAGTTCTATTAGCAAGAACCTCATCAGTATAACCACTCTTATCATTAAGCTTTTCTCCAAGCCTAATAACCTTATCAAGGAACTTTCTACAACCTCTAAGAGAATCAACATTCCAAGAAACATCCTCTCTATAATCCCCAATAAACATTTCATAAACACGAAGCGTATCCGCACCATATTCCTTTACTATATCATCAGGATTAATAACATTTCCTTTACTCTTACTCATCTTTTCCCCATTTGAACCAAGAATCATTCCATGACTAATCCTTGTCCAAATCATTTCTTTTGAAGGAACAAGACCTATATTATACAAAAACTGTACCCAAAATCTTGCATAAAGTAAATGCCTAGCAGTATGTTCCATACCGCCATTATACCAATCAACTCTCCTCCAATACTTCATTGCTTCCATACTAGCAAACTCTTTATCATTATGAGGATCCATAAATCTTAAGAAATACCAACTAGAACCAGCCCAATTAGGCATCGTATCAGTCTCTCTTCTAGCATCTCCTCCACACTTAGGACACTTAGTATTAACCCAATCACTTATCTTTGCAAGAGGACTCTCCCCATTATCAGTAGGTTCATACTCTGCAACATCAGGAAGAAGAAGAGGCAAATCCTTTTCATCCATTGGCACCCATCCACAACAATCACAATAAATCATCGGAATAGGTTCACCCCAAAATCTTTGTCTTGAAAAAATCCAATCCCTCATCTTATAATTATCAAATCTACGAGCAATTCCCATCTTAACAAGTTTGTCTGTTATTTTATCCTTAGCCTCTTCCACTGTAAGACCAGTAAACTCATCAGAATTAATTAACTTACAACCTTTACCTAAATAATCACCCTTTTCAAAAGCACAATTATTAGTATCTCCCCCATCAATAACAGTAATCATATCAAGACCATGCTCTTTTGCATAAAGAAAATCTCTTTGATCATGACTAGGAACAGCCATAACCGCACCTGTACCATAACTACCTAAAACAAAATCCCCTAAGAAAATAGGAACCTCTTTCCCATTAATAGGATTTATAGCCTTAATGCCTTCCAAAACACATCCAGATTTACCTTTATTAAGCTCTGTTCTATCCATATTAGATTTCTTTGAAGTTTCCTCAATATAAGAAAGGACTTCATCTTTATTCAAAACCCTAGGAAGTAGCTCCTTAATCAACTTACCATCAGGTGCAATTACAAAAAATGTAATCCCATAAACAGTCTCAATACAAGTAGTGAAAATAGAAAACTTTCCACCACCAACAATATCAACATCAAGTAAAACCCCAGTTGATTTGCCAATCCAATTAATTTGCCCAAGCTTAACTCTATCCGCAAAATTAGTATCCTCTAAACCAGTAAGCAAATCTTCAGCATAACTACTCATCTTAAGCATCCATTGTGATTTCTCCTTTTGCTCTACAACACTACCACATCTTTCACAAACACCACCTGCAGCGTCCTCATTAGATAAAACACTCTTACAACTAGGACACCAATTAACCAAAGTTGTATCCTTATAAGCCATACCATGTTTATAAAACTGTAAAAATTGCCACTGTGTCCACTTATAATACTCTGGATCAGTCGTAGAAAACTCACGATCCCAATCAAAACTAAATCCTAAAGACTTCATTTGTCCCTTAAATGTCTTTATATTTTCTTTTACTGCATCTTTAGGATGAATATGATTCTTAATCGCATATTGTTCCGCTGGTGCCCCAAAAGCATCCCAACCCATAGGAAACAAAACATTATAACCTTGCATTCTCTTAACCCTAGATATTACATCCTGAGCTGTATAACTTCTTACATGACCAACATGAAGACCAGCTCCACTAGGATAAGGAAACTCAACCAAAACATAATAAGGCTCCTTATCATCAAAAGTTTTAGCTTTAAAACATTCACTTTTATCCCAATAATTTTGCCATTTTTTTTCAATTTCACTATGATTCATTTTTAATCAATCCTTTCTTTTTATAATAATAACCAAGCAATTTATAACTACCAATAAGAAGAAATAATACACAAGGCACCGCAATAACAAATTTAAGTATAAAAGAAGACGTAACCTCTGTAATAAGCAACATAACACTTATATCAAAAGCAATCATACAAGAAAGCTTTTTCATAATACTAAAACGAGAAACCTTCTTTAAATCAATATTATACATATTTAAAAATAACTTGAGCTCAACCGGATCTCCTTTTTTCGCAGGCTTCTTTATCTTTCTAAATTCAAAAACATAATAATAAAGCATTACAAGTAAAAAAGCAATAATAAACTCTAATACATATCCCATATTAAAACCTCCAAATAGATATTCACACCTATTATATCACTAGAAACACAAAAGAACAACCAAAACCAAAAAATAAAAACCACACTTAAAACCATTCAAAGAAAGTTATTGCATTAAGAAAACAAATAAAAAAATGACAACATCAAAAAAATCTGATACAATATCTCTGGAAGTGATACCATGTTCAAAAATACAAACACCAACAAAAGATACTACACCCTAGACTATTATTATAAACAAAAATATAAAACCAAAGTATTCAAAGTAAGTTTAAACCTAGACCTAACATGCCCCAATAAAGATGGAACCAAAGGCTATGGTGGATGCATTTATTGTAAAAATGGCTCTGGTGACTTCGCTGGAAATAAAAATGATAACCTAAAAGAACAATTCACCAATATCAAAAACATACTTCATAAAAAATGGCCAAATGCCAAATACATCGCCTATTTTCAAGCAAACACCAACACCTATGGTGATATAAACTATCTAAAAGAAAAATACGAAGAAACTCTAACATACGAAAACGTTCTAGGCATAAACATTGCCACTCGGTGTGATGCCATAAACGAACAATGCCTAAATTATTTAATCGAACTAAACAAAAAAACAGACCTCACTATCGAACTAGGACTCCAAACGATCCACGAAAAGACAAATAAACTCCTAAACCTTGGATACACCCTAAAAGAATTTGAACAAACACTAAAAAAACTACAAGAAAACAACATCAAAACAGTCGTACACATTATAAATGGTCTCCCTTATGAAACAAAGGAAATGATGTTAGAAACAGTAAAATATCTAAACAAAAAAAATATAAATGGTATTAAAATCCACATGCTTCATATTCTAAAAGGAACAAAACTAGAAAAAATATATCAAAAAGAAAAATTCCATATCCTAACAAGAGAAGAATATGTAAACATCGTATGTGACCAACTAGAACTCTTAAACGAAAACATCGTCATAAACAGAATAACCGGCGATCCCAAAGAAGACGACCTCATCGAACCAACATGGCTAATCAAAAAATTTTGCATTCTTAATGAAATAGACAAAGAACTTGTAAGAAGAAACTCTTACCAAGGAAAAAAAACAAAAAAAGAAAAGTAGAACACAAATCTACTTTTTTCTATATCCACAAAGCAAAGAATATTCCAAGCACTGAACAAACAATTCCTGCCATCCAGAACCCTTTTACAATATCAGGCTCTTCATATCCGAGCTTTTCAAAATGATGATGAATCGGAGTCATCAAAAATATTCTCTTATGCTTTAGCTTATACCAAAACACTTGTATCATAACACTAAGCGCTTCAACACAGAACACAAAACCTACCAAAAACAAAGTAAGCTCTCTCCTTGTAAGAATTGCAACTGCAGCCAATGTAGCACCAAGTGCAAGCGATCCTGTATCTCCCATAAAAACCCTTGCCGGATAACCATTAAACATTAAAAATCCTAAAACTGCACCAACTAAAACAAAACAAAATATTCCCATATCCTCTTGTCCCACAAAAAGCGCAATAAGAGCAAAAGCAATAAAAGCTATCGCACTAAGTCCTCCAGACAATCCATCAAGACCATCAGTCAAATTAACAGCATTAGAGAACCACACCATAAGAAGCAAAATAAATACTCCGTAAAACCATCCCAGTTCAATATTAATACCAAGTGTCGTAACAACAAAACTAGTATCACCATCAAACTTCATATAAATAGCGAAAAAAACTAAAGCAATAATTATTTGTCCTATAAACTTCTGAGCAACAGTAAGACCTTCATTTTTACCCCTCTTAATACTAAGAAAATCATCCAAAAACCCAAGTATCGCATAAAGTATAAAAACTGCCAACACTATTCCTAAATTATAAGTCATTTCGATCTTACCAGCAGTAACTAGATAAAAAATTCCTAAAACCGTAGGAATTATAAAAATAATTCCCCCCATCGTTGGTGTACCCTCTTTTTTCCTATGAGACTCACCAACATACTCACTTATTCTTTGACCAAAATTAATTCTCTTTAAAAGTGGGATAAGAAAAAAACCAACCACTACAGCCATTATAAAACCTATCATTAAAGAAAGAATGGATTTTGTAAACAGTAACATATATAATACACCTCTTCCAAAACATTATACTACAAACAAAACTAATTTAATAGACCAAAATAACTCATTTTACAATTTATTTCATAAGAAGTTTAATCAAACCACCATCATAATACCTCGTACCAGCAGCAATACTCTGTTCTATAACAACATCACCATCACCAACAAAAGAAACCGAAAACGAAGAAAGCAACCTCTTTGCCTCACTCCTCGTAAGGCCAACCACATTGGGAACATCATAATACTTTTTATCATACCATTCATAATCTTTTTCTTTTTGCATAGACTGCTTTTCAATCCCCATAATAGATATTATATCAAGCAAAATTTTTCTTACAAAAGGAGTAGTAGTATAACTAGACAAAAGCGCTGTATTCTTAGGATTATCAATAGCCAAATACAAAACAACCTCTGGATCATTACTAGGCAAAACCGCCATAAAACTCATTATATAATTATTTTCTAAATACCTTCCATCAGAAACCTTCTGAGCAGTCCCTGTTTTACCCCCAACACGATATCCATCAATATAAGTCATTTTACCACCGCCATTAGAAACAACACTCTCCAAAGCCATCCTCATTATTTTTGACGTATTATCGCTAATAGTTCTTCTAACCAAAGTCTTACTAGAAGAAGAAATAACACTATTAGTTTTAGAATCAACAATTCCCGAAACAACATAAGGCTTATACAAATAACCCCCATTAACTATTGAAGAAACAGCCGTAACCTGTTGTATAGGAGTCACACTAACGCCTTGTCCAAAAGCCGTCGTAGCAAGTTCCAAATCATGAACTTTATCTAAACTAAAAAGTATCCCTTTACCTTCACCATTAAGATCAATACCCGTTTTATCCCCAAAACCAAACAAATCTAAATAAGAAAATAATTTTTTCTTTCCAAGACGAAACCCCATAGAAACAAAACCAGGATTACACGAATTTTCAAAAACCTGAAGAAACGTTTGATGACCATGTCCACCACTTTTCCAGCATCTTATTTTAGCACCACTTACCTTCACTGAACCAGGATCATAAAAAGTGTCATGTTCTAAGTCAATAACCCCCTCTTCAACCGCTGCAGCAGTCGTAATAATCTTAAATGTAGAACCAGGTTCATAAGTCATCCAAATAGGCAAATTTCTATTAATTGTCTCTGCACTATAATCCTTATAATTATTAGGATCATAACTAGGACGAGAAGACATTCCCAAAATCTCACCTGTATTAGGATTCATCGCAATTGCAAGAGCATTATCAGGCTTAAACATACTAACTATATTATTAAGTTCCCTTTCAATAGACACTTGTATATCATAATCAATAGTAAGCATTACATCCATTCCACCAGTAGCATCCAAATAGACCTCACTCATATCAAGTCTATTCCCCTTAGCATCACTATAATACTTAATCGCCCCATCATCACCAGTTAAATAATCATCATATAAAAGCTCAATCCCCGAAAGACCCTGATTATCAATCCCAACATATCCAATAACATGAGAAAGCATCTCATCATTAGGATAATATCTTTGAGACTCTTTCACTAAATAAACACCAGGTAAATTATAACTATTAATTTTATCAGAAACCTCTTTAGACAATCTCCTCCCCTCAGGATGAATCCTCTCTATCGAAGTAACCTTAGCAATATGAGAATATATATCCGAATAAGAAACACCTAAACAAGAACTAAGTACCTCAGCAGTCCTCTTCTTATCAACAATCTGATTAGGAATAACAATTAAAGACGTAGTCGTAATATTATCAGCAAGAACCTTACCATTCCTATCAAGAATCCTACCCCTCTCTGCCGTAATAGGAAGTTCCCTACTCCATAAATCATCAGAAAGTAAACTAAGCTTTCTATAAGAAACAGTTTGAACATAAAAAATACGTAAAAAAATAAATATAAAAAGCACTATTACAACAAATAAAACCATTTTAATCCTTATATTATTATTCTTAGTAAACAAATCAATCACCAGTTAATTATATGTCATCCATATCATTATAGAATTATTAAACTACCTCAAAAAACTACAAATAATAAGTATTCAAAATAACAAAAAAAAGAACCAATAGGTTCTAATTATTAATTAAATCTTCTCTTATAAACCAAACATGAACCAAGCCCTAAAGAAGATAAGACAAGTCCACAAATATAAGTGAATCCATTATCAAAAGTTTCAGGATTTTCCACTTTAGCAGGTATTACCTCAGTACTAATTTTAACAACTATATCTTTATTTATATTATTAAGTAAAATCTTATCATTAGTAAGTTTCTTTGAAGTTCCATTAACTAAAATACTTTTAATCCTATATCCATCCTTTACTTTAACAACTATTTCTTTATCAGAACCTTCTAAAACAGTTTCAGAAGAAGATATATTTCCTAAAACATTAGAATCTGCAATCACTTTTACAGTATAAGTATTAACAGTCCTAACATATTTATAGCTTGAAACACTATCAAAATCTCTTACAATATTATCATAAGACAAATTATCACTATCACCCGCTAGAATAACCCTTTTACCTAAATTATTAAATTGAGGATTACCCATAAATGAAACCTGACCAGCCTTAATATCCAAATCACAATTATCAAGAATAAAATCACTATTTCTATTAGTGCCAATACCATAATTTTGACTATTAACTTTTATATTATCATTCTTAAGAAACAATGAAGAATCTGACCATATTCCACCAGCATTCCCAACTAAATCCAAGTTAGAGCCAGTAATTTTCATATTTCCACTACTGTAAATACTAGCAAGAACACTCTTTGCCTTAATTTTAGAATTAGTAATTGTTAAAGATCCATCCCCATAATCACCATAAACAAAAATAGCATTCGATCTATCAGCAATAGCTTCTAAATTAAGTTCACTATCACTAATAGTCATATTTGAATAAGAAGAAATACCAGAACCATTACCCTTTGCTTTAACCTTGGCACCATTCTTAATAATAAGTCCCTTTTCATTCTCAATAGTAGACTGACCTGTTTCAGTAGTAGTAAAATCAACATCAGCACCATCAATTATAACTTGTTTTCCTTGTATACAAGCCCAACCAGACTTAATAGTCAACTTCCCATCACCAGTAATAGTAACTTTATTACTAGATCTAATTCCAAATAAATTACCTAAAGCAGTAATAGTATTATTACCCTTTACAATAACCTTAACCTCATCTGTAGTATTAGTTAAATTAATTGCATAATTACTAGCATTTAAAGTAATTCCATTTAAAGTAAGTTCCTTAGTACTATCATTATAAGAAACTGTACCTCCCCCAACACTAATCGTAGAATTAACATCACTTAATCTAACATTATCTACATAAACATCATAAAATGTCTCTGCATTCACATCTGCACTTAAAGTAACAAATGTAAAAGTTGCAATAATTAAAAACAATAATTTTTTCATAATTTTTCCTCCTAAAAAAAGAATAACATAAAAAGAAAATAAATAAAATATGCCAAAAGTCATGTTAAAGTAACAATCAAAAAATACTACTTTAATAACAAATAAAAATATGTTAATATATTAGTAAATGAGGTGATACGATGGAAAACAAAAAAATTATAATAATCGAAGACCAATTAATTCTAAATGACATGTTAAAAAAAATACTTGAAGAATCATTTGACATAGTAGCTACAAGCGATAATGCAAAAGATATGTTAAATCTATGTAATAAATACAAACCAGACTTAGTACTAACAGATATATGTACAAAAAATAACTCAAGTGGTATTAAAAACGGTAAACTAGTAAAAGAAAAATATAAAGAAAATATAAAAGTTCTAGTCATAACCGGAGTACCTGAAATAACATTTATAAAAGAAGCAAAAGAAAATAACCTAGATGGTTTCTTATATAAAAACATTGATTCAAACACTTTAATAACTTCAATTAAACAAATAATAAATGGCTACAAACTATTCCCAGAAAACAATTTAAAAAAAGACGATGAAATAAACTTTAATAAACTAACAGAAAAAGAATTAGAAATATTAACCCTTTTATGCAGTGGTATAGATCGTGAAGATATTGCTGAACAATTAAACATAACACTTGGTACATTAAAAAACCATATATCATCAATTCTAAATAAATTAAACTTTGAATCAGTATCAAAACTTCTAGTATATTGCATAGGAAACAGATACGTAATACCAAAACTAAATAATTAAGAGTCCCATATTATTTTTTTATTCTAACTTTTAAAACAAAACCATCCCTACTAGAAATATCAATAACACCACCTAAAGAATAAACCTTTCTTTTCATTCCTTTAATACCCTCACCCTCAACTATTTTCTTCTTTGGTTTCACTCCATCATTATTAATAATCATTTCATAATCAAAAGACGATTCATTTATAAAAACATTAATATTTTTACTACCAGCATGATTAATAGCATTAGTAACACTTTCTCTAATAATCTCAAATAAAACTAACGATTTTTCTTTATCACTAGAAAGTAAACCAGTTACATTAATATTAACACCATATAACTTATACTTAGAAACAAGATCATCAAGAGCTTCATTAAAATCTTCATACTCTCTATCAATAAATAAATCATCAAACATTAAAGAAATATCACCAATCGAAACACTATCACTCATAAGATACTGATTAAAAAGAGAAAGTCTATGTCCCAATAAATCATGAAACTCATTCTTTATCTTTATTAAATTTTTAGTCTTCTCAATTCTTTCTATATTATTTAAATTAGAAAGAATTTTTTTATTATACTTTTCTATTCTTTTATTCTTAGCCTCTATTTCCTCTTGTATAAAATAAATATCAGTAATATCAAAACAAACAACCTCTTTATCATTAACTATTCTAAGTAACCAAACCCTATCTAAAGATTTAAATAAACAACTCTTAAAACAACACCTCTTAAGACTATCAATATAATCATTATAAATACCTAAATCATTAAGTATAGAATCCATAACACTATTAATAAGTAAAATCTTTTTATCATCTAAAAACATTATACCAGAAGAAGACATATCAATACCACTCTTAATAGATAAAATAGAAACATCCCTATTATTGAAGAAAAATATAAAATTAATAATTACTAGTACACAGATAATAATAGATAAAACAAAAAACAAAGAATTAAAAACATTATGAAAAGAACAATTTATATCATACAAACCAAGAAAAAGCATAAAAATAAGAAAAAGCAAATTAATAACTATCTTAAACAAACCATCTTTTCTTAATATTTCAATCATAGTAACATAAGTTTGTAAAATACTAAGTAATACCAATATACATGTAACAATAACCACTATATCACCTCAAACTAAAACTAATACTTATATCATTATCATAAGTCTTTATTAAACAATCCTCTAAAAAAGAAAACTCTTCAACACATACACCACTAATTTCAAACTTTAAATAATCAGAATCAATAAATATAACAACATCTAAATCACTAACCCTATATAAAACATCAAACACTTTCTCATATATTTTAGACATAATATAACTATCACAACACATTTTATTAACCATTACTGCACCATTTATATTAAGAAAATTAAAATCACAAAGAAGTTCATTAATAATAAGCTTTATATCATCTTCATCATACAAATCATCATTAAGCTCAGATATAATAAGAAAACTCTTTCTCTTACAATAAGCAATTATCAACTTCAATCTCTCTAAATCAGAAGAAGATATATCACTCTTATTCAAAATATCCCTAGCAATTATTCTCTTCTTATAAAGACTATCTTCAAGTTCTAAAACAATCCTTTTTCTAAGATCAATTTCATACAATTCTTTCTTAATCTTTTCTTCACTTTTCAAAGCCTCCTGTTGTACAATAAGCTCTTTTTGTTTAATACTAAGCTCTTCTTTAAGTTTATTAAGAACACTAATATCATTTCTTAATATAACATAACTATCCTTATTCCTTTTCACATCATACAAAACATTAACTTCATCATAACAATCTAATACACAATTATTTTTAATATCATCAATTATAAAAATAGGTACAACATTAAAACTTTTCGTAGTATATAAAATATTACCATTCAAAGAAACAATCACCATATCTAAATCAGAATTTATAAAATATTTTTTATATTTAGAATTATTAGGTATTAAATCTATATAAAACATAATCTCAATACCCAAACAAATAAACAAACTAAGTACAACAGACAAATTACTATGTACAATAAAAGGAACACCTTTAACATATAAATAAGTATACAAAATCCCAAGTAAAATCATAAGAAAAGGTAAAAAAGACTTATAACTCTTCTTTGTTCTAAAACTCTTTACAACAAGATTAATAACACCACATACATACAAAGAAAAAATATAAACACAAATAATATAATAACCATAAAAATGAGTATAATCATTAAAATTAGATACCCCATCATTAAATCGAAATACTAACTGATGTAAATCATTAGTAATAACAAAACCAAATAATAAAATTGCAACAACTAATAAAAAATAAAACCTTTTACTAGACATCCCATTATTTAAACCATCACTAAATACATAAAACAAAAACGGAATAAATATAAGAGGAACATAATATAAATACCAACAATACCTAACCAAAAAAGAAATATCAATAATATCTTTAAATATCCTGATAAGCATCCAAAAAATTATAAGAAATCCAATAAAAAGAATATATTTCTTAGTTCTCTCATCATAAAGCTTATAATAAAGTCTTATAATCCAAATAGTAAAAAATATTAAATATATAAAAGCCTCTTTCCCCATAATACACCTCAAATTAAAATTATTGTACCATAAAACTATTTAATTAAAAAGAAAAAAAGAACCAATCGGTTCTTAATTAAATCTTTTCTTTAAAATAAGACAACTACCTATACCAACAACTGATATAAACAAAGTAGCAAAACTTATTAAAATATTATCAGCAGTCTCAGGATTTTTTACAGTAACATTCTTAGCAATAATACCATATTCACTCAAATGAGTTGTTTCAAATACAATATATCCATTTTCTACCTTAGCAGGAATAGTTTCTTTAATTTCATCGTTTAAAATATAAACAACTTCATACTTATTATACCCTTTTAATTCCTTTGGTAAAGCAATTCTAATCTTCATCTTAGTGTTACTAATCTTAACAACTTGATTATTATTTAATATATTAATATCTGCTACAAACTTAACATCTTTATTAGCAAGTTTTTTATCAATCTTAATAGGCTTAATATCTAAAACATAATTATCACTAACCTCTTTACTAAAAGTTATAGACCCATCAGTCTTAGAACTACTAACAACTTCCTTAACCTTACCTGAATTACTCTTCCATGTAGCATATAAAACTAAATTCTTATAAAAAGTACCATCTAATAATGTATCCCTTTCTAAATCCTTAGAACTATTCTTATCCCACATTCTCCAATAAACATAAGAATAATTAGTACCACTACCATTCTTTTTACTATTCCATCCAGTAAAAGTATAACCTTTTCTTACAGGAACATAATTATATATAGCCATATCATCACCAGAAGTAGCACCACCAATATAATTATATTTACCAATAGCTTTTCCATCAATTGTTCCACCATTAGCATTTAAATTAAGTACATTCGTTGTATCATCAAAAGTATTACTCTTATATAATGCTCTAAGATTAACAGCATCACCATCTTTAAAGAAACTTGAATCAATAGAACTAACTACTTTATTTTTTTCATCAGATCCCCATCCAATAAAAGTATAACCAGATCTTACTGCTTTATACTTGCTTAAATCCAAAGTCTTAAACTCATCAGATTTATAAGTAAGTCTAATAGATTTCTTTGAAGAAACAGTTCCCCCTATAGCATCAATAGTTATATAATAAGTCCCAGTTCCCTTCATCATTTCATCAGAAAATTGAGCCCAAACATAATAACCATTTGTATAAGAAACACCATTAAATTCACCAGAAGAATTAAAATCTGCCTTTGGTATTCCATCAGAAATTAATTCACCAAATATATTTTTACCCCATCCAGTAAACTTTTTCCCCTTATTAAAAGGTTCAATTCCTTTAGTAAGATCTGATAATAATGCTTTATCTTCACCTTCATCAAAATCAAACTTTACATACTTAGCATCTTCACCATTGATGTCTCCTTCAGCGGTATTAAAAATTATCACATAATTACCGTCATCTTTAATTGTAATTGCATCAACACTTGCCATTCCAATTACACCAAACAAAACAGCAAATACAGCTAAAAACATTTTTTTCATATTCTTTTCCTCCTCTTTTTTAAGAACAAAACGTTCTCTTAATAAAAAGTATAATATATACATTCACATTAGACAACATACTTGACAAACAAAACAATGTTTTAAATGTCAAGAAAAATAATTATTTAATTTCCCAACAGCCCCTTATAAATCTTTCCAGTATATGTTCCAACAAAAAGTCCTGTCTTAGCTGTTATATAATACTGCTGATAGCTATCATATGCTGGTTCAATTATGTCACGATTAATACCATTAATATTAAAAATATCCTCTCTATCAACTTCAACATTCCATATAGCCCATGCCCCTACCATTGTTATGAACGTTAATATAACCCATTGGTTTTTCTGTATATCTAACATTAACAGTTACAAGCACCAAGAATACTACTAGCATAAATAATGTTGTCATAAAATATTTTTTCATTTTTTGTATATTCTTTCTCATCCTAAATTTTCTTATTTTTTATTATTAATTGTTACAATTGTAACAATTATCTATTACCATTGGTTTATTACTTATAATAGCAATAATAACTATAACAACTATCAATACAATAATTCCTATAACAACACAAACTATTCTTTTATTTTTCATATTATTCCTACTTTTCTATATATCCACTTGTCTTTTTTGAATACATATCATCTGTTATAGATTTATATCTCTCACCATCATAATCATCAGTAAATCCATTATATGCTTTATAAATATCATTAGTCTCAGTATCATAAACCCTTTCATATCCAAGTATCGCATCACTTTGCTTTTGACTCATAATATCATAAGACTTATTTCTACTCTCCCAAGCACTCATATAAGAATCAAACGCTCTTTGAATACTTGCATTAATCTCAAGAGTCTTTTTAGTTTGAGCATTGCTATCATCAATAGTTTTCTTTACATAACTATCATTAAACTCAATTGAATTAACTGAATTAAGAAGTATATCTTTATAATCAACAAAATCATTCTCATTCGCAGTAACACTCACAATGTCATAAACCATATAATAAGAATTATCAATACCAGCTTGATATACATTACCAAAATTTACTATTGAAGCAAGAAACATTCCCTCACCTTTTTTATTATTATCACCAGTAAAAGTTGCCCTAAGAACCTTACTATCAAGAGCAACACCACTCATTGAAGCACTACTCTTAAACTCCTCTAACTTCTTAAAATTACTATAAGTAGGAAACTTAAAATTAGCGAAAGTAGAATCAATATTATTCATATACTTACTGATTTCATTAAACTTCTTATAAAAACTTTCAGTTGTTGGTTTATCAAGTACTACAGCATCCGCAAACAAACGATATTGACCACCTGCCAACTTATAATACTGTTGCCATTGTTTTTTCGAAGCCTTACTCTTAAGCAATGGTTGCATCTTTACCATTAAAAACACTGAATTATTTGAATCAGCAGTATCATATACATGAATCGCATAAAAAACCCCAACACCTGCACTATCTACTTTATAACCATCAGGCACCTTCATTGAAAAAACATCATTCGAATAATCAACGAGCTTAAGTTTAGAAGCTTTAGACTCTACTATTTTAACCTTAGAATTCTTCACATTCTCTAAATCTGAAGAACCAGAATCAAATCTATAAAAAACAAACCCCAAGCAAACAACCAATAAAATAATTGCAACAACAACATTCTTTCTATTTTTCACAAACTTCCACCTCTGCACATAGTATAGTACAAAAAAACAAAGATATCAACAAAATTACCATCAAAAACATTGTCTGAAATAGCAATTTAATAAAAAAAATCAAAAAAATATAGTATAATAAAAATAACAAAAAGGAGGAAACTAATATGGAATTCAAAGATAAACTAAATAATTACATAAAAAAACTAAACTTAACATCAAAAGAACTCTCAACCAAATCAAACATATCAGAATCAGTAATAAGTAGATATCGAAACGGAGAAAGAAAACCAAAAACAGAAAGTGAACAACTAAAAAAAATAATAAAAACACTCGAAGAACTAAACAAAGAAAAAAATTATCTTATAAAAGAAAACATATCCAAGGAACTAACAAAAACACTAACAGAAACCCAATTCAATCATGAAACATTCAGTAACAACCTAAACATTCTACTCGAAGAACTAAATATAAACATCAATAATATGTCAAAATATATAAACTTTGACTCCTCACACATCTCAAGAATAAGATACAACAAAGCTAAACCCTCAGATCCAATAAGCTTTGGGACCAAAGTAGTAAACTATATAATAGACAAAAAAAACACCAAAGAAGACAAAGAAATCATAAAAAACATTATAAAATGTCAAGATAAAACCATCGAAGACAAAGAAGAAACTAAGAAACTCCTGCTATCATACCTAATAAATAACCAAGAAACAAATGACAAACAAATAGAAAAATTCTTAATAAACTTCGACAATTTCAACCTAAACGACTACATAAAAGTAATAAAATTTGATCAATTAAAAATACCAAACATTCCTTTTTATAAAGGCAAAACCAAAAACTACTATGGACTTGAACAAATGAAACAAGGAGAACTTGACTTCTTTAAAACAACCGTCCTATCAAAATCAAAAGAAGACATCTTCATGTATAGCAATATGCCTATGGAAGACATGGCCAAAGACAAAGAATTCGGTAAAAAGTGGATGTTTGCCATTGCTTGTTGTCTAAAAAAAGGACTACATCTAAACATAATACACAACCTAGATAGGCCATACAATGAAATGATGCTAGGCCTAGAAAGCTGGATTCCCATATACATGACCGGACAAATATCACCATACTACTTTAAAAACCAAAAAAGCACCATTTACAACAACATAGACTACACATCAGGAACCATTGCTCTATCCGGAGAATGCATCAAAGGAAACCACAACAAAGGCAAATATTACCTAACCGTAAACAAAGAAGAACTAAAATACTACAAAGAAAAAGCAAACCTTTTACTAAAAAAAGCAAGCCCTCTAATGGAAATATATAAAAAAGAAAATGAACAAGAATTTAAAAAACTACTAATAAAAGATAAAAATATAAAAACAAAAAGAACAAGAATTTATTCTTCCCTTCCTCTCTTTACAATTGATAACAATCTCTTAAAAGAAATCCTAATAAAAAACAATCTACAAGAACAAGAAATAAAAAAAATAATGAACTACAAAAAAGAGGAAGAAAAAAACATAAAAGACATCCTAAAAGAAAATAAAATAAATGACACAATCTATAAAATAGAAAACAAAAACGAAAAAATAACCCTTGCCCTAGAAAACATCTTTTACGATAACATAACCTACACCTATGATCAATATCTAAAACACTACAACCAAACCATAGAATACCAAGAAAAAAATAAAAACTACAAGATAACAAAAGCAAACGACAAAACATTTAATAACATTACAATCACCATTCTTGAAGACAATTATGTAATCCTATCCAAAAGTAAAAACCCAACCATTCACTTCTGTATAAAACA
The DNA here is from genome assembly GCA_934096805.1 of uncultured Bacilli bacterium. GTDB lineage: Bacteria > Bacillota_I > Bacilli_A > RF39 > UBA660 > JAEDJI01. The sequence continues at coordinate 475,024 of CAKOMW010000001.1, read as the reverse complement.
CCCAAAACTAATCGAAGCAATAAAAAACTTTACCCCTTTAGTAACTGAAAAAGAATAAAAAGAAAACAAAAAATAACCACCAAAAAACAAGACAATCAAGTCTTGCTTTTTTATTTAAACAAATTCTTAACTCTATCTCCAAAAGTAGTCTTTTCACTCTTAACTGAACTCTTCTTTACTTCCTCTTTCTTTTCCTTATGCTCAACAACCATTACAAACTTAGTATTAGTACTAACACTACTATCCTTAACTGAAATAGTTTGATAATCATTAGAAAGCTTTATCAAAGACTTAATATTATTCTTATAAACCATAGCATTATCAGTCACTTTACTAATCTTATTAATACCTTGTTTATTAAACAAATCAATACCGGAATTAAGCTCTTCTAAACCAGAACTAAGTTCCTTAGTACCTTTATTAAATTCATCCATCTTACTATCAAGCAAACCAACTCCCTCTTTCAATAAAACAGTACCATCATTTATTTTCTTTGAACCATCCTCTAACTTATCAAGATATAATTCAAGATCACTAACAAGTTTATTAACACTATCTGTTGAAGAAGCAATAATTACCTTCGCAGTAGTTAAATTAACAACATCATCAGTCAAAACATTAATCGCTGAAACATAATCATCATAATTATTTTCATAATCATACTTAATTTCATAAAGACTCATTTTATTACTATCATCCATAGCAAGTATATCATCATAACTCTTACTACTAAGACCATAATTATCATACTTAGCCTTAAGTGTTCTACTCTTTGTAGTCAAACTAACAATTTCATTTTTTGAGACAGTTATTTGACTATCAATTGCACTAATTTTCTCTAAAACCTCTGGATTATTAAGTTCACCCTTCTTTGAATTAATAGTCTTAATCATTGTATTAATTCCTTCATGAAGTTCACTAGTCGAAGATTCTAAAAGCCCCATCTTTGAAAGAATAGTATCAACTTTAGACTTAATCAAAGAAGAACCATCAAGAAGATCCTTAGAACCATCAACAAGTTTTGAAGAACCCTTAGAAATACTATTAATTGAACTTTGTAACTCATTAACATTACTAGAAATACTATCCATTTTTGAGAAAATAGACAAATCAGACTCTTCGATAACCTTTGGTGTTATAAAAGAATAAACACTACTAAGAGCAAAATTATCAGTATCATAACTTATAGAAACCGTATCAAGCCCTTTAAAACTATCAATACCTAAACTTTCATAAAGCCCAGGAGTAGAAAGACCAACTATAAAGTATCCATTTCCTTTATCTATAACCTTTCCATTAGAAACAACAACATTACTATTTCCCTTATTTGGAATTGAAGTAACTGTACTAACAACAAAAGGTGTATACAAACTACTACCATTAACAACATGCTTATCATTATTAGAATATTTAAACTCAATCGTAACTCTACCCTTTTTACCAAGTAAAGAATCCAACTCTATATCCTTACCATCAAGCTTATAAGAAATACTAAGACCAATAGGTAACTCCTTAGTAGTAGTCCCTTGATAAAAAACATCATTACCTAAAGTTTTAAAACTAACTCTATTCTTATTTCTCGTAAAAGGATCATCATTATTTATATTAACAATATTCTCTAAATCAGTATAATCATCAATAACCTCTTTATTCTTACTATTAATAATATGTTCATTAACAATTATTTCAGAAGCCTTTCCTTTTTCATCAACCTTTGCATAAACAGTCTCTTCCCTATCAAGTGCCATAACACTAACAGGAACAAGAAGGCTAAGACAAAAAGCTCCAAAAACTAATTTTTTACCTTTATTTTTCATAATACCATTCCCTCTCATAATAAATCTATCAAAAATAAGTAATATTGATGGTAATACAACCAAAACAACAATCATACTTATAATTGCACCTCTAGAAATTAAAGTACAAAGCGAACCAACCATCTCTAAATCAGAATAAAGACCAACACCAAACGTTGCAGCAAAGAAACAAAGTCCACTAGTAAGTATTGAACCACCACAATAATCAGTAGCCATTTTCATAGAAACAAACTTATCATTACCCTTCTTTCTATAATTTCTATAATTAGTAGTAAGTAAAATTGCATAATCAATAGTTGCCCCAAGCTGAATAGTTCCAAGAACAATCGGACCAACAAAAGGAAGTACATCTCCACCAAAATAAGAAATAGCCATATTCACAAATATTGCAAACTCAATTGATGCAATAAGAGGAATAGGAAGTAATAAAGACCTTAATACAAAAATCATTATTATAAATATACATATAACCGAAGAAAAATTAACATTATTAAAATCCTTATCACTAGTAACAACTAAATCCTTAGTAAGAGGCCCTTCACCTGCAAATATTGCCCCTTCATCATAAGACTTAATTATTTTATTAACAGAATCTATCTGAGCATTAAGCTCATCAGTAGCAATATCATAAGTCGAATTAAGAAGAATAAGTTTATACTTATCACTATTAAAAATACTTGCTACATCATTAGGAAGCATATCTAAAGTAATACCATAATCACTAAGCTTCGAAAAAGATAAAACCATATCAATACCATCAAGACTAGAAAGTTCATCAACCATTTTCTTTTCTTCATCAGATTTCATATTCTTATCAACTAAAATAATCTCTGTAGAGACAAGACCAAACTTATCCTTAAGTTCCTTATTAGCAACAATACTCTCTAAATTCTTAGGAAGACTCTCATCAATCTTATAATAAACATCAACCTTTGAATTAGCTATATAAGCAGGAACAAGAAGAAGTAAAAAAATAACAAATACTGCCTTATAATGCTTAATTATAAAGCCATTAAACTTATCAAATTTAATAGACAACTTCTTATGCCTTGTAGCCTCAATTCCCTTATCAAAACAAAGAAGCAAACTAGCAAAAACAGTAAGAACACAAACAACTCCAAGAAAAACACCCTTAGCCATAACTAAGCCCAAGTCCTTTCCTAAAGTAAGATTCATTGTACAAAGAACTAAAAATCCTGCCATAGTTGTAAGTGCACTACCAATAACCGACGTAAACGTTTCAACAATAGCTTCACTCATTGCATAAGATTTATTCTTATACTTACCAACCTTATCAGCATAAGAATGGTACAAAAATATTGAAAAATCAGTCGTTACACCAAGCTGTAAAATTGCAACCAAAGCCTTTGTAATATAAGATATCTCACCAAACACTATATTAGACCCCATATTAAACACAATAGCAATTCCAATATTCAAAAGAAGAAGAATTGGAACCAAATAAGAATCAAGAGACAATTCCAAAACCAAAAGACAAAGTAAAACAGCAATTACTACATAAATAACTATTTCCTTATCCGATAAATTCATTGTATCAAGAACCATTGAAGAAAGACCACTAACTTTAATATCAGAAGAAGATATATCCCTTATTTTAGAAACGGCATTAATAGTCACATCAGAAGAAGTAGAATCCTCAAAAGTAACAAAAAGCAAAGAAGTATCATCTTTATACATTTTACTAGTTATCTCATCAGGTAAAAAATCAATCGGAACAGAAGTACCAACAACATCATATAAACTAACAACTTTAGCTACACCATCTATATCCCTTATTTTATCCTCAAAACTAAGCATCTCTTTAGCATCCATATCATGAGCAACCACAATCGAATAAGCCCCCATATCAAAATCATCTTTTAATATATTTTGTCCCTGAACTGTTTCAATATCCGAAGGCAAATAAACTAGAATATCATAATTAATACTAGTAAGTTTCATCCCTACAAGAGACAAAATAAATAAAACACCAGTAATAATTAAAATACCAACCTTATGCTTACAAATAAAATCAGCAACCTTTTTCATAATATAACCTCCACGCTTTATAATTCTATTCCAAAGACTAAAAATATTCAAAAACATAAACCACATTATGTAAACATAACCAACGAAAAACAAAAACTGTATGTATAAATAAACAACTAAAAGTATAATATCTTTACAAATATTCAAAAAATAGTATAATGAAAATGGTGATAAAAAATGAATAAAAAAGATCTAAGAGTAATAAAAACAAAAAACAATCTATATAATACCCTAATTGAACTAATGAAAGAAAAACAATTCGAGGAAATAAAAGTATCAGACATCTGTAGCCATGCTCTAGTAAATCGTTCCACATTCTATGCCCACTACAATGATAAATATGACCTTCTTGAAGAATATATAAAACAACTAAAAGAAAACTTCACTAAAGAATTAGAAACCAACAAGCACATTGAAAATACCAAAGAATACTACATGGAAATGATAAAAATATTTTTAAATCACGTTGAAGATAAAAAAGAAATATACAAAAAATTAATGATAAACAACAGAAACAGCATAACCATGGACATCCTATACGACGTTCTAAATCAAGACATAACAAATAGATTAAATGCCGAAAAAAACGAAAAAATCCCAAACGATATAATAGCAAAATTCTATCTTGGTGCAATATTTAACATCGGTATAGCTTGGTTAAACAATCAAAAATACACTAAAGAAGAAATATTAAACTATATAAACCTTCTCCTACCAGAAGACATTAATAAATAAAAGGACCAAATGAAATCTATTCATTAAAGTCCTTTTTTCATAATATAAAAATTTACACAGTTTTTTTAAGTTTACTGTGTATTTTACAACATATTTTCACACTTTTCAACACTTTACTGTGTATTTTTATACAATTTAGCACCAAAAACCACAAAAAAAACAAGAAACAAATCTTGTTTTTATTATTGTAATTTATTAAATCCCGAAATAATCGTTGGAACAATTTGTTTTTTCCTAGAAATTTGTCCATCCAAATACATTCCTTGATGACTACTAATCATATAACCTTGATCAAGCACATCCTTAGCCCTATCAGTATAAATAACATAAGAACCATTCTTAATAATATCAGTAATGAAAACCACCGCAAAAGAACAACCAAGATCCTTTTTTATATCATTAAGTACTTCTATATATCCATCTATATCCTTAAGTATTTCATCAACATCTAAAGTAAACACTTGCGAAACAGCATACTTCTTATCATCATAAGCAAAAGACTTAATATCAGTAGTTAAAATTTCCTCTTTACTCTTTCCAACTATTGAAGTACCAGCTTTAAACATATCAAAACCATACTTCTTATAATCAATATCAAGTTGCTTAGAAAGAGCAGAAACAACTCTCACATCCTCATCAGTAGTCGTTGGACTATTCAAAATAAGCGTATCAGAAAGTATACCAGAAAGCATAAGACCAGCCATATCATCCGGTATAGAAACCTTATTCTCATTATAAAGATTATATATTATTGTATTACTACTACCAACTGCCATATTTCTAAAATTAATTGGACTAGAAGTAGTAATATTACCAAGTTTATGATGATCGACAATCTCAACAATCGAAGCTTCATTAAGACCTAAAACACTTTGTTCTTCCTCATTATGATCAACCAAAATAACCTTTTTCCTATTAACATTATCAACATCAGTAAGACGAAGAAGGCCCAAACACTTATTATCTTTATCAATAACAGGATAATTATTATGTTTTAATTTCTTACTAGCAATTATAAAATCATCATAATACTCATTCTCATTAAAACAAATAGCCCTTCCCCTTTCAACTACAGTTGAAATATAATTAGCTAAACAAACAAGCTTAGCAGTATGAAAAGTATCATACGAAACACTAATAACATTTACTCCATTTTCTTTTGCAAGATAAAGACACTCATCATCCATTTCTTGTAAACCAACAAGAATAATTGTTTTTACTCCTTGCTCAATAGCATACTTAATTATAATAGGTCTATTTGAAGTAATAAGAATATCATTAGAAGAAAGTTCAACCTCTGATACAAAAATCATCGATTTATAACCTCCAACTAAAACATCACCTTCTATTTCATCAAAATAACGAAGAACCTCTTTTCCTTTAAGTACTTCAATCAAATTAGCATAAGAAGTCTTTATCTTAGTAAGATTATCCCCAATAAACTCCTTAAGCAACATCTTAAGAGTAATAAGAGCAACAAAACTATTATCCTTATCAACAATAGGAATCCCAGTTATCTGATTGTCACTCATAAAATTATAAGCCTTCAAAATAGAATCAGTACTCTTAACAAAATAATTCTTATGATAAGAAATATCCTTTATCTGTAACTTAACATCATCCAAAAGCTTAGGCTTTGCCACATGAAAATAATCAAGAACAAAAGAAGTTTCAGGAGAAATATTATCAAGTATTCTAGGCTCAGTATTAAACCCAAGCTTATTCTTTAAATATGAAAGAGCAATTGCACCACACACCGAATCAGTATCAGGATTATGATGCCCAAATATATAAATCTTTTCTTTATCCATAAAATAACACATCCATTTCTTTATAATTGTACCACATCTAACAACATAACAAAATACTTATTTGCTAAACTCATACAAAATTATTGAAGTAGCAACCCCTACATTAAGACTCTCCAGACGAGAATTAGTTCTAATATTTATCCTTTTATCACAAAGAGACTTAATACTATCTCCTACACCATTTCCCTCATTACCCATAACAACAGCATAACGAGAATGAGGCACTGAAGAAACATCATCACCTTCACAAACATCAGTAACATATATAGGAATATCACTTTTTTTAAGACTCTTAATAACACAAGCCAAATCATCTCTTATAATATTAACCCTAAGAACAGCCCCCTCAGTAGCTCTAAGACATTTATCATTATACAAATCACAACAATCATTAGAAAGCACTATCGAAGAAACATTAAACCCAAGAGCACTTCTAACTATCGTTCCTAAATTACCAGGATCCTGAATATTGTCCAAAAGAAGTATTCTATCTCCCACAATCTTTTCACACAAAGGTTTCTTTATCACTCCAATAAAAAGACAAGTATTAACACTCTTAATCTTATTCATAACCCTTTCCGTAACAAAATACTTAGGACAAGAAACATCTAAATCATAACCTTCTAAAATATAAACCTCCAAAAGAAGTCCTAAAGAAGAAGCCTCATTAATAAAATTAGCACTATCAACAATAAATGAAGAAGACAAATCCCTGTACTTCTTTTCTCTAAGCCTCACTAAATCCTTAATTTTTTTATTATCCAAACTAGTTATTAACACAATACCACCTACACAATACTCTTCATTTCTTTTCTTATTTTCTTATAATCTGGAACATAACACGAAACAAGATTCCAAAAATCACTAGAATGATTAGGATAAATCAAATGAGAAAGTTCATGATATATAACATAATCCAAATACCTAACATCAAACTTAATAAGTTCTAAATTAAGAGTTATAACTCCATCAGTAACATTACAAACTCCCCATTTACTAGTCATCCTTCTAATCTTTAAAAGAGGTTTACAAACCTTCTTATTAAAAAGGCTAAAACAAACATCAAATCTTTCGTTAAAAACCTCTAAAGCACGCTTTCTATACCACTTATAAATATCATAATCTCTGTTAATAAAAGCCTTACTGTTACCGAGAACCACACCAAGATTATTACTATAACAAATATCATAAGAATTACCCATATACAAAAACTTAGACTGATCCCTAGAAATAATCCTTTCTCTCTCCAATAAATTTTTATTAATAAACAAAGAATTACTATCAATAAAAGACCTTATTTTCCTTTCATTAACAAAAGAAGGAGCCGTGATATAAATAACCAAATCAGACTTAATTCTCATATACATATTCTTAACATTCTTATAAGAAATAACAACATCATATTCTTTATCATTAAAACTATACTTCATACAAAAAAAGAAAAACTATTCTAAAATAGCTTTAATTCTCCTAACACCAGAAGAAGAAGCCTCTTCCTTTACAATTTTAAAATTACCAAGAACACCAGTCGATGAAACATGAGGACCCATACAAATTTCACTAGAAACATCACCAATATTATAAACAGTAACCATATCAGGATACCTATCAATAAACATATGCTCAGCCAAAGAATTAACTGCATCCTCTTTCTTCATTTCACAAACACTAACCGGTAAATCAGCTTTAATCCAAGAGTTAACCAAATCCGTAACTTCCTTCTTTTCAATATCACTAAGCTTATGATCACAACTAAAATCAAATCTTAATCTCTCATTAGTAATATTACTACCCCTTTGATGGCAATCCTTACTAACCACAACCTTTAAGGCAGCATTAAGTAAATGAGTAGCAGTATGATACTTAGTCTCCATAAGACCAGAAGAAGCAAGACCACCCTTAAACTTCAAAGACGAACCAACCTTAGAAATTTCTTGATGATGACGGAACTTTTCTTTAAATCCAATAACATCAACTGAAAGACCACGCTCCGTAGCAAGCTCTACTGTAAGCTCAATCGGAAAACCAAAAGTATCATAAAGCTTAAAAGCAAAATCCCTATCAATAATATCACCAGAAAAAGTTGAAACACCCTTTTCAAACTCTCTAAGGCCTTTTTCTAAAGTACGATTAAACTTAATCTTTTCATTAGTAAGAACCTCATAACAAACAGATTTATTTCTTTTTATTTCATCATAATAATCTTCATACTTAGAAACAATTAAAGAAGCAATCTTCAAATCAAAATCACTATTAATATCAATTCCAAGCTTTTTAGCATGTCTAATCATTCTTCTTATAAGACGTCTTAAAATATAACCACGATCAGTATTACTAGGAACAATACCAGCATCATCACACGCTATAAAAACACTAGTCCTAATATGATCAGCAATAATCCGCATACTCTTTTCATTACCAGAATAAGGAAGACCACTTATATCACAAATAAGAGAAATAACATCCTTCCATATCGAAGACATATAGTTATCATTAACACCCTCAAGTATTGCCGTAACCCTTTCAACACCCATACCAGTATCAACATTCTTCTTAGGAAGATCCGTAAAAGTTCCATCAGCATGCTTTTCATATTCCATAAAAACATTATTCCATATTTCAACCCATCTATCATCATTTAAATCATAAGAAGACGGAATTTCATCATCACTACGAAAATAAAAAATCTCAGTATCAGGACCACATGGACCAGTATCCCCAGCTATCCAAAAATTATCCTCAAAAGTTAAAGCAATTCTCTCTTTAGGAATACCAAGAGATAGCCATTTGTTATAAGAAACATCATCCCTAGGTATTGAATCATTACCACGAAAAACCGTAACCGCAAGCCTTTCAACTGGTATTCCAAGAACCTTAGTCAAAAAATTAAAACTATAAGAAATACTTTCTTCCTTAAAATAGTCACCCAAAGACCAATTACCAAGCATTTCAAAAAAAGTATGATGAGTAGTATCACCTATTTCATCCAAATCAGTAAGTCTAACACACTTTTGATAATCACAAAGCCTAACACCATCAGGATGAACCTTACCAAGTAAATAAGGAACAAGAGGTTGCATCCCAGCAGTATTAAACAAAACAGAATTATCATTAACAGGAACAATTGGTGCACTAGAAATCTGAACATGACCAAGTCCCTTAAAATAATCAATATATAAATCCTTAAGATTCATCAACCATCACCTCATTAACAATATCAAAAGCGATTTCATCCAAATGAGAAATATCCTTATCATTAACAACTACATAATCATAATCACTATAACCATCCATAGCAACCTCAGTATAATGACTTCTTTGCTTATCACTAAGCTCATTAACAAAATCAGGACGAATCATATTAATCGTTGTAACACAACCATAACAAGACTTAACATCTAATATTTCAATAGGCTCTCTCACATCAGAAATAATAAACACATCATAAAAATAAGACAAAACCTTTATATCTTGAATAAGCCTATTAACATGAAACTTAGGATCAATCTGTTTTCTAATAATCTCAGTACCAAGCATTTGCAACAATTCACGAGGCTTAGTCTCATCATTACCATCCCATCCAAAATACTTTTCTGCATAAAATTTAATATAAGTCCCAACAGACAATCTACACACTTTATAATCCTTAGATAAAACTCTCTCTAAAGCATCACCAAAAGTATCCTTACCACTTCTAGCTTTACCACTTATCATAAAAATTTTCATACTAATCACAATCCTCTTCTAAATCATCATCTCTTCTTAATCTATCAAGTATTTCATACCTTTCATCAATAGCATTAAGTATAATCTTAAGCCCTGCCACTATTGGAGTAGACAAAATCATTCCAATTATGCCCCAGAAATAACCAAAAATCAAAAGCGTAATCATAATTGTGACAGGATGCAAATGAACAGTCTTACTCATTATAACAGGATGAAGAACAATATTATCAACTTGTTGTACCAAGAACACCACTACAATAGTAAGAATCCCAACAAGAGGACTAACAGTAAACCCTACTATCGCTGCAAGAGCACCACCAATCCATGGTCCAATATAAGGAATAATATTAGTAATACCTGCAATAAGACCAAATAACATTGGAGATGGCAACCCAATAGCCTTAAACAATATCCATGATAAAATTGTAACCACAAGAGCAATCAAAAGAGTACCCTGTACAAAAGCCTTAAAAGTAGTATTCAACTCTCCACAAACTTTATTAATTGAATAATGCCACTTCTTTGGAAAGAAATCAAGAATATGCTTAACCCCATCAAAATCAATAAGTAAATAAAATCCAACAACAAGACCAAGCAAGAAAGTACCAACACTAGAAACAAGACCAGTCATAAATCCAATAACAGTAGTAGGAAGATCAGTAGTAAGATTAATCGCAATCTTCTCAACACCATCATAAATACTTTGTTCAACACTAGACAAATCAAGACCACTACCAGCAAGATTACTAAAAGTAGTACCAATAAAATTACCAACCTTTGTAAACAACGATGGAAGTATACCTACAAAATCATTAATTTGGCTATACAACATCGGAACAAGCAATCTGAAAAACAAATACAAAACTGCTATAAAAATAAGAAACACAAAACTAGAACCAATCGTTCTCTTAACCTTCTTTTTACTAAGCCATGTAACAATAGGATCTAAAAGCCATGCAATAACTATACCAATAAAAAATGGCGTTGCAACCTTCAATATATTAATAATAAAACTAAAAATTTTAACCTCTTTACCCAAATGAATACAAAGAACCACCAAAGCTAAAATAATAAGATAAAGAGTAACCTTTAATATTCTCTTACTAATATCAATAACCTCATTTAAATTATCATAATCAATTTTATTACTATTCTTCCTTCTTAACATTTTTCATCACCACCTAGATTATACCAAATATAAAGCAAAAATAAAACTATTTTAAATAAAAATATGTAAAATAAAACCAATAAGCATCAACCTATCAGTTTGTATTTTTTATTAATAATCAAAATTATATTAATTATAAATATACTATTTATTATTTTAAATTAAAGGCTTAAGAGGCCTGAGCACCGAGAGAAACCCGAAACGAGTCGCTATCGGACGCATCACCACGGTTGCCGCCGTAGCTGAAAGCCCCCGCCCTATCAGACACCTCGACCACACCAATACCGTAGTCGTTACCACGAATGAACCAAGAATAGGAGGAGTCCGGAAATAAGACTACAGCTGAATACCATGAAGCATAAGAACTAGATGAAGGACTCATTTCTACTGTTGCATCTCCTAATCTTCCTCTTGTATATATTTTGTCACTTTCATGATATGTATAACTATCATAATACTTTGCAAGTGGTGTACTTATTGTACTCCAATTTTCTGCATATGATGTATAAAATTGATTTGAAGAGTTTACCATATTTCCCATTGTACATTCCCATGAACATCCATTCATGTCATACACTCCATATACATTTCCTGTTGTACTTGCTTTTACTCCACTTGCTCCATTATATTTATTTTTATTTGTTGTACATGTTGTTGAACTAGGAATTGCACTTACTGTATCTGCTCCAATTCCTGTTGTAAAAGTATCACAATTATTTATGGTTATTTCTTCACATGTACCATTTGTGCATCTTCCATATATAGAGTGATATAAGTATGTTACTGCTCCCCATTCTGTATTCTTCATCATATGGATATCTATATTATTTGTATCTCCAGTTAAATTACCATTCCAATTAAATGTTGTGTTACTACTTTGTGGAAAGCCATATACATTATTTGCCTTCTCCATTTGTCTTGCATCACGAAAGAAATATGATAAAGCTTTATTCCTTAATGATTGTACATTTGGTTTTATTATTACTGTAGATTCTGCTGTTGAAGTACTTGTTGGTATTGTTGTTGCACTACTCTCAAACTTACCTACCCATAATCCTGTTAGTTCTTTATCTCCAAATGTAAAAGCTGGATGAGTATAAGTAGAAGTTCCTGCTTTTAAACTTCCGTTTGTTGTATCAGTACATGTTTGTGATGTTGTGCCACCTCCTGTTACTGCATCAGTACACTTTATTGTGCCTGTACTTTCTGTTCCTTTTTCAAACTTTATCTTTATTTCTTGTGGAGTTCTCGTATAAAGATATGTATAAGTATACCTTGGTATCCATACCCACATTGTATTTATATCAGCCATTGGTACTTCTGTTCCTACATTTGCACTTAGATAAGTACTTCTGTTAGTTTCTGTAACAGTCACAGCATTTGCCCACATTTTATTATTATAATCATACCATTTATAATTTTCTTTACTATTATTAGCATCTGCTTTTCTCCATACTGCATTTGTACTATCATAATATACTGGTATCATATTATTTGTAAGTTCTGGTTTATTAGCACCACTTTTATCAAAACCTGATTGCACACTAAGCTTCAACACATTCTTAGACTCCACACTACTACTCCATTTAGCATATGATGCATTAGTGAGATTATAAGAGATTACTCCTGTTACTACAAGAAAAAGAATACCTACTAAACTTAATAGATATTTATTATAGTCTTTTATATCTTTAAATAAGGGGTTTTGTTTTATTTTATTACTAGCATTATTGCCCCCCCCCCAGACGAATATTTGTTTGCCATAAAAAATTCCAGAAATTTCACAAACATATATATGTTGATTATGAAATTTCTTCCTCCTTCCTTAGTTTCTTATAAGTTAATTTTAATATAAAAAGATACTTTTTTCAAGTACCTTTTTATATTTTAATTTTATCAATAAAACATTAATTAAAGAAAAGTACCAACTCAACTAAAAGCGGTACTTTTATCTTCATAACTTAAAACAACATAGAACAGAGATAGTACTAACCACCAAATTAGCATATCTCTTTTTTAGTATATTTCATCTTATTTAAAATATACTCCTCTGTTCATAACTAAATATTACCACATATCAAGTTAAAATGCAATATTTTTAATTTTTTTATCTTACAAAAACAGTCTTTACACTATCTTTACGTCTTATGTTGACAACTCATTGACAATATATTTACACATATGATAAATTATAACCATAAACTAAGGAGGTCATATCTATATGAAAGAAAAAATTAAACTAATGCTACTTGGAGCATTCATCTTCTACACCATAACAATCATAACCCTAATAATATACAATGGAAAAAGTATCAACAAAACCATTGAATTCCCAAGCAATGAGGAATATACAGAAACACTAAATACCTATAAACAACAACTATCTACTATGGAAAAAAACACTTGTAACAATGCAATCAACAACCTAATTAACTACTATGAAAAAACCAACTACACCACCATCACATACAAAGAATACTATAACCAAATGATAAAAGAACAAACACCTACCCTGCTATCCCAATTCCCTACAATCAAAAAAGCTTGCAACCTAAACGAACAAACAATAAATAAGTACAACTTCGACTTTCTATTCCTAACAGGTACAATACAATTCGATGAAATACTGCAAAACAAATACTACAACTACGAACTAAGCATCAAAGACAACTACTTTAGACAAATAGTTGAACCAAACCTTATTCCATACGAATACAACACCAACAGAAAATCTATCCTAATAATAATATCAAACCTAATAGAAATATCTAAAAAGGAGGCATCTAACTATGACAAATAAAAAAACATACCTAATCCTATACTACATTAGTTTTTTATTAACACTAGCCCTACACATCTATACAAACGGATACACATACTACACTGTCTTCCTAGACAACTCCTTTGCCTTAGTCATATTCTTTAGCATAATCCTAATCCTCTTCCTTATAATAATCTCTATTCTTTTCATCAAAAAAGACCTTAAAGCCTCAATTATATTCCCACTTATATACATAATATTCACAATAACCCTATACCTTTTAATAATAAAATACTTTAGCGATACAATATACCCAATATACCAATTTATCATTATAGGATTCATCTTCCTAAATATTTACACTTGTCTATGTCTAACAAAAAATGAAAAATCAAAGAAAAAAAAGATTATTACCAAAAAACAATAATCTTTTTCTTATGCAAAAAAACTATCAACATATGTCAATAGTTAAAGACTCATATCACTACTTTTTCTTTTTAATAAATTACCACACATACTTTTAAAATCTTCTCTTGCTTCTTTTGGCATAGCCATATATGCACTAGCACCGGCAATCATTGTTGCACCAAGCATATAAGCAGCAACTTTTGTAATTTTTTTCATTCTTTCACCTCACAACTAGTATTAACCAAAAAAAACTATTCAATACATGAAACTATAAAATTTTTAAGACAAGTTCTTCTGTTATCTTCACGAGTATTATGAACACTCTTAATAAAAGCCGAAACCTCGCCAATTAAAATAAGCTTCTTTTTAGCCCGAGTAATCCCTGTATATATAAGCTTTCTATAAAGCATATTATTATACTTATTTAAAACTGGAATAACCACATAATCAAATTCACTACCTTGAGCCTTGTGAATACTAATTGCATAACCAAGTTTTATATTACTATAATTAGCAGGAGTATATTTAATCATATTATTATCAAAATCAATATAAACCTGCTTTTCTTTATTTTTAATAAGCCTAATAGACCCAATATCACCATTAAATACATTATCATCAACATTATTAACAAGTTGTAAAACCTTATCACATTCTCTATATAAAACTCCATCTAAAACCATCTCATTTTTAGAAGAATCTTTAGGATTAAAAATATCTTGTAAAAAATAATTCAAATCATCAATTCCATTATCTCCCTTATATATAGGAGCAAGAACCTGAAAACTATCATAAGAACAATCAACATAAGAAGAAACAACCTCTAAAAGTTTATCTTTCATATTAGTACTATCACACTCTATAAAAGACAAATCATCACTACTATTAAACAAATCCATAGAAACACTATCATGTATAATATCATGAGCAAGAAGCGTTATATTAGAAGTCTCCTCCCTTCGATAAAGCTTCTCCAACTTTACAACATTAACACAATCACTAAGAATTATATCCTTAAGAACTTGCCCCGGCCCAACACTAGGAAGTTGATTAAAATCCCCAATCAATATAACCTTTGTATCATCATTAATCCCAAGAAATAAACTATATAAAAGATTAATATCAACCATACTAACCTCATCAACAACAACTACTTTAGCACTACTTTTATTCTCTTCATTAACCCTAAAACTATTATCTTCCTTATTCCACTTCAAAAATCTATGAATAGTCGAAGCAACATAACCAGTTTGTTCACTAACCCTCTTAGCAGCACGACCAGTCGGAGCAAGAAGAACAAAACTATCCATCATTTCATCATAAGAGACCCCATTAATAGAACTATACAATTTACATATCGCATTTATAATAGTAGTCTTACCAGTACCAGGTCCTCCCGTAATAACCAACAAATTATTAACAAAAGCTTCCCTTATTGCTGAAATTTGACAAGAATTATAAGAAATTCCAAGCAAACTCTCTAACTCTTCTATTGAACTATCGATATTTTCATAATTAAACTTCGTAAAAGAATTAGCCAAATTAAATATTCTATTAGCAACATACCTCTCCATTTCATACATATTCTTTAAAAAATACTTTTCTTCATACTTAACCACTTCACCAGAAGAAACCATTTCACTAAGACAATCAATAATAAGAGAACTGCTTTCAAAACCAAGCAACCTTTTAGTAAACGAAACAATCTCATCATACAACATATAAGTATTTCCATAAGAAAAACAAACAAAAGAAAAAACATACGTAACAGAAGCCTTAATTCTATTCTTATCATCATCACTTATAGAAAGATTATGACGAATATTCTCAATTTTCTTATAAGTAATATCTGTAATATCATCAATAAGTTTATAAGGATTAGAACTAAATACTGAGATAGTCATAGACTTATACTTATTATAAATAGAAAGAGCATCCTTCATATTAAAACCATAAGAAGTAAGTTCCACTATTGTCAAATAAGACTCACGATACTTAACTAAATTATCATAAATAGTATCCTTTTGTTTAGAAGTAACCCCAGGAACCAACAATAAATTATCCGGAGTTTCAAGAATAACACTAAGACAATCATCACCCAGAACCTCCACTATCTTCGAAGCCTTCCTCTCTCCAATACCAGGAAAAATATCACTACACAAAAACTCTACTATATTATCCTTCTCCTCTGGCAAAACAACCTCATAAGAAGAAACATTAAACTGTTCCCCATACTTACTATGATTAACCATATTTCCGTTAAACACGTACAAATCATTCTCATTAAGAAGAGGAAAATAACCAGTAAACGTAATAGATTTATTTTTATATGAAATATCAGAAGAACAATCCTTAACCTTAAAAAGACCTATAACATAACCATTATCTGACTTAAAAATATACTTTTTAAAATTACCCTTTATAAAAGACATAAAACCACTCCCAACCAAAATATTAACTACTCTTCATTGTAAGAGAAACCTTATTCTTATCCTTAAAAACCTCCAAAACATAACAATCAATAATATCACCCACTGAAACCACTTCACTAGGATGTTTTATATAATCATCAGAAAGACAAGAAATATGAATAAGACCATCATTCTTAAGACCAATATCTACGAAGCAACCAAAATCTACCACATTTCTAACCGTACCTTGTAACTTCATACCAATTTTAAGATCATCTATCTTCAAAACATCACTTTTAAGAATCGGCTTAACAAGACTATCCCTTGGATCAAGCAGAGGTTTCTTTAAATTATTAACAATATCCAAAAAAGTATACTCATCAATTCCAAAAGAAGAACTATCAAGACAAGCATTAGAAAGAACTGAATTAAAAGAATCCTTACCTATATCTGAAAGAGACAATCCAAGACTATCAACAATTCTTTTTGCAACATCATAACTATCAGGATGAATATTAGTCCTATCAAGAAAATTATCACCATCATTAATCCTTATAAAACCAATCGCCTGTTCATAAACTTTATTACTAATACCTTTTATTTTCTTTATTTCATCTCTATTCTTAAATTTACCAAGCCTATTTCTTTCATCAATAAAACAAGAAATACTCTTTTTATTAAGTCCTGAAACATAAGAAAGAATCGATGGACTACAAGTATTAGCATTAACCCCAACACTATTAACTACACTAGAAACAGTAAACAAAAGCGCCTCATTAAGTTCACGTTGTTTTACATCATGTTGATACATTCCAACACCAATACTCTTAGGATCTATTTTAACTAATTCCGACAACGGATCTAAAAGCCTTCTTCCAATCGATATTGCACTACGTTCCGAAACATCAAGACTAGGAAACTCTTCCCTCGCCAGTTCACTAGCAGAATAAACCGAAGCACCAGCCTCATTAACTATAATATATTTACAAGGATAACTACTACTCTTTAAAACATCACAAACAAAAGCCTCACTCTCACGAGAAGCAGTTCCATTCCCAATCGCAATAACATCAATTTTATACTTATCAATAAGAGATAAAACAATACTTTTAGCTTCTTCATATAAACACTTAGGCTCATGAGGATAAATAACACTAATATCTAAAACCCCACCAGTCGCATCCATTACAGCAAGCTTACATCCTGTTCTAAAAGCCGGATCAAATCCCATTACAACAATATCATTAACCGGAGGAGTCATAAGTAAATTCCTAAGATTATTAGAAAAACTAGCAATCGCCCTTTCACTAGCCACATCCGTAAGTTCACTCTTAATTTCCCTCTCAATACTTGGAAAAATAAGTCTCTTATAACTATCAACAATACAAGACTTAACAAAAGAACAAACAAAAGAAGACTTGTTTTTAATAACCTTATCACAAAGATAAGATACCATCTTATCCTCTAAAGAACTAATACTAACAGAAAGAATTCCTTCTTTAGCACCACGATTAAGAGCAAGAACTCGATGAGGCTTTATCTTAGAAATAGCTTCACTATAATCATAATACATTTCATAAACCAAGAGAGAATCCCCTGCACCTTTCTTTAAAGAAGAACTAATAAAACCATTTCTATATATATAATTTCTAATATACTTACGATAATAACTATTAAGAGAAATATACTCCGCAATTATATATCCAGCTAAAACAAGCTTTTCATCATTATCCGTAACCTTACACTTATAATTAGCAACCATCGAAGAAAAATCACCATTAACAGGAAAAGACATAATCATCTTAGCAAGCCCTTCTAATCCTTTCTCTATAGCATCACTTGCCTTAGTCTTTTTTCTTTCTTTGTAAGGACGATACAAATCCTCAATCTCAACAAGCTTACTACAAGAAAGAATCTTCATCCTTAATTGATCATTCATCATACCCTTTTCCTCAATCAAACGAATAACATCCTCTTTTCTTTTCATTAAACTAACTTGATACATATAAACATCATTTATTTTCTTTATAAATTCTTCATCCATATTACCAGTAGCTTCTTTTCTATATCTAGCAATAAAAGGAATAGTATTTCCATCCTCCAATAAAGATAAAACACTATTAATTCTAGAAACACTAATTCCTAAATCTTTGCTCATTTCATTAACAATAACTTCACTCATACATATCCTCCATAATTAACATCTATTATAGAATAACAAATAAAAATAAACTTGTCCATAAAAAGCACAAGAAAAAAAGAGCCGAAGCTCTTAATCTATATAAACGCTAAACAACTAGCGGTTAGCGTCACTACTATATAATATGAAATATTAATAAAATAGTTCCAACTAAAGTAAAACGCTAATCCTATTATATGTAAAAATTACAAATATATACTTAAAGAAAAAATAAATTATAAAGTAAAACTCTCTCATTTATTATATTCAGTAGTAACATCATTATTAATCAATAACATTTTATACCAATGAATCCAACTCAATTGTGTCGCAAGCTGCGACAGTTTTTCATCACTAAAAACATTGTAAAATTATTCAATTATTTTGACATAATATTGAAATTTGCCATCATCAAACCAAATAATTTCACAAAAAGGACTCCAACTTAATTTGGCAGACAGCGTCTGCCATTTTTGAAATACTTTATAAAATTGTCTCATATTTCTTAAGTTTCTTTGACTATATCCTGAACCCAATTCTTTAGTTAATCTTAATGAATACTCTTTAATAATGCTTTCTCCATATTTGTTTCCTGCATCTAACAATAATTTTCCAACATTATAGTAAGCATTTAAATTACTTTTATTAATTGAATATTTTTTTACTTTTCTATTAATCTCATTCTTTACTAATTCATTCTTTATCTCATCATAATAATTCATATTTCACTCCTTTCTTATGGCCTACAAGTCCTAATCTTATACCCATCTTTATTTAACTTAACCTCAATACTTCCATCTAAATCAGTCCGATAAACCTTGCTACTACTCAAAACATCAAGAACCTCTTTTTTAGGATGTCCATATCTATTATTCTCCCCCACACTAATAAGTGAATATTTAGGATTAACTCTATCAATAAAATACTCACTACTACTTGTACCGGAGCCATGATGTCCTACCTTCAAAAAATCTATATCATTTAAATTATACTTATCAAGTACATCCTTCTCCCTATCAACTGATGCATCTCCCATAAACAAAAATTTATAACCACCAAGCTTTGTATAAATAACATTACTATTATCATTCTCATTATCATATTCCCCTGTATGCAAAAAATATAACCTATTATTATCAATATTCAATTCTTTAATACATGAATAATACTCAATATTCTTTTTATTTAATACATTAATTAGTTCTTTCTCTAAATCATTATAAGCCCCACAGTTAAATATAACCTTATCCACTTTAAAATTATCAACTATAAAAAAAGCATCTCTCGCATGATCAACATCCCCATGACTAATCACCAAATAATTAATCCTTTTAATTCCTTTAGACCTAAGAAAAGGCAATATTCTATTATTAGCAATAGGATACTTATACTCCTTATCTCCATAAGACAATACTCCACCAGTGTCAATAAGAACAACCTTTTTATTAAAAGTAATCAAAGTACTATCACCCTGCGAAACATCAATAAAAGTAACCCCATTAGGTAAATTAGATCTAAAACACAAAAACAAAATAAACAAAATAACTATAAAATTAAACCAAACTTTTCCCCTCTTCATCATTTTAAAATTAATACTAATAACAATAAAATAAACAACAATTAAAAAAACAGACATCTTACAAACAGTTACAACTGGAAAAGTAAAACTATATAAAAACAAAGAAACCTTTTCATTCAATAAAATCAAAAAATATAAAATATCATCTAAAAAAACAAAAACATAAGAAGCAAATACAAAAGGTAACAAAACAAATGAAACAAAAGGTACAAACAACAAATTATAAAAAACAGACATAAAATTAACCTGATAAAAATTATTAACCAAAATAGGAAAAGAAACTAAAAAAGAAACATAAGAAACCAAAAAAGTCTTTCTAACAAAAGAAATATCTCTATTAAAAATATCACTAAATAAAATTAAATAAAAAGATATCAGTATTGAAAACAAAAAACCAATATTAAACAAACTAAAAGGATTAACCATCATCATTATAAAAAAACAAAATATCAAAACATTGACACTACTTACTTTAAAATTAAAAAGTTTATTTATAATAATACCAATAGCAAAAATTGAAGCCCTTAAAACAGACATTGAAAAACCAGTCAAAAACATATAAAAAAGTAAAAAGAATATAGAAAAAAAACACCTCTTTCTCTCTCCAAAACCAATTTTTTTCAAAAAAACATAAAAAATACCAAGTAAAATATTTATATGAGTCCCTGATATCGCAAACAAGTGACTAATTCCATTTCCCCGATAAGATAAAACAACATCAGAATCAAGATAACTATTATCACCAAATATCAAACTATTAATATAAGGATAAGACTTATTCAAACAAAGACCTCTTTTAATAAGCAAATTCTTCAATCCATAAAACAAATTTTTATTATCACTAATCTTCTCCATGCTAGATATTTTTATTACGCTATAAACTTTTTCACTATAAAGATACCTCTTATAATTAAAAGTATTAAAAACAGTATTATTATGAATAGAAACATTACTCCCATAAACCAAAACCATATCTCCAAGATTATAATCATCATAATATGAATCAATAATAAAACTATCCAAATATAAATAACCAATAACTTTTTCCTCTCCCAAAAAAACAAACTTTATCCCATAATCTTCCCTTGTCTTCTCTATAATTTTAAACTCTGAAGAAGAAAAATCAGTATAAACACTAGAGAAAGAAACAAAAAAATAAGAAATAAGAAAATAAGAAATAGCAATTAAAAAAAGAGCATAATAAAAAACATTACACCTTAACAAAGACTTCATACAGTTATATAATCTTTTATCTTTAAAAACAAAGATTCCCCAATTCCTTTAACATTCTTTATATCAGAAATATCATTAAACTTATTTTCTTCACGATAAGAAATTATATTTTGAGCCTTCTTTTCTCCAATTCCAGGAAGCTTCATTAAATCACTCTTTGAGGCACTATTTATGTTAATAATACCAATATCAGAAGACCCCTTATCAGAAGTACCCCTAGAAATATTATTATTTTTCTTATTACTCTTATTATTACTATTCTTATTAACACTATTTTTATTACCATTAACACTAGTAACACAATTATCACTATTACTAGACAAACAATCATCCAAAACTTTCTTTTCTTTTTCTTTTACACTAGTAATATCAAGAATCTCTTTCTTACTATATACTACTATCACCATTTCATCAACAAGTCCTTGACTAAGATTATTCGAAGAAGTATCAGCATTATTAGTAAGACCACCAGCCTTTTCAATAACTTGAAAAACCCTTTTTGAAGAATCCATACAATAAACACCAGGAGTTTTAACTTCACCCCTGATATCAACACAAACCTCTTTCTCTAAAGAAGAATCCGAAGCAACAACCAAAGGCTCCATTTCATTAACATCACTAGTATCATTACAACTACTCTTATTCTTCAAAATATAAAAAAGAAATAACTGTAAAGACAAAATAATAACAAATGAACCGATCAAAATAATATACAATTTATACTCATAAAAAAAGTCTTTTAATTTTTCCATAACTCCTCCTTTATATGCCCTCATATATATAAGAGTAGAAAAAATCAAAAGTACCTCACTTTATATAAAAATTTTACACACGCTTTACACTTTTACTAACAATACAAACTTTCTGTACAATCGTAATCGCCATAATTACCGATATACAAATACTACCACCATAACTAAGGAACGGAAGCGTTATCCCCGTCATTGGAATAATTCCCAAAACACCCCCTAAATTAATAGCAATATGAATAAAAATATAAAATGCAAACGAATAACAAATCAAAGTATAGCAACCATTACTAGCTTTTTTACCAATCACCACTATCCTAACTATCAATAAAAGATACAAAATAAGTAACACACTCGCCCCAACAATTCCAAGTTCTTCAACAAAAATAGCAAAAATAAAATCAGTATAAGGCTCAGGTAAATACAAATACTTTTGCGTTGAACCACCAAGACCCTTTCCAAAAAGGCCTCCTCCATCCATTGCAATAAAACCATTACATAACTGATTTCCATCAGTAAGATACCTATCACAAGGAGCGTTAAAAGAAAATCTCTCTATCTTTTCCCCTAAAAGCTTATCCCCAAAAGACACAAGTAAAATAATACCTACAATAAGTAAGAAAAAACCTTTTTTAAACACATCAAACTTTATCTTCCTTGAAGCATTAGAAAAGAAAAACATAAATAAAACAATCATCATATATATAAAAGCAGTTCCCCAGTCCTTCTGTGCTATTATAAGAAAAGTAATTATTCCTCCAATAACAAGCGGAGCAATCATTCTAATCTTATTATCGGTATACTTCTTATTCTTCTCATAATAAAAAGCAAAAAATACAATACTAGAAATCTTTACAAACTCACTAGGCTGTATCCCAAACCCCTTAAAACCTATCCAGTTCGTTGCACCATTAGTAACAGTACCCCAAACAACCAAAGAAAAAATAATAATTGAAAAAATAAATGTCACAACAAAAGATAACTTATAATAAGCCTTAAAATCAACAATAAGTAAAAAAAACGCCCCGACAAGTCCTACAAAAATAAATATTAATTCTTTAATAAAATATCTCCAAGGAGTAGCCTCATTAACCATAAAAGCCGTAACATTTGAAGCCGAATATATCATAATAAGCCCTATAGCAAAAAGAATAATCGTTAAAATCAACAATTGTTTATCAACTTTCTTTATCATTATCATTACCTCATTATAATGATAACATCATCCCTTATTTTTTGCAATTATTTTTATTAAATTGGTTTTTTATAATAACACAAATGCACCATGTATAATAAACTATATTAGATAGTTAAAGGAGGATGCTTATGTATTATTACGGTAATTCCTATGGATATGGGAATACAAATAGCTGCTGTAACCAAATGCCAACATACAACTATGGCTATACAGGATACGGAAGCAACTATGCAATTATCCTAGTATTATTTATCTTATTAATAATTATACTTGGCGCTAGAGCATGGAATTAATAAAAAGGAAGTAGTTTACTATTTCCTTTTTTCATGCTATAATATAGTTGCTTTTGAGGTGGTAATATGTTAAAAACAAAAGATATTTTAGATGAAAAAAATAAAAAACTAAGAACTATTAGTAAAGAAGTAACCTTTCCTCTAGAAGAACAAGACAAACTTGCTATAAAAGAAATGACCGAATACCTTACTAACAGTCAAATAGAAAAACTAGCTAAAAAATATGACTTAAGACCAGGAATGGGTATGGCAGCCATTCAACTAGGAATTGATAAAAGATATCTTGTCATAGTTCACGAACAAGACATTAAAGAAACATTTAAAACTTACATCATCATAAATCCAAAAATAGTAAGTCAATCAGAAGAAATAATCTACGTTGAAGAAGGAGAAGGATGTCTATCAGTAAACCGTGAAGTAAACGGTATTGTTCCTCGTAATGCCCGAGTAACCATAACTGGATATGACATCGATGGCAACAAAATAAAAATAAGAGCAAGAGAAGAACTAGCAATAGCCTTCCAACATGAAATAGACCATTTAAACGGCATTCTCTTCATCGATCATATTGACAAAAACAACCCATATAAAAACAAAGACATTTATAGAGCAATTTAATTGTTCTTTTTTTTACATCAAAAAAGTTATTGACAAAACGTCAATAACTTTACAAATTTAATGCTCCAAAAACAGTAAACAATTTATAAAAACCTTTATTCTTTAACAACTTAGTTAATATTTCATCAGATTGTCTTTCAGTTAAATCATCATAATTTACATAATTCTTTACATTTTTCTTTTCAACAACAACATTTTTATCTTTTTTAATTATTACATTAAACTTAACTTTTCCAAAATCCTTAACCAAAGCATTTATTGAAATCTTTCCATCATTATTATTAAAATCAGAAACTACACTACCCTCTGCTACTAAATCATTAACCTGTTTAATTTGAAAATCATAAACATCCTTATTCTTTAAAACAGAAACATTATAACTTTCTCCATTAGACTTTAAAGAAACATCATACTTAACAATCTCTTTTAATAAACCCTTACAATATATTGATAACACAACACTATCTTTATCATTATAATAAACATCATCAATTGCATCCTTAAGTTTATTCTTCGCATCATTACTATCTGACAAAGCATTAAATGCTTTTATAAAATCTTGATCATTATACAAATAATTCAAAAAATCCTTAGACATAGTAGTAAGTTTCTTACTATCTAACTCCATTGTAATCTTAGAAACCTTTATATCCTTACTATCAATCATAATTTTATCATCAGAAGAAACTAAATAATCTTTATTCAAAGAACTAAGAAAAGCTTTATTAACACTTCGTACAATAATCTTACTTTCCTCTACATTTTTATTCATATTAAACATTTCATCATAATCATTAGAAACATCAACTTTTATATACTTATCAAAAACTCCAGGTAATTGCATAAAAACACCTTTATCTTGAGCATAAAAATTAGCATCTATTAATTTCTCATTATTATAAGTCGTACCAACTTCAGTCTGTAACAATTTACTATCAACATCCAACTTATAATTATAATTAAACTTTATCCCATTAAAAACATCAACAATATCCTTCAAAGACGGATCATTCGTCTCAATATTATAATCAAATGTTACATTACCAGATGCCTTTTTTACATTACCATGCTCTTCAATTTCATCAATTATATCATTAGTGAATTTATTAACATTATACTTTACAACAAGAAACGGATTATTACTAACATAAAAATAACAACCAACCAAAAGCACCAATAAAAAACCAATCACTATCAAAATCCCCATCAATAACTTATTTTTCTTACCTGTCTTCAAAACTTCATTTTCCATACAAAACAACTCCTCTTTTATTTTATACCATTATTTTATCATATTTTTATCAATTTGCAAAACAAAATAAACAAGACATATAAACTCATTTCATTCCAGTTGAACCAAAACCACCATTACCCCTTTCTGTATCACTAAGAACAGAAACAACAGAAAAGTTAGCCCTTACATAAGGAGCAATAACAATTTGAGCAATCCTCTCACCTGGTAAAATCTTTCTTTCTAAATCAGAGTGATTATAAAGAGCCACCATAATTTCTCCACGATAATCAGAATCAATAACCCCAACCTTATTCGCCGGAGCAAGCCCCATTTTTAAAGCAAGACCACTTCGAGCATAAACAAGACCTACATAACCATCAGGTATCTCCATAGAAATACCAGTAGGAATCATAACCGTTTCATGAGGTAAAACAAAAACCTCTGAATCCAAACAAGCATAAAGATCAGCACCAGCAGAACATAAACTTCCATAAGTAGGCACCTTAGCATTTTCATTTAATATTTTAATATTTACATTCATACAATCATCACCACTACTATTTTATTACATTTTTTTTCATATTACAACAATTACATATATCATTAAATAACATATATTATATTAGGGAGTAATTATGAAAAAAATACGTTTAACACAAATAAACCCAGGTGAAAGGGTTACAATCGATAGTAATAATATAAAAGAAAATAATAAACATCATCTAGAAAACTTAGGTTTTATAAAAGGCAATAAAATAACATACCTTTATCCCTCAATTGGTAAAGACCCTAAAGCATATCTAATAAAAAACACCATCATTGCCATAAGAAACAAAGATGCAAAAAACATAATCGTCATAAGGGAGGAACAAAATGAAAAAACATAACAAAATAAAAATAACAAAAAACTTGGCCCTTCTAGGAAATCCAAATGTCGGAAAATCTACCCTTTTCAACGAATTAACAGGACTAAAGCAAAAAACAGGAAATTGGCCTGGTAAAACAGTAGAACACGCTAAAGGAACATTCACCTACAAACAAAAAAAATATGAAATAATCGATCTGCCCGGAACCTATTCATTAGAAGGATACCTAGAAGAAGAAAAAGTAACAGCAAACTATCTCCAAAACAACAAAATAGACATAACCATAATCATAATAGATGCAACTGCCATTGAAAGAAACCTCACTCTAGTTCTAAGTACTATCTCCAAAATAGACAATATAATAATATGCGTAAATCTAATCGATGAAGCAAAGAAAAACAACATCATCATAAACTATAAAAAATTACAAGAACTCCTAAAAGTACCAGTAATAAAAATAAGTGCCAGAAAAAAAATAGGAATACGAGACCTTCTTGAAGAAATAGAAAACTTTAAACCGAACCACAAAAGAAATGATATAAAAAATATTGACAAAGAAGCAAACAACATATATAAACAAACCGTAAAAGAAGAAACATATAACAAAAAAACACTAAAAATAGATAAAATTGTAACATCAAAAAAATACGGTATTCTAATAATGCTTTTAACCCTCGGAATAATCCTTTGGATAACCATAATCGGAGCAAACTATATATCAGATCACTTAAACTATATTTTATTTAAATTACTAAATATAATAGAAAACACCCTAAATATTCTGAATATAAACAAAACTATAATCGACATAATCATAAACGGTATTCTAAAAACAGTCTTTTGGGTAATATCCGTAATGTTACCACCAATGGCCATTTTCTTTCCATTATTCTCACTACTTGAAGACTCAGGATACCTACCAAGAATAGCCTTTAATCTCGACAAAACATTCAAAAAATGTGGCACTCAAGGAAAACAAGCTCTAACTATGTGCATGGGATATGGTTGCAATGCCTGTGGTGTAATCGGATGTCGAATAATAAAAGACAAAAAAGAAAAACTAATAGCAATGATTACCAACTGTTTCAGTCCATGCAATGGAAGATTTCCGACCATAATAGCTATGATATCAATCTTTATTACCATAAATATTAAAAATAAACTAATAAACACCACACTATCAGCATTAATTCTACTTGGATTCATTCTACTATCAATCCTAATAACATTCCTTGTATCAAAAATTCTATCAAAAACAATCTTAAAAACCAA
Source organism: uncultured Bacilli bacterium (assembly GCA_934096805.1). Lineage (GTDB taxonomy): Bacteria > Bacillota_I > Bacilli_A > RF39 > UBA660 > JAEDJI01. The sequence continues at coordinate 446,917 of CAKOMW010000001.1, read as the reverse complement.
AAAATCAACATTCACCTTAGAACTACCACCATATAGAAAACCACAAATAATAAAAACAATTATAAACTCCATAAAAGATAAAATAATATTCGTTCTAGCAAGAGCCATTTATGTCTCCATACCAGCAGGCTTAATAATATGGATTCTATCAAATACCAATATTCAAGGAACAAGCCTTCTTCTAAGCATATCAAACACTCTAGACCCATTTGGACAATTATTAGGTTTAGACGGAGTAATAATCCTAGCCCTAATCCTAGGACTACCAGCAAATGAAATAGTAATACCAATCATCATTATGACATACCTTGCTAAAAACAACATTACAGGATACAACTCTTTACAAGAACTAAGAAACCTATTAATAAATAACAACTGGACCCTAACAACAGCCTTAAGTTTCATCTTAATAACAATATTTCACTTCCCATGTGCAACCACTATTCTAACCATAAAAAAAGAAACAAAAAGCTTAAAATGGACCATCCTATCAATACTGATTCCAACTATAATAGGTATAATCATATGTTTATTATTTTCTAATATTATAAAACTATTTATATAAAATAAAGGTAGTAAAAATAAAACTACTTTTATTTTACATAAATAGTATAAGTTTCTTAAATTCTATATAAAACAATATTTTTAATAAAAAAAAGACAAATCAAACTAATGATTTATCTCCTTAGAATCAATCTCATTCTTAATCAAACTCAAAAACTCATCCTTATCAAAAGTCAAAGTATCAGTCTTTCCAAACCTTCTATAACTAATAGAATTATTATCCCTTTCCTTATCACCAAGTATCAATGTAATAGGCACCTTTTTAGTCTGAGCTTCCCTCATTCTATAAGACAACTTTTCATCCCTAGAATCAATCTCACACCTAATACCATTACTAGAAAGAAGTTCATAAACTTCCTTAGCATAATCCAAATGATACTCATTATTAACAGGAATAACCTTTACTTGAACCGGAGCAAGCCAAAGTGGAAAAGCACCAGCAAAATGCTCAATCAAAATACCAATAAATCTCTCAACAGAACCATAAATTACCCTATGTAACATAACCGGTCTCTTCTTAGAGCCATCACTATCTACATAAGTCAAATCAAACCTTTCAGGTAAATTCATATCAAGTTGAATTGTACCACATTGCCATACTCTACCAAGAGAATCCTTTATATGAAAATCAAGCTTAGGCCCATAAAAAGCACCATCACCAGGATTAACCTTACAACTATGTCCTGACTTTTCACAAGCAGCCCTAAGAGCATTCTCAGACTCATTCCAAATCTCAATGCTACCAATATACTTATCAACAGGCCTTGTTGATAACTCTATATCATAAGTAAGACCAAAAATCTTATAAATCCTATCAATAAAATTAATAAGCCTAATTACTTCCTCTTCAATCTGATCAAACCTCATAAATATATGAGCATCATCCTGAGTAAAAGCCCTAACCCTAAACAATCCATTAAGAGCACCACTAGCTTCATGACGATGAACAAGACCAAGCTCACCAACCCTAAGAGGCAAATCCTTATAAGAATGTAAACTATTCTTATAAACAAGCATACCACCAGGACAATTCATAGGCTTAATTGCAAAAGTTTTTTCATCAATAACCGAAGTATACATATTCTCCCTATAATTAAACCAATGCCCAGACAACTCCCATAAATCTTTATTAAGCATAACCGGAGTCTTTATAAATTGATACCCTTCCTTAGCATGCTCCTCATACCAAAAATTCTCCAAAGTATTCCTTAAAATCATTCCATTATTAAGAAAAAACGGAAAACCAGGACCATACTCGCTAATCATAAACAAATCAAGCTCTTTACCAAGTTTCTTATGATCACGCCTCTTAGCCTCTTCTAAAAACATCAAATACTTATTAAGATCCTCTTCATTAGAAAAACAAATACCATAAATTCTTTGTAACATCTTATTATTAGAATCCCCTTTATAATAAGCACCACTTACCTTAAGCAATTTAAAATACTTAACAAGCTTAGTCGACTTAACATGTGGACCACGACATAAATCAATAAAATCCCCTTGTTGATAAGCAGAAATAACTGAAGAATCATCCATCCTTTCAATTAAATCAATCTTATAACAATCATCATGAAACATCTCCAAAGCTTCCTCTCTACTAAGTTCAATTCTCTTAATAAGCTTATCAGACTTAGAAATCTTCTTCATTTCCCTCTCAATAGGACCTAAATCATCAACAGTAAGAGTTCTATCACCCAAATCAATATCATAATAAAACCCATCCGAAATAACCGGACCCACAAAAAACTTTGCATCAGGATACAAATGTTTCACAGCATGAGCAAGTAAATGCGCACAACTATGATTCAATAAACTAAGTTCTTCATTCTCTTTAATATTCATAACTCTTCCTCCAATCTTTCCTTTTTTCTTTGCATCTCAAGCTTCCTCTTTTTGCAACCCTTTTTAGGACGAAACCTAAACTCATCACAAATAAGCCTCACCATCCGATGATTATTAACCATCTTAAAATAATTAAGAGCATTCTCTAACTCATTATTACTCATATAAACCAAATCAGTATCACAAACATAAGAATAATCAGAACCATTAGACAAAACCTCAGAAACAGAAACCAAAGAATTATCACTATTAAGCACAAAATTATCCTCATCAACCAATAAAGGATTACTATAAAAAGCAAAAGAACCCTTACAATCCTTAACTACAATAACATTTCCTAAAAGAATATCCTCCATACAAACAGAATAAGCCTTAGAAACATCAGGCAATAAATTAGACAAATCACTATGAGTCAAGCTACAAAAACAATCACGACTAAACCCATAAAACCTCTCTAAAAAATCACTCATAGATAAAGAATACTCATCACAAAATTTAAAATAATTATTTTTCATACTACTCCCCCAAAATAAAATTTAATAAAAAAACACCCCTATAAAGGAGCGTCAAAACGCGGTACCATCCTACCTTATAACTCAATACTTTAACGCAGTAAACGGTATCTATTTCTAGAACAGCTAAAAAGGTAGTAATCTATACCCAAACAATTAGTTTCCACCAACCACTAACTCTCTATATATTTTAAGATATAAACCATGTCCTATATCAAAGCCTTTACAAAAATAATTCTATCACAAACAACAACCTAAGTCAACAAAACAAACATTCTATTTATCAAACAAATCACTATAACTACCAGTTATAAAAAACAATAATATCAACTCATTATCCTAATACTTATATATCAACAACCAGTCTGACCTTATATGACATTCATTACAATTTTTAAAAAACTTATTATCTATTAACTTATGATTCTTATATTTTAGAGGTAATTCTTCTCTTATTGCCAATTTATCAATAACATCCAATAATTCATCAATATTTTTACCCTGTTTTCTTATCTTCTTTAATAATTTTTTAAATCTTGCAGAATACACTACATCATACTTATAATTAATCATCAGATAACAATGCCTTTTTTAAATCTTCTCTATTGCTGTATCTTGGATATTTTTTTAAATTACCAATCATTTCATCTGCCTCCGTTAAAGCATCCAACAACTCTCTACTAGGCACAGGATTAGAAACCTCAAAAGGCACTCCATTCCTCTTTACCACCTGAATTAAAGTCATATTAATAAAAGTACTCATATTTAAACCTAATCCTTTAAGAATACTAGTAGCCTCTTATTTAAGATTTTTATCAACATTTATATTTATTGCACTAGTCATATTACCCATTACAATCACCTCACTTCTTTTTATAAAAGAATATACATTATAAACATCCTAATAAAAATATATTCAATCAACTGAACAATTTTAATAAAAAAACAAAAATTGTTCACTTAACCTTAAAACGATTAATTTATAAAAAAAGAACTATGCCCGGTGAAACATAATTCTTAGTCTAAATAGGCTTTAAAAGCCTTGCGACAAGCGATATAAAACTATAAATCTAAACTATTCTTATCAAGTAAAAACTCTAAAATACCAACAACCAGTATTCCCTCCTCAGTCATCCAATGTTTCATATTATTTTTAACGACTATAATCTTTTTAAAGTTATCATTAATATTCATAAGAGGTCTTTCCTCTTGAATAGTTTTTTCTCTTGTATCTAAATTTAATGCCGATTGTACATAATATCTTTTACTCCCTAAATTACACACAAAATCTATTTCTAATTGCTTTCTATTCTTATCCTCATCCCTAATTTCAACTACACCAACATCAACATTATAACCTCTAACTATTAACTCATTATATATTATATTCTCCATTATATGATTTTCCTCTTGTTGTCTAAAATTTAACCTTGCATTTCGAAGTCCAACATCCGAAAAATAATACTTTTGTGGTGTTTGTATATATTTCTTTCCTTTAACATCATATCTATCAGACTTATTCACAACAAATGAATCTTCTATATATTTTATATAAGAATTAATAGTATTTGGTGAAATTTCCTTTTCCCCATTACTAACAAATGTATCATATATTTTCTTAGGATTAGTAAGCGAACCAACAGAAGACGCCAACATATTAATAATTGAATCAATCACATCTACCCTTTGTATGTTATTACGTTCAATAATATCCTTAATATAAGTATGTTCAAATAAATCCTTTAAATAATTCGACTTTTCCTCATCAGTCTTCTTAGAAAGAATCAAAGGTAAACCTCCATATAAAACATACTCATTCCATGCATCATATTTATCTCCATCAAAAGCCTCTACATATTCCGAAAAAGATAACGGAAATACTTTTATCTCATCACCTCTTCCTCTAAACTCTGTAATAATATCAGTTGATAAAAACTTTGAATTACTACCAGTAACATAAACATCAAGATTACGTTCATATAAAAAACCATTTAATACCGATTCAAAATCATCAACCATTTGTATCTCATCCAACAAAATATAATACATATCCTTATCCTTTATTAAAGATTTTATATACTTATTTAATTCATGAGAATCACGATATTTTTTATTCTCCTCTTTATCTAACTCTAATTTAATAATATGATTATCTTTCACTCCATTTTCAATTAAATAATTCTTAAATAATGGGTCTAATAAATAAGACTTTCCACATCTTCTAATACCTGTAATTATTTTAATTAATCCATTATCTTTTCTGTTTATTAATCTATTTAAATAAACATCCCTTTTAATCTCTTTCATATATACCTCCACTTTTTTCAATCTCATTATAAATCCTTTTAATAAACATTTCAAGCATTCATTGAGAATTTTTGCCACTTTTACCACTTTTTATCAATGATAGTATATACATCAAACAATAAAATATTCATAAACAAACACCTTAAAACGATTAATTTATAAAAAAAGAACTATGCCCGGTGAAACATAATTCTTACTCTAAATAGGCTTTAAAAGCCTTGCGACAAGCGATATTAGAACTATAAATCTAAACTATTTTTATCAAATAAAAATTATAAAATAGTCATCCAATGCTTTATATTGTTTTTTACCACTATAATCTTCCAAAAAACATCCATTGAGAATTTTTGCCACTTTTACCACTTTTTCTCAATGACATTATATAAAACAACCTCATCATAAATTGTATTATTTTTTTATTAGTACATATCATATTAATAGATAATATGCAAATCTAATTGACATTAGCAATAGATTATGATATATTATCTTCAGAAAGAGAGCTGACTGCGGTGCTTATACACGTACTTGGCTCTTTTTTTTGTTCATATATTTTAGTAAAATTTCCATTATTTATATTCTTCTTAAAATAAGTATTAAGGTCTGGTTTACTTCTATCATATCCATAAACACTTTTTACTCTAGTAATATCAATTTCAACATTATTTACATAAGTTTTATCCTCAATTTTTATTGGAACCAATATATTTTTATTATTTTTATCCTTTATCGAAGTTAAAATTAAGTAATCACTCTTATTTTTGTTCTCAAATATTACTCTTGGTATATCTAAACTATTTATTACCTCTATATAAATAGTTTTACCTAAACCGTGATAGTGGTCTCTTTGCGTAATTACCAAATTAATTTTCCTCGCTTCTTTTTCAGTTAATATATTTTTTCTTATATGAGAAGGATTCTCATGCATTGGTAAATCTTTTATACCAATAGATACCAATATTTGTGGTGTATTATTTCTTAACTTAACTGGTGTTCTTCTATTTATGTCATTTAAAACATTATCTATTTCTTGTTCTAAATTATACTTTATATCATTATCAGACACTTGATAATAATTAAATAAAATGTTTATTTCTATTATATATTTCATATCTAACCCCCCCATTTTATTGCCCTAAATAAAATATACTATAAGCATATAACAAAGTCAATATAAAAATGTACATTTGTTCGTATAAAAAAGAACTATGTAAAACAAACTATCCAATCATCTCAAAAAACTCTTTTGCTAAAACATAACTATCACTATACTTAGCATGACCACTCCAAGATACAAAATCATCATAAAACATAATCCCTTTCTCATACAATCTAATCTTACATCTCATACCTTTAATACTTTTAAATGAACATCTAGTTCATTTAAATATACACTCTTTTTATCAAAACTCTTATAAGCATTTATAATACAAACCAATCCAAGATACAAATTATTCTTTATCTCACTAACCAAACCATTCTTCTCAAACTTAGGATACTTATCAAGTAAATTATAAAAATAATACATCATATCAACATACTTTTTATATATAACAAGACTCTCTAAATCATTCATACTAAATCCTTTAACTCCTTTAAAACATTAAGAGCTTCAATGCCAGTTATACTATTAATATCAACACTATTTAATCTATTAATAATAACATTATTATCAAAAACATCATCAATAACCCTAATCTTTAACCCAATTTCCTTAAATACATTAAGATAAGTACTAAGACTACATAAAGGAAAACCACACTTAAATAAATATAAAAAACTATTATCTTTACTCTTATAATCCAAATATAAACTATATAACTTACTCACAAAACAACCTCCATTGTGTAAAAAACAAAAAAATTAACTAATACTAAAACAATGCAAAGAATTTTATTCTTTGCATTGCCCTACAGTTTCTAATTTCCAAAAAAATTACTCACTAAAAACCATATAATACTTTCTTTTACAAAACATGTAAAAAGGTTAAAAACTTCTACAAAATAAAGTACATTATAATCCTTAAACTATAATATTGACCCAAATAAATATAAAGTTTGATGTTATCTAGTAACAACATTGACTTAAAAAAATAATGTAGTCCAGAGCACCAAGCGAGGCCCGAAACGAGTTGTTGTTGTTGAAGTTGAAAGCACCAGCGTTCGTACCATTATTGTAGTTACCCCCACGTTGGAACCAAGAGTTGGACGAGTTCGGAAAGTTGGCGTCTATTTTACAGTTTTCAACCTATTTCATCATGTGATGAAACCATAAATAATTCACTTTTGATTTCCCTAAAAGGAAAATCAAAAGACTTCAAAGAACAAAATTCAACCAACTTTTGGTTCCCTAAAGGAAACCAAAAGTATAACCCTCATATCTCTTCTTTCTATTTTTCCATATCTTATTTTATGCACTGCCTGTTCTTCGAACAGGGTCAGTTCGGGGAAAACAGAGGCCGAACTGACACCAACGTTGCTTGGTCACAAACATTATAATTTGAAAGAAACAACAAATTCAATCATCTTCCTATCCACAGAGTTGACTGACTTCGTCAGTCCAGAGCACCAAGCGAGGCCCGAAACGAGTTGCCAATGTACCCATCACCATCGTAGGCGTAGAAGCCGAAAGCCCCCGCGTACGCACCACTATGGTAGTAATCCCCACGGCGGAACCAAGAGTAGGACGAGTACGGGAAGGAGGCGTAATCTGAATACCAGTTGCCACTTGTTCCTGTTGGTGCCATTTCTACTGTTGCATCTCCTAATCTTCCTCTTGAATAAGCACTACTATCATTATATGTTGTTCCATATGTATAACTATCATAATACTTTGATAATGGATATGTTGTTGTACTCCAGTTTTTTGCATCTGATGTATAAAACTGATTAGATGAATCTACCATATTACCCATTGTATATTCAAATGAACCACCAGACATATCGTACACTCCATATACATTTCCTGTTGTACTCGCTTTTACTCCACTCACTCCATTATATTTGTTTTTATCTGTTGTACATGTTGTTGATGATTCATTTGCACTTACTTCATCTGCTCCAATGCCTGTTATGTAGGTACTACAGTTATTTATTGTTAATTCTTCACATGCACCATTTGTACATCTTCCATATTTACTATGATACAAATATGTTACTGCTCCCCATTCTGTATTCTTCATCATATGTATATCTATATTATTAGTATCTCCTGTAAGATTTCCATTCCAATTAAATGTTGTACTACTACTTTGAGGAAAGCCATATACATTATTCGCTTTCTCCATTTGCCTTGCATCTCTAAATTGATATGATACTGCTTTATATCTTAATGATTGTACATTTGGTTTTATTATTACTGTAGACTCTGATGTTGTATCAGAAAAACCTGTTGGCACTGTTGTTGCACTACTCTCAAACTTACCTACCCATAATCCTGTTAGTTCTGTATCTCCAAATGTAAAGGCTGGATGGGTATATGTACTGGTTCCTGCAACTAAGCTTCCATTTGTTGTATCTGTACATGTTTGGGATGTTGTTCCACTTCCTGTTACTGCATCAGTACACTTTATTGTGCCTGTACTATTCGTACCACTTTCAAACTTTATCTTTATCTCTTCTGGTGTATTTGTATTTAAATATGTATATGTATATCTTGGTATCCATACCCACATTGTATTTATATCATCCATTGGTATTTCCGTTCCTACTTTAGAATTTACTAAATCATTACGAGTTATTGAACTTATTTTATATTCATCTACTTTTGTTATTGTACTTGATGCTTCCACTATTTTATATGGTGTAGCACAAGATGTATCACTTACTGTTGGACATACATACTTTCCAACCAATGAACTTGATATAGCACCTCTACTTGTATTATTTAACGTATATTTACTAACACTTGAATTATAAGTTATACTATCACCATATACAACACCATTACTAGCTCCTAAAGCCCCACTTGCAGTCCAATCTTGTCCTGAAGTACCCCCTGCTGTAGAACTATTTGTATATGTTACAGTAGTGTTCGCAGGATATGTAAATATATCAAGTACTCCATTATCATTATTTTTATTACCACTACCATCTTTTGTATACTGAGCCGTTATAACATATACATCACCTGCTGATGCTGTATCAGAATACGTTTTACTAATTCCATTACCACTTATTGCACTTGCAACTGTTGTTGCCGTACCACTATTCTTACTTACTGTAACAGTTAACTTATCATAATTAGTTTCACTAGATACAGTAGCCTTAAAACCAAATGTCCCTGCAGTCTTAATATTAACTGTTATCTTTGTATAACTCTTTGCATTATTTATTCCCTTACCACCACTTGTAAAAGTTGTATATGGAGTAGCAGGAAGAGATTGATTACTTAAAGAAACACTCTTATCTTTAGTAATACTATCAGTATATGATGTCTCTGCTACTGTTACTGCATTTGCCCACATCTTATTATCATAATCATACCATTTATTATTTTTATCTAAATTATTAATATCAGCTTTTCTCCATACTGCACTTGTACTATCATAATAAACAGGTATCATATTATTAGTAATCTCTGGTGCATTTGCTCCACTCTTATCAAGAGTAAGAGCATTCTCAGTAGTCTGTTCACTATATAATTGTAACTTAACACTTATAATAATATTTTTATCCTTTACGTTGTACTCATTTGGCGTATCATAATCCAACCATAATTTTAACTTATAAGAACTATTCCTTAATTTACCTAAAACACTACTATCAAGAATAATATTACCACTACTATCAGCTTTAAGTACTTTATAATCCTCTCCATCTTTACTTATACCAGCCTTTATATACTTAGTAGGAACACAAACACCCGCTACTACAGAATCAGACCCCACTGTATATGTATTACCAACAACACAACTATTAATTAAACTTATCTTATACTTAGCATTAATACTACCATTATTCTTTAAAGTAAAACCATAAGAATCACTACTACTAATAGCTACATCATCAGGAGTAGGAACAGCATTACCAATACTAATAACAGGAGTCGTATTCTCTAAAGTCATAACCAAATTACCAGCAGTAATTTTATTAATTGAACTTGTATATGCACTCTTAAATATAAAAGCATAAGAACTACCAATAAATATTAATAATATAGAAACAACCCCAAGTAAAAAACTAATCTTAATACTAGGACTATCCTTATACTTAATCTTTAACCTATTAAACTTATTAAAAAAATTCATTAAAAATCACCTCAATAGTAACATATTATATTTTTAATAATATCCATAATATCTATTAAAAATATAATATAAGTACCACCAACCAAAACAAAAGTCTTGATTGGTATACTTAAATATTAAAATTCAACCAACTTTTAGTTTCCTAAAGTCTTAGGAAACTAAAAGACCTATAACCCTTTATTTCTTCCTCTATTATTTTTTACATATCTTATTTTATGTCCTGCCTGTCCTTCGAACAGGGTCAGTTTTGGGAAAACAGAGCCCGAACTGACACCAACGTTGTTTGGTCACAAACATTATAATTCGAAAGAAACAACTAATTCAATCACCTTTCTACCCACAGAGTTGACTGACTTCGTCAGTCCAGCGCACCAAGAGAGACCCGAAACGAGCTGCGGCTGTCCGCACCACCACTGCCGCTGGTGAAGTTGAAAGCGCCTGCGCTCGTACCATCACCGTAGACACCCCCACGCGGAAACCAAGAACCGGACGAGTACGGGAAGTCGACGCCATCTGAATACCATGTGTAACCATCAGAAGGGCTCATTTCTACTGTTGCATCTCCTAATCTTCCTCTTGTATATGTTGTTTCACTTGTATTATATGTATAACTATCATAATACTTTGCTAGAGGATATGTTGTTGTACTCCAGTTTCCTGCATCTGATGTATAAAACTGATTTGAAGGGGTTACCATGTTACCCATTGTATATTCATATGAGTCACCACTCATGTCGTACACACCATATACATTTCCAGTGGTTGATGCTTTTACTCCACTCTCTCCATTATATTTATTCTTATCTGTTGTACATGTTGTATCAGACCTGCTTGCACTTACTGTGTCTGCTCCTATTCCTGTTGTCATATTAATACAATTATTTATTGTTATTTCTTCACATGAACCGTTTGTACATCTTCCATATTTACTATGATATAAATATGTTACTGCTCCCCATTCTGTATTCTTCATCATATGTATATCTATATTATTTGTGTCTCCAGTTAAATTACCGTTGTAGTTAAATGTTGTACTACTACTTTGTGGAAAACCATATACATTACTTGTTTTCTCCATTTGTCGGGCATCGCGAAAGAAATATGATACTGCTTTATATCTTAATGACTGGACATTTGGTTTTATTATAATTGTTGATTCTGTTGTAGATGATGATGTTGGTATTTCTGTTGCACTACTCTCAAACTTTCCTACCCATAATCCTGTTAATTCTGTATCTCCAAATGTAAAAGCTGGATGTGTATATGTACTGGTTCCTGCTTTTAAACTTCCATTTGTTGTATCTGTACATGTTTGGGATGTTGTGCCATTTCCTGTTACTGCATCAGTACACTTTATTGTACCATGACTTTCTGTTCCATTTTCAAACTTTATCTTTATCTCCTCTGGTGTATTTGTATTTAAATATGTATATGTATATCTTGGTATCCATACCCACATTGTATTTATATCATTCATATTTATTTCTGTTCCTGCATTCGCTTTCAAATAAGTATCTCTATTAGTTTCAGTAACAGTCACAGCATTTGCCCACATTTTATTATCATAATCATACCATTTATATGTTTCATTTGTATTACTACTATCTGCTTTTTTCCATACTGCATTCGTACTATCATAATACACAGGTATCATATTACTAGTTAACTCTGGTTTATTAGGTTCACCAATCTTATATGAACTAACACCCATACTAAAACTATACCCTCCTGATATAGCCTTAATATTAAGACCATCATCAGTTTCTTTTACATCAGGAGCCGTTTCTTCATTATCAGTAGCACCTTCAGCTAACCAAACTCTTAATCTATATGTATCTGTTTTAGTAGTCTTACTATTACTAGTAAAATTAAAAGTGCTATTTGTAACTAACTTATTAAATCCAAAATCCTTTAACTTATCTAAAGTAGTAACATCAACCACTACTGTCTCAGAATTATTAACCACTTTAGTAAGATAAAGTTTAACAAAAGAAGCATCAACTGTATTACCACCATTTTTAGGTATCAAATACAAATAATAATCTAAATTATATACAACATTAGAAACCCCTTCTACATTAAACTCATAATAAGTAGTCTGAGCCTTCCCAGCACTATCACTAAGAGGAGTATTCCCTACTTTAAAATCTTGTTCCCCCTCAACAAGCCTTAAAGCCACCTCTTCATTAGCAACTATTCCTAAATTTTGTTTACCAAGTAAATCAACTTTATCAAAAGCATATGTACCTAATGCTATTAAAATAAATAACACTACTAAAGCAGGTAACATCTTTTTTATATCATCTTTAGTAATATTTTTCCTCACAAGTATCACTCCTTGTATCCTATACTATTTAAATTATAACAAGAAACCAAAAAAAAATAAAGTACTTTCACTTTATTTTTAACCCAAATTAAACATTTTTTATTTTTCTCTTATCTTAACCTTAACCTCATCAAATAAACTATCAAAATCACTTAATCTAAAAAGTAATTTAAAATAACTAAGCTTATCATCCTGTTTAATTCTTTTAAACATCTTACAATACTTACTATAACAAACCTCAATAACCTCTTCTTTGGACACTTTCTCATCTATAATACCCATGTCATACTCTACATTCCTAACATTATATAAAAGCCTTATAAAATCTTCATACCCTAAACATTGATTCAAAAGATTATAATACTTATTTAAATCTTCTTTATATACATTAGCATCAAAACTAATCCCCTTATCCTCTGCACCAGTAAATCTATTAAGATATCTAACTACACTAAGTATTTTAAACCATTCTAAAGTATCAATATTATCAATATCCAACTTTTTATAATCTAAAACCTTATACAAATCATGAGACTTATAAATCTCATCATAAATCATTCTACCACCATCAATATATTTAAAAAAACCAGCACTTTGCATAAAATAATTATAATTATTTATATAATCAACATTTCTATTACAATCAAAAGTAGGATCAAACAAAAATATTCCATTAACATCATACTTATCATCATCAACATAAATAAAACTTCTTTGATGTCCAATATTACTATCTTTTCTCTTAAGCATTAAAACATCACTCTTAACACCAAGCTCATTAAGTAAAAAATTAAAATAATTACTAAAACCCGCACAAACACAACTATCATTTTTAACAACATTATGAAGAGCTCTAGAAACAGTATAATCATCAAAAGACAAATTACCATACTTATAAGCCTTAACAATATCATATACAACCATAATAATTTCCATACAAGACAAATCATAATCATTAATTGAAGACACAATAAAATTAATCTTATCCATCATATTCTTATAATCAAAAAAATTACAAGTAGCAGAAGAACTTTGATAATTAACATAAATATTATCCAAAACACCCTTATCAAAATCAGAAACAAAATCTAAAAAAGAACTATGATCATCAACATTAATAACTATCTCAAAATCATTTAACTTTTCAATAAAACGCTTAGTAACATCAGTCCATAAATCAGAATAATTAGTAAATATATTCTTATCTCTATCCCTAAACAAACATAAAATAACATCACTAGTTACTTCATCAATATCTAAAACAATCTCTTCATCATTATCAGTACAATATACACAAATCTTACCATTATTTTCTGTAAAACTATACATAAAAAAGCCCCCTTAAAAGTTGCTTTATTATATCACGAAAAAAAGAAAAAATCAATCAAAACAAAAAAATAGACCCCTATCCGAAAATAGCTGTCTTACAAAAAATGTTAAAACGTTTTTTTACTAACAAATATAATATAACATACTGTGTTGATATAGTCAAGTGCTTTTCTTTAATTACTTTATTAAAACTATAACCAACATTTATCGATTATTAAAGCAAAAAAATAGACCGCTACCGATAATAGCTATCTTACAAAAAACGTTAAAACGTTTTTTTCCCTATGTATCTAATATAACACATAGTGTTAACACAGTCAAGCATTTTTCGCTAATTATTCACACCTTTTTCTCCAATTATTTTATTAATTTTATTAAAATCATAACCAATGTTTATTGATTATCAAGACAAAAAAATAGACCGCTACCGATAATAGCTATCTTACAAAAAACGATTTAACGTTTTTTTCCCTATGCATTTAATATAACATATTGTGTTAGCATAGTCAAGCCTTTTTTCTGAAATTTCTTTCAGATTTTTTTGGATTATAATCAATACTTATTATCTTATCAAAATAATAATAAATAGACTTTAATAAATCATTATTCTTATAATAATCTTTGTTCTTAGGTATCCTCTTATAAAACAAGTAGTTTATTTTTTTATTTATCTTTTTCTTCACTCCTTCACTTGTTACTATTTTATTAAACATATAAAGTGTATATGTAATCTGTCTTATTTTTGAGTTAGATAATCTTTTATATCTAGCCCTCAATCGTATTCCACACCTATCTAAATACCTAATTACATGCATATGTGGCCTTTGAGGCTTATCACTTTCTCCTAAGTCAGTTAAAACATTGGTATTATGTCCGGCAGCGTTTCTTAATCTTACTATATCTCTAAGTATATGAACATATTCTTTATCAATTTTCAAGTCATATTCTTTTGTAAAAAAATCATAAAAATCTACAAGCTCACCCAGTGTTGCTATCTCTAAAAAATCCCATATAGGTATATCTTCTAGTTTCTTATCATCATCCATATCAATATCAGAAAACATCTTTCTATAATAACTATTAAAAGCTTTCTTCCTTATACTAGAATGTAATCTTTTTTCATTATTATAATCATTTTCTAAATATAAATTAACTACTCTATAGCCATCTTCTTGTTCTATAGCATACATCATATTAAGTATTCTTAACTTTAGATAATGTTCTATATCTAAAATCATATCTAAAAGAAGAAACCTCACCCTTAAATCAATAATAGACATATCCTTTAAATAAGCAAAATCTAAATCAATAAACATTCCTTCATACTTTCCTGCTGGACTAGGATACTTCATAAAATTCCCCTCATAACTCAACACATTATAATAACTATTATTAAACATCAAATAATTTTTAACCTCATCTTCACTAATATAATTAAACTTAATATTTTTAGCCTTAAGACTAATAATCATATCATCAATACTCATCATTGGCTTTAGTCTTTTCTTTGTTAAAACAGTCACATTATCACCTCCGAAACTCACTATAAAGGAAAGAAAAACAGAAGTCAAACGACCATTTTTTAAAATTAAATCCAAAACAAAAGAGAAAAAACAAGTTTTCTCTTAAGCACTTTTTTAAATTTCATTTAAAAACTATAACTAAATATTAGAAATATTACAAACTAAAAATTCTTATGCATAAATGTTGGAATTTCTATTTCAGTAGGTTCAAATGGAGTCGAAGCACTGTCATCATCATCTAAATCATACGTAGTATCAGATCTCTTAGTTTGATTAATTTGATTATACAAAGGTTGCTTTTTAGACTTCTTATCAAAACCAGTAGCAATTACTGTAACAATAACTTCATCAGTAAGATTTTCATTAATAACAGAACCAAATATAGCATTTATATCAGTATTAGCAGCAGCACGCACAACTTCAGCAGCTTGTTCTGCTTCAAACAATGTCAAATTAGCACCACCAGTAATATTTATAATAGCATCAGTAGCACCATGAATTGAAGTTTCAAGAAGTGGAGACGAAACAGCTTGCTTTGCAGCTTCAATAGCTCTATCTTCTCCCATACCAATACCAATACCAATAATGGCATTACCCGATTTTTCCATAACTGACCTAATATCCGCAAAATCCAAGTTTACCAATCCTACTACTGCAATTAAATCAGATATAGATTGAACTCCACGAAGAAGTACATTATCTACTTCCTTAAATGCATCAAGCATTGAAGTAGATTTATCTATAATTTCTCTCAATCTATCATTAGGTATAACTATCAAAGTATCAACACTTTTCTTTAATTCTTCAATACCTGCTAAAGCATTATCCATTCTTCTCTTACCTTCAAAAGAAAATGGACGTGTTACAATAGCAACAGTTAAAGCACCTAAATTTTGTGCAATCTCAGCAATAACTGGTGCAGCACCAGTTCCAGTACCTCCACCCATTCCACATGTAACAAACACCATATCGGCACCTTTTAAAGATTCTTCTATTTCTTTCTTAGCTTTAATCGCTGTTTCCTTACCTATTTCAGGCTTAGCACCAGCACCAAGTCCATGTCCTAATTGAATCTTTATATCCGCTTTAGATGCATTAAGCACCTGAGCATCAGTATTAACTACAATAAACTCAACCCCACGAACCCCAGCTTCAATCATTCGGTTAATAGCGTTACAACCGCCACCACCAACTCCTACTACTTTTATCTTCGCTAATTGATCCACCATCGACATATCAAACATTATCTCATCTCCTTAATCAAACAGTTTAAATACTTTGCTTAACACACTACTTGCCCCTATTTTCTTTCTTACTTGTGTTAATTCATTTATCATTTCTTCACTAAACATAGTATAATCTTTCTCTCTCAAATCAAGCTTTTCACAAAAATACTTAATCGCACCATATGAAGTAGAATATTTATTATTCCTAATTCCTATAACAGGAAGATTCATAACACCACTATATCTACCATAAAGTTCTTCAACCAAAGAATTAAATCCCAACATCGAAGTAACTCCCCCAGTTACTATTATATAATTAATTTCACGTTTTGTTAAGTCATTTATCTCATTTTTTATACTTTTCAACATTTCTACCAAATTAGCTTCCAAAAGTTCAGCAAGTTGGTACTGATTAATTTCAACTTTATTCGAAGCTTTATTAACAAACTCATAAACCTCTTCTCCATCAGCATATCTTCTACTAGCAACAGCAAAAGTATTCTTAATATTAATAGCTTCTTTTTCATCAATTTTATAATTAAAAACAAGTTCCGAATCAATCAAACGAGATCCAATTGACATAATTGATTCACTCATTATAATTCCCTTATTAAATATAGAAACAACAGTCTTTTCCTCACCAATATTAACAATTGCACCAACTTTAGAATCAAGTTCTTTATTCTTAATTGAATAATAATCCCCTATTGAAGAAATAATAATATCTGTCACTTGAATATTCAAATTTTCTATAACACTTACAACAGAATACACATTCTTCTTTGGAACAAAACAAACAATATTTTTAGACTCCAAAACTTCCCCATCAAGTCCAAGAGGATTCTTAACTTTCTTCTTACCATCTATTCTAAACTCAATCGGAGAAACATTAACAATCTCCATATTAGGCATTTTTTCTCCCTTAAGCGAATTTTCAATACAATCAAAAATAACATCACCATTAATCATATCACCATTTGCATTAACTTTACCAGTTTTCATAGATATTTCAATATTATTAGATGGAACAATAGCAATAACTGAAGTAATTTTTACTCCAAGCTTACTTTCATTATCTTTTATACATTTTTTTATCGCAGAACTAACCAACCCTGCATCCACTATTAAACCTTGTCTAACACCAAAAGACTTAACTGATGAAGCAGCTAAAACATTAAATTTATTATTAAATTTTTCAACTGTAACAATCTTAATTTCATTTGTTCCAATATCAATACTAGTAAATATCTTTCTCATAAATCATCCCTCAATATCTTAATAAAATTATACAATAAACAAATTAAAACTTCAAGAAAAAGAAGAAAAAAAGAGCCTATGCTCTATCCAAAACATCCTTTATATCCTCATAAGACATAAAACCTATCATTTTATCAACCACTTCCCCATCACGAAAAACAATAAGTGACGGAACAGACATAATTCCATACTCCCTAGCAAGAAAATCATGCTTATCAACATCAACCTTAACTATATCATAATCAGTAGCCAACCTTTCAAGAACTGGAGTAAGCATCTTACAAGGACCACACCACTCCGCATAAAAATCAACTAAAACTAAACCATCACTAATAACATCATTAAACTTTTCACTTTCTAAATACTTTAACATAATATTCCTCCTAACGATATTTATCAACAACCATGGTAATACCAGGTATATCAATCTTATCTTTTTCAATCAATTTATCCATATAATAAGCATCAATAACATCATACTTTAACATAACATCAATTGACTTAACATTAAACTTATGAACATCCTTATCCTTAGTATAATCATCAACTAAACCATAAACTTCATTTACAACATCATTCGTATCAGAAACTACATTAGATAAAACTGGAGAAGAAGATAAAACTGGATTCATAAACTTAGAATCACCCAAAACTCCAATATTAACTATAGGTTGATGTAAAAAGAAAAGTAATATAAACACAATAACATATCCTTCAATAAGACCAACTATAAAACCTAATATCTTCGATGGTATCCCAAGAACAATCGTAAACTTTAAAACCTTCTCTAAAATACCAGTAATCTTCACTAAAATAATAAACGCTATAGAAAGCACTACAAAAACCAAAATAAAACCAATAAGTTGATACATTATTATATTCAAAGAAACAAGACCAGTTAAATCACCACCAAAACTAAAAAACGGTAAATGATAACTCAAAAAATCAGCAACAAAATCTTTAAGATAATAAGACAACACAAATAACAATATTGTACCAATCGTTATAACAACCTGTTTAAAAAAACCATTCCTTAAACCAGCAACCCCAAATACCAATATAATACCTATTATACAAGCATCAACTATTCCAATCACCAATATCACTTCCTTAATAATATTATATATTAAAAAACAAGAATAATACAAGCCTAAACCACATTTCATTTTACAAAAATAACAAGAAAACCACTAAAACATTTCATACAAATAGACAAAGTCACAAAAAACACAAACAAACATAAAATAATCTAGGTGATTTAAATGAATTATAAAATAGTTATAGACGCCGGACACGGTGGTGTTGACCCAGGAGCAGTAGCAAACGGCCTTCAAGAAAAAGACTTCACACTAGAAGCAGCCCTTTATATATACAATAGATTAAACGAACTAGGTGTTCCAGTAAAAATAACAAGAACAACAGACGAAACATTAGATCGAAAAGAAAGAATAAATAGAATAATGAATGCATTTGGTAACAGATCAGATGTAATACTTATATCAAACCACATAAACGCCGGTGGTGGAGACGGAGCTGAGATAGTATATGCTTTAAGAAACGATGATACCCTAGCAACAAACATTTTAAGCGAAATAGCAAAACAAGGACAAAACATTCGAGGAGCCTATCAAAGAAGATTACCAGAAAACCCTAGCAAAGACTACTACTTCATCATAAGAGACACAGGTAACTTACAATCTCTATTACTAGAATATGGCTTTATAGACAGTCCAAAAGACGATGTATATCAATTACAAAACAATCTAGAAGACTATGCAGAAGCAGTAGTAAAAGCATTAACTGATTACATAAATGTTCCATATACTCCACCACAAACAAGCAACCAATACATCGTTAAAAAAGGAGACAGTCTATATAGTATTGCTAACAAATACAACATCTCAGTAGAACAACTTAAAAATGCAAACAATCTAACAAGCAACATTCTACAAATAGGACAAAAACTTATCATACCAACAACATCAAAAGAAGACTACACCATATACACCGTAGAAAAAGGAGACAGCCTATGGAGCATCGCTAACAAATACGGTATAAGCGTAAATGATTTAGTAACCTTAAACAACCTAGGAACAACAGTACTCACAATCGGACAACAAATTCTTATACCAACCAAAAAAGAAGAAACCAAAGAAACAGACGACAGTCAAAATATTTACATCGTTCAAAGAGGAGACAGTCTATGGAGTATCGCTAAAAAATTCAACATTTCTGTAGACAAACTAAAAACACTAAACAACCTATCTACTAATATGTTAAAAATAGGACAAAAACTAAACATACCAGAACAAGAAGACTATGAAAAATACACTGTAAAAAGTGGCGACAGTCTATGGAAAATATCCAACCAATATGGCGTTCCAATAAACGATATAATTAAACTAAACAATTTAAACAATGACACCCTTGCAATTGGACAAATTCTACTAATACCTAAAAAATAATTCACCAAACAGTGAATTATTTTAATGAATTTCTCTACAAACACCAGCCTGAGGAATATAAAAACAATGATTCTTATATCTGCCTGAATTTCTTTGATCATACCAAAGAGCAACACAAGACTCATCCTTTTTCGGAGCATAAAACCATAAAGCATTAGTAGCAGGATGATAATACTCTCCCCTCAAAATTCTATTAGCTAAACTTATCTCCTTAGCAGTAGGATTACCAACAAATAAAGAAGAATTAACGCCA
Source organism: uncultured Bacilli bacterium (assembly GCA_934096805.1). Lineage (GTDB taxonomy): Bacteria > Bacillota_I > Bacilli_A > RF39 > UBA660 > JAEDJI01. Next base: position 426,062 of record CAKOMW010000001.1, on the reverse strand, counting down.
ACAAAACCACCAGGACTCTGATAAACAACATCAGTAATAGTTCTTATCTTTTTAAAAGTAAGGCAATCAGCAAGAGCACGATTAACAATAACATTACCAACCATTAACATTCCCAAATCACCTTCTCCAAGAGCCTCAGCCCTCATAAGTCTAGCCAAAAGATTTCTCTCTTTAGTAGAATATTTTATTATACTCAAAAATACATCACCCATAAAAAACATATGCAATTTTTCAAAAAATAGTTTTAATATTTACATTTATATGATATAATTAACTAGACACAGGGGTATAGTTCAATGGTAGAATAACGGTCTCCAAAACCGCTGATGTGGGTTCAACTCCTGCTACCCCTGCCATTAATTAGAAACAAACTCTAATAAAATAGAGAATATAAATAAAAAGTACGAAAAAATCGTACTTTTATCAAAGTAATTAATAAACACTAAAATTTAAAAGTGTGGTGATAAAATGAATGAAACTGATAGACAAAGTCTAGAAAATGCCAAAAAACTATTCAAAAGTAACGACATTAGCAATATAGAAATTGGAACAACAAGAGGATTACAACAAATACACAAATACATCTTCAACAACATATACGACTTTGCTGGAGAAATCAGAAAAGAAAATATTTCAAAAGGAAGCTTCAGATTCGCAAACACTCTATACCTGAAAGAAATACTAAAAAAAATTGAAACAATGAGCGAAACAACCATAGATGAAATCATAGATAAATACGTAGAAATGAACATTGCCCATCCTTTTCTAGAAGGAAACGGAAGAAGCACAAGAATATGGTTAGATTTAATTCTTAAAAAAAGACAAAACAAAATAGTAAACTGGGAAAACATAGACAAAAAACTATACTTACAGGCAATGGAAAGAAGCCCAATTAACACTTTAGAAATAAAAACTTTAATTAAAAATAACTTAACCGAAGATACTTCTCTAGAAACCATATTCAAAGGTATCGAAACATCATATTATTATGAAACAAATGAATAAAAGTACGAAAAACAACTCGTACTTTTTTTTACATAAAAACCATAAACTAAAAGAAACACCAACACACATATAAGTTTCAAAAATAGAAAACCAAAGAAAAAAATATGTAAAAAATTAAGAATTCTTGATTTTTTTCTTTTTCCGTATTCTTAAATATAAATAAATAACTAAAGCAATAGGAGATAACAACAATCCAATAGTCAGCCCATACACAAAGATAGTACCCAATAAAGATAACTCCTCTATTTTTACCTCATAAGTATTTTCAACAACATCATCACACATAACAATCAACTTTAAAACATCATTGTCCTTTAAATCTTCTATTTTATCAACCATAACACCATTATGAAAGACAACTAAATCAGCACTCTTATCACTTAATTTATACGAATACTTAAAAGAAGATTCTCCTTTAAGAACAGAATAAGTTGCCTCATTGTTTCGAAAAATCAACTTTGACGAATCAATAACAAATTCTTCAATAAAATTTCGTTTTTTAAATACATTTATCCCATATTCTTTTTTTGTACCATCAGGAGCAACAACATTTATTAACAACAAGTTATTTCCAATATTTAAATCAGCATTACTCATCTTTATACTAGCCTTACTATCATTAGCTATAGCACTTACATCAACCTTTGCTGCAAAAGTGCTATAACTCATTTTTTCCGAAACAACAATATCATCACCATTAATAACAACACTTTTTAAAGTAGCATCACTACTTTCCTGTACTTTAGCTTTCTGTTTATTTGAATCATTCGTTACTCCTTTAGAATCAACACTTTTTTTTGCTAAAGTAGCATTCATTTTCTTAGATTCACTTTTTTTAATACCGTTTTTACTAGTTTTAGATTTTCTAATAGATTGTTTATCACTTTTTTTCTTTGATGTTTCCTTTGAAACACCAGACTTCGTTACTCTTTTAGTAGAAGTTTTCCCAGCTGTTCCTTTATTAACCTTAGAATTAGGACAAGGGTCAGCAGACAAAGCAGAACCATCTGGATAATAATTTTTTCCATTCGTTATTGCCTTGTGCCAATGTGTTCCACCTTTTCCATCACTATGAAGTCCATAAGTTATTCCATTAGAACAAGTCTTAATTGTATTTTTTCTTAAAGCACCGCCTGTAGCATATACATTCAAACCAAAAGAAAAAAAACAACACAAAAAAATAATAATTACTACTTTTCTATTCATTTAAATCACCAACACCTAAATATAAACAAATTATATCATAAAAAAGCATCATTATCAACGAATGTAGCATCCATAATATAATAATTTGATGACAATATCATTATAATCAAATTTCTAAAAACAATTTAAACATTATACAAGAAATTCAAACAGAAATTAAGAATAATGTCAGACAATACAGAATCGATAATAAAAAGCTCTATCTCAAATAACACTAAACATAGATAATGGCCTTAATTATCAAAACATCATTTTTTTCTTTTTTGTTTTTATTTTTTTAAATTCTTATAATTATTTTTCAATTTTTTTATCAATTCGACCACTATTCGACCATCATAAATTTATGTAAAAAAAACGAACTAAAAAGTTCGATTAAATATCTTATGGAGGGGCTAACCGGATTTGAACCGGTGCTCAAGGTTTTGCAGACCCATGCCTTACCACTTGGCTATAGCCCCAACAAACTAACAAAACAATTATATCATTATAATTATATAATTACAAGAAAAAAATATGAAAAAAATAGTAAAAAACTCCATCATTTGATGAAGTTAATCACTTTTATAAAACAATAATACTCTCACGTCCAAAAACATCAAGAAAAACAAAATCTATTTATTATCATTCTCCATTATCGCAGCCTTAGCAGCAGCAAGACGAGCAATAGGCACACGATAAGGACTACAAGAAACATAATTAAGACCTAAATCATTACAAAACTTAATACTAGTCTCTTCTCCACCATGCTCACCACATATACCAAGATCAATTTTCGGATTAACACTCCTAGCTTTAGCAGTCGCAATCTTAATAAGCTCACCAACACCATTAATATCAAGCCTAACAAATGGATCATTTAAAAATATCTTTTTATCATAATAACAATTCAAAAATTTTGAAGCATCATCACGTGAGAAACCATAAGTCATTTGAGTAAGATCATTCGTACCAAACGAGAAGAAATCAGCTTCCTTAGCAATCTCATCAGCAGTAAGAGCAGCACGAGGTATCTCAATCATTGTTCCAATCTTATAATCCAAAGAAACATTATGTTCCAAAAGCAAAGAATCAAATAAAGGTGCAATAATATCCTTCAAATACTTAAACTCATTAACATCCCCAACCAAAGGAATCATTATATGAGGCTTAACCGAAATTCCATCCTTCATACACTCAATCGCTGCCAAACAAACAGCCTTCGTTTGCATAGCAACAATCTCAGGATACGTAATAGACAGCCTACATCCCCGATGCCCCATCATTGGATTAAACTCTTTTAAACTATCAATCTTATTTTTAAGAAAAGAAACAGAAACACTAAGATCATTCGCCAAAGTAGCAATCTCATCCTCTTTATTAGGTAAAAATTCATGTAAAGGTGGATCTAAAAACCTAATCGTAACAGGATATCCATCCATTTCCCTAAACAAGTCCATAAAGTCCTGCTTTTGATAAGGAAGAATAAGTTCAAGAGCAGCCTCTCTTTCCGAAACAGTATCCGCTACAATCATCTTTCTAAAATTAAATATTCTCTCTTCATCAAAGAACATATGCTCAGTACGACAAAGTCCAATACCACATGCCCCAAAATCTCTGGCAACACGAGCATCACGCCCATTATCCGCATTAGTTCTAACTTCCAGCTTCTTTACATCATCAGCCCAAGACATAAAAGTTTTAAAATCACCACCAATTGCCGGATCAACAGTATCAATCTTCCCAAGATAAACCATACCTGTCGAACCATCCAAACTAATATAATCCCCTTCTTTAACAACAATCGAAGAACCAGTTGTCAAAGTTTTTGAAGCACTATCAATAACTAATTCTTCACAACCACAAACACAACAAGTACCCATACCCCTTGCAACAACAGCAGCATGCGAAGTCATTCCACCACGAACAGTAAGAATTCCATTACAAATAGCCATTCCCTCAATATCTTCAGGAGAAGTCTCTAATTTCACCAATATATAATCATCATCTTTATTAACAATATCGTTAACATCAAAAACAACCTTTCCATAAGAAGCTCCAGGAGAAGCCGCTAAACCCTTAGCAATAACCTTTCCATTTTTTAAAGAAGAAGTATCAAACGTTTTATGAAGCAATTGATCAAGAAGTTTACCATCAACCCTCATAAGAGCCTCTTCTTTTGTAATAAGTCCTTCATTAACTAAATCAACCGCAATCTTAACCGCTGCTGCACCAGTCCTCTTACCACTCCTAGTTTGTAAAATATAAAGCTTTTTATTTTCAATTGTAAACTCCATATCCTGCATATCCCTATAATGATTTTCAAGAACCTTACAAATATCACAAAATTCCTTATAACAATCAGGCATAACATCATTCAAAGTAGTAATATCTGAAGGAGTACGAATACCAGCAACCACATCTTCTCCTTGAGCATTCATTAAATACTCACCAAACAACTTATTATCCCCTGTCGCAGGATTCCTTGTAAAAGCGACTCCTGTACCAGAATCATTATTCAAATTACCATAAACCATTTCTTGTACATTAACCGCAGTTCCCCAAGAATCAGGTATATCATTCATTTTACGATAAAATATAGCCCTTTCATTATTCCAAGATCTAAAAACCGCCTTTATAGCCTCCATAAGTTGTTCCTTTGGATCCTGTGGAAAATAATCACCATCAAGCTTTTCATATAAATCAAGGAAAAGAGCAACAACAACCTTTAAATCATCAACCGAAAGCATTGCATCATCAGCTACATCCTTTTCGCTCTTAACCTTATCAAGAATCTCTTCAAATAAAGACCTATCAAAACCCTTTACAACATCAGCAAACATCTGAATAAAACGACGATAACTATCATAAATAAACCTTGGATTATCAACAACTTCACTAAAATTTTCAACAACCAAATCATTAAGACCAAGATTCAAAACAGTATCCATCATACCTGGCATACTAACCCTTGCACCACTCCTAACACTAACCAAAAGCGGATTAGTATAATCTCCAAACTTCTTACCAGTATGTTTTTCAAGTTCACTTATTTGCAAAAATATTTCATCACAAATATTAGAACTAATACTCATTTCATCCTCATAATATTTCAAACAAGCATCACACGATACCGTAAACCCCATAGGAACAGGAAGCCCCAAACTAACCATTTCTGCTAGATTAGCACCTTTCCCTCCAAGAACATTCTTCATATCCTTGTTTCCTTCTTTAAAACTATAAACATACTTCATAATATACGCCTCCTCTTATCTTATATATTCTATCTTAATTCTAACAAAATATATGAAAAAACAAAAGCAAAAATTAAAAAAAATATAAAACAATTGCAAACAAAAAACATCTATGATAAGATGAAAAATGAAAAAAGACAAAACATAATACAAAAAAGGACAAAATAGATATAAACTCCATTTCAAAAACATCAAAAAAATATATAATAAATGAAAAACAAAAGGAGAAACATATGAAAAAAACTATTATTGGAATCGTACCAAACTACATCGAAGAATCAAAAGACCCATACGATAAATACTTCAAATACACATCAATCTACGCTGAAAAAATACTAGAAGAAAACGCAATACCAACTGGAATCTTACTAAACGACAACACTATAAACGATAAAAACCTTGAAATATACGACGCCTTCATAATTCAAGGAGGCAACAAAGTTCAAAAATACGTCTACAAAATAATCGACTATGCTATAAGAAACAATAAACCCCTTCTAGGAATATGTCTAGGTGCCGAAGCAATAAACATCTACAGTTGTATTAAAGAAGAAGCAACAAAAGAAGAAAACAAAACCAAAACATACGAAGAAATATACATAAACCTTAAAAAGAAATACAATAACACACTACTCCAAGAACTAGAACCAAACAACATTCACAACAACGACACTAAACTAAAAACAAACTATGATGACCTAACCCACGAAATAACCATCATCGACAAACAGTCATTAGCATATCAAATATACAAAAAAGAAAAACTATCTGTTCCAAGCATGCATAACTTTGACTTTAAACACACCGGAAGCGATTTTAAAATAACCGCTATTGCAAACGATAACGTTAAGGAAATAATTGAATACAAAAAGAAAAGCCACTTCATCATTGGACTCCATTTCCACCCAGAACTAATGAAAGACAACGAAATATTCAAAACTCTCGTACAAGAAGCAAAAAAAAGACAAAAATAAAAGAGAAAATTTCTCAAAGAAAAATCTCTTTTTTTTATTACTCTAAAGTATCAATCTTAATCGAACCGATACCACTAGAAACCGAAATATCATTAACTCCGTTACCAGAAACAGTATCCCCCTTTATAACGGAACCATTAAGATAAACAGAACCAATACCACTAGAAACATCAAAAGTATAAGAAGAAGCACTATCAAGTAACTTAAGAGAAATATCTCCAATTCCTCCATCAATCTCACTCTTACCAGTCACTTTAGAATTAATAATAACAGCACCAATACCCATATCATAATTAAAATTATTCAAAACACCATCATTAATTCTAATCTTGCCAATTCCTCCATCAATAACAGCCTCATCTTTAACGTTTAACCTCTCTATAACAGCACTACCAATACCCATATCACAATAAAACTTATCAGTAACAAGCTCAGCAATCTTGACCTTACCTACCCCAACAGAAATAGAAACAAAATCAAAAGAATAATCATAAGGAACAGTAACAATCACCAAATTATCCTTATTAAAATTAAACCCCTTCTTTTCCTTTATAACAATCTTTTCATCATCAGAAACAACTGAAACATCATCAGAAGTGGAACTAACTAAAAAACTATCCCCACTTCTTATCTCTAAAGAACTAGAAGAAACATCAACATCTAGATAACTTGAATAATTATCAAGATTAACACTAGTCCTAGGCTCAATCTTATTACTAAAAACATCTCCCAAAGAAGCCATAAAAGAAACAGCAATAGAAATAATACTAACAATTAAAAAACAAGCAAGAGCAACAGCAAAATACTTAACTAACTTTTGCAAACCATTCATTTAATCTCAACACCCCCAAACAAACAACTAGCATTAATATAAACAGTCTTGGCATCAGAAGAAACATCCCTACCTTTGCCAGAAACTCCACCAAATATTGAACTAGAAACAATCTTTACATTAACATCATCAGGAACAAAAATAGTAATACCACCAAAAACACTAAATGCATTAATAACAGCATCTTTTTTAATCTTACTCTTCCTTAAATCACACTTAATACCACCAAAAGAAGCATTCAAATCACATCCACGAAACTCCTCATTAGAAAAATCTAAATCAGTACCAGAAAAACAAGCACTATATTCTTTATTATTACTCTTCTTATTAATTGAACCAATCTCTTTCTTAATCTTATCCTTAACACTATTTTTAAACAACATAGAAAGCCCTATAACAACAAGAACAATAGGTACAATAAGTTTCCATATCAAAGAAAAATCAATAATCCCTTGACACCCCAAAAGCAAGAAAACACCAATACACACCCCAATTAAACTACCAATCTTTTCATCATCATGAAACAAATTAATAAAACAAGGAATAATTATAATAAGAGTCCACCAACCATCAAAAAACAAATTAATATCAGTAACTCCAATCGCATTAAGTCCAAAAACAAGACCAAGCAATACCAACACTATACCCCATAAAATATTTGAAAAACTTTTCATACTATCACCTCTAAGTACATTATATAACATTAAATAAAAAAAAGAAATATTTTTCTAAAAAAATAAAAATTTTTTCAAAAAAAGTAAGACCTCTAAACAAAAACATTTCATCAAAAAACACCATTACAACCAAACATTTCCCTAAAAAACAAGACTCTTTATTAAAAAATCAACCATTAATAAGATATTCGTTGCCACAAATAAAAAAAATTAAAATAAAATATAATGAAAGGAGAAAAATATGAAAAAATGTAATCCAACCAAAAAGAAAAACTTACCAGCCTACATTGGCATTCTAGGTCCTCAAGGACCAAAAGGTCCTAAAGGAGACGCCGATAAAATAACAATTAGAAACACCATAACCGCCGACCCATACGAAGATGCAAAAGTAATCGATACACCACAAGGAAACAATCACATTCTAGACTTTATAATCCCAAAAGGAGGACAAGAAACAATAAAATCAGCTAACCTCGTAAAATTCAACTCTGGACAAGAAATAGAAATAAAACCAAACGAAAAAATCCCTATCGACAGAGAAGAAATAAACTATCAAAACATAATAACCTTAAACAATAAGCAAACCATAAATTTTAACAAAATAGGATACTACAAAATAACATTCATCATTCAAGCCTACACTAAAAAAGAACAAAATTTCAACAAAGACGAAGATATCATATCAATAGGACTAAAATTAGCCAACACTGACAATATTTATATTGGTGCAAGCACTTGGTCAAAAGATAACATATCCCATCAAACAATAGCACAAGGAATATTATCAGTAGAAAATACACAAAATACATATTATTTCGAAAACCTAGGTAAAAAATCAATATATTTAAATACACCAGATTTAAATAATATAGCATCCTCTTCATACTTTACAAATCCTTTAGTAACAATATCAATAGAATATCTAGGAAGAAAAAATTAAAAGAGAAAAACAAATAAATGCTTTTCTCTTATTTTTTTATATGGCGTCCTCGAGAAGATTCGAACTTCCGACCTATTGCTTAGGAGGCAATTGCTCTATCCTGCTGAGCTACGAGGACAAAAAGAAACTATTTCCAAAAAAGAACACAAACAACTAAACAATAAGCAACATTCTTAATTAAATGATATCTACAAGAAACAACCTCTTTAAGCGCCACAACATCATCAATCAAATCAACAATAACACTCTCTAAGCATCTAGGAAGAACACCACCGATAGGAAACATATGAGAACTAATAATATTTTTTTCCTTCGAAGATAAAGAAGTAATTTCACAAGCATTGGCAAGAGCCTTTTCATAATGATGAGTTATTCTATAAAACTTACTCTTATCAGAAAACTCTTCATTAAAAAAATAATCATGAACAACCGCAGCACGAGTCGCACTAACATAATCTAAATGAAGCCTTTTACAAACCCTATAAACTTTATAAGAAACATCAATACAATGAGAATATCTCTCATAACTATAATGATGAACCTCAGACTTAAGTCTCATATAATCTTTATTATTAATAATATCATTAACTATATTATAATACTCACTTTTCACACATAACCACCTCAAAAATTATAACACAAAACAAAAACATTTGCAACCAAAGAAAAAAACCCAAACGGGTTAATAAACAAAAATGGTCGGAGAGACAGGATTTGAACCTGCAACCCCTTGGTCCCAAACCAAGTGCTCTACCAAGTTGAGCCACTCTCCGGAAATGGCGTCCTGGAAGGGATTCGAACCCCTGACCGCCGGCTTAGAAGGCCGATGCTCTATCCAGCTGAGCTACCAGGACATCCTCAAATGCCATTTAATTATACAACAAAATTTAATAATTTTCAATATCTTTTTTACTTTTTTCTAAAATTTTATCCTCATTAACACTAATATCAACAAAATCAACATCATAATTAGCAAAAATTGAACAAAACAAAGGCTTAACCATTATATCAGAAAAAGAAGTAAATCCCTCATCAAAAACCAAAGAAATCCTATCCGAAGAAACCTTATAATCAACAAGCCTAATATTATTACTAAGCATCGAAACCAAATTATCATGATAAATAAAACCAGACAACTCCTCAATAATAATCTCAACCTTCTCCCTCTTATCATTAACATACTTAGTAACAGGAATCAAATAATAAGAATCATTATTCATCGTATAATAATAAAGCAAAATCCTTTTAATATCCATATTACTACTAAGATCATAACTTTTATTAACCCCATAAGAAGAAGTAAGAACCGCTGGCAACTTTTTATTAGTATTAGGAACATACTTAAGCAAAGAACCAGAAACATAAATCTCTACCCCAACAACCTCATCAAAACCAAGCAAAGTATAAGTAATAGACTCAATCATTTTCTCCGACTGTTCACTAGTTATATCCATAAGCTCTGAAGAAAAATAAATCTTCAAAACATCTCCATCAAAAACAACATCCAAAACCTTAGTATTCTTAGGAAGAATAGGATTAAAATAACTAGGTAAAAGTGCACTCTTATTACTATCAACAACCATTATATCAAGAACATCACGAACCTTATCCTCCAAACTATCACTATCAAGAAAAACACTAGTCATAGAAACATAAGAATCATTATTAACAGTATACAAATTAACATTAGAAGAAATCCCACCACTACTAGAACTATCATAATCAGTCAAATTAAAACTATACATAATAAAACAAATAAAAACAATCAAAGTAGTAAAAAATATCTTATTAATAGACTTCTTCCAAAACATAAACTTCACCAATTAATAATATGAAAAAACATGTGCCTTTAGCACATGTTATAGTGATAATTCCTTTAATTTCAAAAGTTCTACAACTGCAGCAGCTCGTCCTTTAACCCCAAGTTTCTGCATAGCATTGGAAATATGATTTCTTACAGTCTTTTCACTAATATTAAGCTTACTAGCAATTTCCTTAGTAGTCTTATTCAAAATCAATAACTCAAACACTTCTTTTTCTCTCTTTGTAAGTATAGATTTTTTCAAAAAGCATTCCCTCACTTTCAGATTGGGTGGTTTTATATTATCCATAATATTTTATGATACAAACAAAGAAAACGTGAAAAAATCAAGAAAATTTAACAGAAACACTTACATAATCATTAAACTCCCCCTGAACCAAATTCATAATCTTATTAGCAAGTTTAACATCATGATCCTTCTTATCAACAACAACCGATACCGAAGTAGACTTAACCTCTACAAAACTATTAAGTCCTAATTCACTCTTAATAAGAGAAACAATCCCCTCCTCAAGAGCCTTAGTAGAATTAATATCCTTAATTCCCTCATAAGCCTTATTCTTATCATCAGTACTAGAAGAACTATTAGACAAAATAGACTCATACTCCTTCAAAGATTCATTCCTCTTATCATCAAGCTCAATCTTCAAAGTAGCAATATAATTAGATTCCTTTACTTCCTTATTAACCTCAGTAGTCTTCTTAGTATTAGACAAAGTACCACTATTAGTAAACACCTCATTAGGCATTGTAATATAATAAACACTAAGCACCAATACTAAACTAAATAAAGTTAAAAACCATAAACCCTGCTTATTAATCATAACTATTCCTCCTAAAAAATTATATGAAAAAAAAGAGTCATTAGAACCCTTTTTAAATATTATATCTTATTATATTAAACTTTATATTAAATAGGCTTAAGAGGCCTGAACGCCAAGAGAAACCCGAAACGAGCGGAAGTTGAGCGCAGAACCATTGCCAAATCCAAAGGAGAAAGCACCCACACCCGTACCATTACTGTAGCCACCCCCACGTAGGAACCAAGTCATGTTCGAGTATGGGAAGAAGGCATAATCTGAATACCATGAAGTAGTAGAACTAGATGAAGGACTCATTTCTATTGTTGCATCTCCTAACCTTCCTTTTGAATATGTTGCTTCATCAGTATTATATGTATAACTATCATAGTACTTTGATAATGGATATGTTGTTGTACTCCAATTACTTGCACTTGATGTATAAAATTGATTAGATGAATTTACCATATTGCCCATTGTATATTCCCATGTGCCTCCAGACATGTCATACACACCATATACATTTCCTGTTGTACTTGCTTTTACTCCGCTTTCTCCATTATATTTATTCTTATTTGTCGTACATGTTATCGAAGACTCATTAGCACTTACTGTATCTGCTCCTATTCCTGTTGTATATGTACTACAGTTATTTATTGTTAATTCTACACAAGTACCAGAAGTACATCTTCCATATTTTGAATGATATAAATATGTTACTGCTCCCCATTCTGTATTCTTCATCATATGTATATCTATATTATTGATATCTCCAGTTAAATTACCATTCCAATTAAATGTTGTGTTATTACTTTGTGAAAAGCCATATACATTATTTGCTTTCTCCATTTGTCTTGCATCTCTAAATTGATATGATACTGTTTTATATCTTAATGATTGGACATTTGGTTTTATTATTACTGTAGATTCTGTTGTTGAAGCACTTGTTGGTATTGTTGTTGCACTACTCTCAAACTTACCTACCCATAATCCTGTTAGTTCTGTATCTCCAAATGTGAAAGCTGGATGGGTATATGTACTTGTTCCTGCTTTTAAACCTCCATTTGTTGTATCTGTACATGTTTGTGATGTTGTTCCACTTCCTGATACATTATCAGTACACTTTATTGTACCTGTGCTTTCTATTCCCTTCTCAAACTTTATCTTTATTTCTTCTGGTGTATTAGTTTTCAGATATGTATATGTATATCTTGGTATCCATACCCACATTGTATTTATATCATCCATTGGTATTTCTGTACCTGCGCTTGCTTTCAAATAAGTATCTCTATTAGCTTCTGTAACAGTTACAGCATTTGCCCACATTTTACTATCATAATCATACCACTTATAAGCTTCATCCCTATTATTTTCATCAGCTTTCTTCCAACTACTACTTGTATTATCATAATAAACCGGTATCATATTACTTGTAAGTTCAGGCTTGTTAGCACCACTTTCATCCAAATTAAGACTTTTAACCCCTAACTTCAATATGTTACTAGACTCCACAACCATATTCCATCTAGCATAAGAACCACTTACAAAATAAGAAATAACCCCAGTAAGTACTAATATAGAAACACTAATCAACATTAATAAATACTTATTATACTCTTTTACATCTCTAAACAAAGGATTATCCTTTTTAAAACTATCAAACTTTTCTCTAACTGGCATAATCTAACCTCCATAGTCTATTCTAAAATAATTATAATAAAAAAAAAGCACTTTTTCAAGTACTTTTAAAACTCTTTATCACAATAAGGACACACTTTAGCAGAAAAATTAATTCTATGTCCACACTTAGGACATTGTTTAGTTTGATCCTCAGTAATTTCTACCCTTTCATACTCTTCTGATGGAGCAGATCTACCTACAATACCATTCCCTTTATTAGTAGGATCATATTTCTTTAATTCTTCAAAAGACATGACTTCATTCTTAGGTACACTCTTATGCTTTCTAAACCAACCCTTACTCTTACCAAAGTCACCACCTTCTACAGGTTCTTCTTGAATTGGATTAACCTCTTCCACAACATCACTCTTTGATGCATCCACACTACCAGCACTACTACCTATAGAATCCATAATACCATTATTCTTACCTTTTCTCTTTTTAACCATTATCGCTATAATAGCACTAAGACTTCCAACAAGAAGCACTCCAGCCCCAATAAGAATATAAAAATCAGTATTACTCTTTTCAATAATAATCTTATAAGTATTCTTAGTTCCATCTAAAGAAGTAGTATCAATAACAATAACCGAACCATCTTTTAAGTTTTCATTTCCACTAATTAAATAAGTTGCACCATCTTCTTCCATTATAACATTAATTCCTAAACTATCAGTCTTATTATCAATCTTTAAATTATAACTAGTCGTAAGAGGATTAAAATTAATAGTATAACCTGTAATAGTAAGTAACTTTATATTAGGATTATCCCCCATAACTTCTCCAGCTTTAAGTCTATTAACCTTTATCGTATACTCTTGTGTTGAACCATTCTCAGCAGTTACCTTAACTACTATGTTATTTTCTCCCTCTTTCAAAGTATCAGGATTAGTAACATCAACCTTAGCCTTTGCATCCTCTGCATTAGCAACAACATTAATTTTTTCTACAGTATTTAAAACCTTAACTTCATAATTAAATACATTCTTATCAAAATTAAGCTTACCACTATCTAAAGTAAGAGTGGACAAAAGCGCATTATTAGACCTATCATCAGCACGATTAACTATAATCTTATAAGTCCTACTAGAACCCTTTTCACTAGTAACCTTTATCTTAAAAGTATTATCACCAAAAGCAAGCTTTTTATTATTAACAAGACCACTTATTTTTTGCCCTTCACTACCTTTATCAACATTAATTGTAATATTTTCAGTCTTAGAATCAACATTAACTTTATAATCAGTTGTACTAGCACTAAAAGCAGGAGCCAAAGTACCACTAGATAAAACTATATTCTTTAAAGTTGTATTATCATCACAAGTTCTATTAATAGTAAGTGTATATTTTAACTTTTTACTCTTATCCTGTGAAACAGTATTTAAAACAACAGTATTATTACCACATTTCAACTTATGAGTACCAGCACCACTTACCTTTACACTAGAAAGACTACCAAGCGCAGACACCTTTACACTACTAGTAGTAATTCCACTAAGTTTATAAGAATAAACATTGCTATCAAAACCATTAATCGGAGCATCATTAACACTTATACTAGAAAGTGTTGCAACCGAAGACAAAACATTAAACGTTGCCACAACTCCCGTCTTAGGACTAAGAGTAACAGTAGCTTGCCCTGGATCACTCCTAGCAACAAGCTTTAAATTAACTTTACCTGTACCATTCTTTCCCAAAGACTTTATCTTAAAAGTACCTAAATACACATTCTTTCCCGCAGAAAATCTATTATCATTAGCCTTAAAAGTTTCCGCAATAGCAACAACATCATCACCAGAAACAATCTCTAACGAAGAAACACTAACACCTTCAAGACCTCCTCCACTTATATTTGCATAAACTTTACAAGTAGAGCTACCATTAAGCTTCAAAGTATTACATTTTACACTCATACTAGCTTCTAAAGCATTAACACTAAAACTAAATACAAAAAATAAAAATCCAAATATAAATAAATAATAAATACTTTTCTTCATCAAATTCAACTCCTCATATTCTAACACAAATTATATCAAAATTAATGAAAAGTGTAAATAAAATATCCAAAAAATTATTTAATATTCATTATCTTCTGTAAACCATTAACCTCAGAAACTAAATTATCATTATCAAAAATCTCAAACAAATATTCATACCTAAAAATAACAAAACCACTATAATCATTAACAACTGAAGAAGAAAGAACCTGTCTCTTAATAATATCACTATTAGAAACCCACTCATCCTTACCATTACCAGCATAAGTATCAACCATACCAGACTTATACAAAGAAAGAGCTACATATAAATCTATCTTATTAACATTAAGACCACTCCATTCCTTAAGCACTTTCATATAAGGTTTATTCTGATTATTAAACCCATAATAAAGCTGAGGCATTATAAAATCCAAATACTTATCCTTTAAAACATTCTTAATATCTAAATATTCATAATTAAGATTATTCTCCACATTACCAGAAGGACTAATCCCAAACAAAACATCCTTATTAATACTCTTTACCCTAAGATAAGACTCCTTAAGCAAATTACTAATATTATTAACCCTATACGAATTCAAAGAAAGCTCACCCTTATAATCCTCATAATTCTGCATATCTATTACATCATTAGGATAAAAATAATCATCATATAAAACACCAGCAACCTTATAATTCTTAACTATCTCTGAAACCCCATTCAAAATAAGCTCTAAAACATCAGAATCCGCCGGATTAAAATAAATCCCATTATCATATACTCCAATTTTATTTGTATCAAGCCACTTATAATAACTAGCATTTTTACTAATTTTACTCTTATCCCCATCATTAGAAATCCTATAAGGATTAATCCATGCATAAACTAAAATATCCTTATTATTACATTTCTCAATAAAATAAGATAAAACATCAAACAAAACCCCTTGTTCATCATAAGCCATCACACTAGACAAAGGAAAATAAGAAGAATCATAGATTGCATCAGAAAAAGCCCTAACTTGTAATATAACTGTATTAAAACCAAAATATGAAACATTATTAACCATTTCATTAATAATATTCTTTTGTTCCTTAACCTCTTTCCCCTTCAAACTTGCATAATCAATATAAGAAACAAATACCCCCTTCATCGAAGAATCCGAAGTAGGCACATTATCACTCTTCTTAGTATCCCCATCATAATTAAGATACAAAGCACCTAAAAGTATAACAATCATTAGAAATATAACCCTTTTCATCTATACCTCCCCTTTAAATACTCCTTTTCCGTAACATATTTAAAATTATTATAAAGCACATGCCTCTTACCCCTATAAAAATTATTCTTATTCTTTATAACCCTAACTCTATAAAAAGAAAAATTAAAAAGAAACCTTTCAAGCAAAAACTTATTATATAAATAATCTTGTTGTTTAATAAAAACAAAAACTTCAGACAATACAAATACCATCATCATAACCAAATTAACACTAGAACAATTAACAATAACAATAAATATAAACAAAATAGAAATAACTATTATTAAAAAATTACACTTCCTATAAGGTAAAAAAAAGTTAAACAACAAATTAACAATCCTCCCTCCATCAAGAGGATAAATAGGTAACAAATTAAAACAAAGAAGTGTAAAATTATAAGTCTTAAACAAAACAAAAGTCTTAAAAGAAACAAAACCAAATCTAAAAAATAAATAAAACACCAATAAATAAAACACTTGTACCAAAGGACCCATTATTAAAATAATAAACTCTTCCCTAATAGGTCTATTTAACTTCTCATTAAAACTAACACACCCTCCATAAGGATATATACTTATCTTATCAATATTCCACTTATAATAAACAGCACTAAATAAATGCCCCAATTCATGAATAATAATAATTGAAAAAACTAACAAAAATTCCTTAAAAAGACCTGTAAAAATAACAAGTATCAAAAGCAAAACCGTAAGAGGATGTATATAAAACTTACGAAATATAGTTCTTATAATCTAAATACTTCCCATCCTTTTGAAAAACTAAATAAAGCTTATTATTAACTTCTCCCAAAAACTCACCCTTTGATACATAATCATATAACTTAACATTGCAATTAGCTATATTTCCATACCAAACATCAATCCCATCACTTTGTTGAACAATAACAGTATTTCCATAACCATCTTTAGTTCCACTAAAAACAACAATTCCATCCCCTAATATAGGCACCAAATAAGAACTAGCAACCGCCAAACTAACACCATCTTTATATATATTTGCGCCACTATAATCTAAACTCTCACTAAAAACTGGTGTAGCATTACTAATCGCCTTAGAAGAATTAGGCAAAACATCACCAAAATGTTCATTATACCACTTATTTATCCTCGAAAAATTAATATTATTCTCATATAAAAACGAATTAATCTTTCCACTACTCTTCTTATCAATCTTAACAATAATTAAAACCGCAAGAACTATTAAAATACAAATAAGTAATTTAATAAAAACACTATACAAAAACCCCTTAAAACCCCTTCTTTCCTTCTTCCTTTTCCCATTCTTTTGAAGATACTTATTAACACTCTTATACTCATACATAATATCACCCATAAAATTATATGAAAAAAAGAATTAATATAAACTCTTTTTATCATCCAAATTACGACCAAATACTAAACAAGAAAAAAATATATAAAATACATTAATAACAAAAGAATACCAAGTAAAAGAAAACAACTTAGAAAAATAAAAACCATATCCTAAAACACTTAAAACCCCAAAAAGATACAAAATATAAAAAACATAAACAAATAAACAAGAAAAAATCATATAAAGCAACCCTTTCTTAAACTTTATAAAATACATAATAAAGAAAAAAATAATATTTATAAAAAGAACATCACTAAACAATATATCCATAAAAAAACCAACAATTAAAAACAAAAACAACTTATACTTAGATGAAACAAAAGACATAAAAGGAATAATACAAACAATAAACATTGGAACCAATCCATAAAACACATTTCCTAAAAACAAATCAAGAACAAAAGAAACAACTATAAGAATAAAAACACTAATCATTAGAAACCACCATCACATAATTAATATTAGAAAGAGAAGAAACAGGCTTCACATAAACCAAATTACTTATTCCATAACTATCTAAAACAACCTTAGAAACTTCTCCCACATAAAAACCACGAGACATAAGACCAAGACCAGATGTATAAACCTTATCTCCTACTAAAACTTTATTATAATTATCAACACCATCAATAAGTAAATAACCATTCTTATACTCTTTAACAACTCCATTAACATTCTTTTTGCCCTTAATAACAACAGACAATTTATTATCATCATAATTACTAGTAATCATTCTAACCGTAGCATAATTCTTACTAATAGAAATAACCCGTCCAACAAGTCCCTCACTACACAAAACAGCATCAGATAAAGAAATACCAGAACCACTTCCTCGAGATATAATAAAAGTATCAAAAAAATACAATCTATTCCTAGATATAACCCTAGCAAAAACCTTATTCTGTGACTCATAAGAAAGATCCATCAAAGATTTAAGTTCTTTATTCTCTTCCTCCAAAGCACTATTCTTATCCAAAGTACTATTAAGTAAAATATTATCTTTTTCTAACTTTTTATTAAGAGCACTAATACTCTTATAATTCCTAATATCATTAAAAGAATTAGACAACTTAGAAACAGGAATAATCATCACTTTATAAACTTGCTTAAAAGGATTATTACCAAGAAATAACCTATCACTAAACAAGAAAAACAATCCTAAAACAAGAATAATAACCAAAACAATTTTATAGACTCTTTTCATTTCCTAAAACCCCATTCTCATAAAAACTATAATAACTATTATCCGTAAATATCATATGATCAACAATTGGTATTTGTTGAAGCCTTCCTATCTCCACTAAAGCATTAGTCAAAATAATATCATCCATACTAGGCATCTTATCTCCACTAGGATGATTATGCATACAAACAATAGATGAAGCAGACAAACGATAAGCTTCCTTAAATATTTCCCTTGGATGAACTATACTCTTATTAATTGTTCCCATAAATAACAACTTCCTTTCTATTAACTCTTTTTTTGAATCCAAATACAAGCAATAAAAATACTCCTGCTTTTTTCCATAAAACAAATACTTATTCTTAGAATAAACATCATTACTATTACTAAACTTTTCTAAAAACTTACTACTAGAAAAAAACACCCTCTTACCAAGCTCAATTGAAGCCATAACCTCAAGTGCCTTAGCACAACCTATTCCATTAATAGACATAAGCTCCTGTACGCTAACAGTACTAAGATTAGAAATATCACCAACCTTTTTTAAAACATCATTTGCTAAATCATAAACACTACTACCACTAACACCTGTCTTAAGTATAATAGCAAGTAACTCCGAATTAGATAAAGAATTAGCACCACACTTTAGCATCCTTTCTCTAGGCCTTTCACTAACAGGCAACTCCTTAATTAGATTCCTCCCCATTAAGTACCATCTCCTTATAATTTGATATAACAATTTTTTGTAAGTCAACAAAACTATTAAGAGAAGCTACATCAATCAACTTATCATATTCTGAAAGAGTTGATATAAAACTCGTATTATTAATATATTTTTCACTTACATATATATTAATATTAGATTTTTCATAAAATTCCTTAATTTTTTTAGCAATATTTTCATTTTTTGTTATTCCAATATACAAATGATACCCATCAGACTCTTTAAGATACAGAAAACTCTTATAATCAGAATTATTTTTCTTTAAATCATCCAAAGAAGAATAAACACCTTTTTGTATAAAATAAACCTTTTCCCCATAAGAAGAAGCCGTAACTAAAGAATCATCATATGAATTAAAAAACACCCTCCCAAAAAAGAACCCTATTACAATTGAAAAAACAATTGGTATTAAAAATTTTCCTCTCATTACTATCACCACATCTATTCTACAAAATAAAAAATGAAATAAATGTCGAATAAAGAAGAACATAAAAAAAGAATGAAATTAATCATTCTAATCAACCAACTTAACACTAACAAGTTTAGAAACTCCAGATTCTTGCATCGTAATACCATAAAGTATATCAGCATACTCCATAGTTTTCTTCTTATGTGTAATTATAATAAGTTGTGTCTTACCAACATACTTCTTAAAATACTGTCCAATCCTTGCAACATTCGCCTCATCAAGAGCAGCCTCAATTTCATCAAAAATACAAAAAGGTATTTTTTTAATATTCAAAACTGCAAAAAGTAAACTAATCGCTGTAAGTGTTTTTTCTCCACCAGACAAAAGCGAAATAGTAGAAAGTTTCTTTCCCGGAGGAGTAACCATTATATCAATACCAGTCTCTAAAACATTACTCTTATCAGTAAGCTCTAGCCTTGCTTCTCCTCCTCCAAAAAGTTCCTTGAAAACACTATTAAACTCAACTTGAATCTGTTTAAAAGTTTTAATAAATTCATCTTTCATAACATAATCAAGTTCATCAATTATTTTAAGAAGCGCCGAAGCAGCCTCCTCCAAATCAACAGTCTGTTTACTCAAAAAATCATGCCTTGTAGAAAGTCTATCATACTCTTCAATCGCACCAAGATTAACTGTTCCAATACCCTTTAAAGTACTCTTAAGTTCATTAACTTGACGCCTTGCAACATCAACAGAAATATCAAGAACATAATTACTTCTAGCCTTTTCAAAAGTAATTGCATAATTATCACTAAGAATATTAAGCATATTATCCATCTTAACACTAATCTTAGAATTCTTAATCTCTAAACTCTTTAAATCGCTTTCCAAAGACCTAACACCTTGACTATCAAGCCTATAAGAAGCTTCAGCCTCACTAATCTCATTCTTTAAAGCATCAATCTTTTGATTAGACAAAGAAATTTGTTTTTCTAACTCTTCCTTTTCCTTTAAAACATCATAATACTTGTTAATAATCTTATCCTCTAATTCATGCAAACCTGCACTAGATAAATCCTCTAAGTTACTAAGTTCAAGACTAATACCTTCATACTTTTTCTTATACAAAGCAAAAGAATTAAGCTTACTATCCTTCTCTTCCTTAAGAAGAATCTTTTCCTTTTCCTTTTCAATAATCAAAACCTGATTACTTTTCTCATCATCCAAAAGACCCTTAATTGAATCATTAACAAGATCAATTTCCTTTAAAAGTTTCTCTTTCTCAAAAGTAAGACTCTGTAAATCATGTCTATAAGAAATAACTGACTTACTATTAACCTTACCTCCAGTAATTGAACCACCAACATTAATAACTTCACCAGTTAAAGTAACAATTCTATATCTATTGTTAATCTTTTTACTTATTGCATTAGCACTATCGATATCAGTAGCCAACAAAACATTACCTAATTGATTATAAATAACATTTCTATATAAATCATCATAAGTAACAAAATCTGCCAATACTCCTATAAAACCATTCTCTTTACTTAGTAAATCAAGAACATCCTTATCAACATGTCTTGCTTTTATTACATCAAGAGGATAAAAAGTAACCCTACCCAAATTATTATCCTTTAAATAATTAATCGCACTCTTAGCAACCCCTGGATTATCAACAACCACATAATCCTTTGCTCCACCAAGAGCAACCTCTAAACTAAGACCATACTTATCATCTATAGAAATAAGTTTTGAAATAACATTATGAACACCCTTAAGCTTTGGATTAGACAAAACTCTCTTAGCATTCGAAGAAATATTACCTCCCTGCTCGATATAATCATTCAAAGAATTAATTCTATAAGAAATTTCATTAACCCTCTTATTCTTAAGATAAACATCCTTTTCTAAATCATTTCTTTTTAAGCTAGCAACCCTTATTTTTTCATTAATCGAAGAAATAAAATCATTAAGTTCTTCCAAATTCTTATCCAAAATACCAATATCAGTCTTAACCGAAAGAAGCCTATTATTAAGCTGTAACTTTTCCTCCTTTAAATTAGCAATATTTTCATGAACCTTAGAATCTTCACTATCATACTTACTACGTTCACGAATAATATTCTTTTCTCCATTAAGTCTTTCCTCTTCCTTAACCAAAGAAAATAACTTATTATTTAAATCAACAAAAGAAACATTATACTTATCAAGAAGCTCTTTACTATTAGAAATACTAACATCCCATTTAGAAATATCCGTATTCTTAGAAACTATTTCATTCTGAATCCTTTCAATATCAAAAAGCGTATCCTTATAAGAATTATTAAGCTCCTCTAAATCATTAGCAATAAGAGCAATTTCTACATTCTCTAACTTTTCCTTTACTTCTAAAAACTTACTAGCTTCTTCACTTTGTATCTTCAAAGGTTCAAGCTGTACCTCAAGCTCACCAATAATATCTCTAATTCTAATTAAATTATCATTAGTCTTATCAAGCTTTCTAAGAGCTTCTTCTTTTCTTTTTTTATACTTCAAAACACCCGCAGCCTCTTCAATAATAAAACGTCTATCAATTGGAGAATCACTAAGTATTTTACCAACTTCACCCTGAGATATAATATTAAAAGCATACTTACCCATTCCACTATCAAGGAATAAATCATTAATATCTTTTAAACGACACTTTTCATTATTTATATAATACTCATTTTCTCCACTTCTATAAACCTTACGTATAACAGAAATTTCAGAATAAGGAACCTTTATATAAGAATCACTATTATCAAACACCAAAGAAACCGATGCTAAATTAAGAGGCTTTCTTGTCTTAGAACCAGAAAATATAACATCAGTCATATTACTACTACCACGAAGAGACTTTATAGACTGCTCCCCTAAAACCCATCTTACAGCATCAACAATATTACTCTTACCACTACCATTTGGTCCTACAACACAAGTAATATTATCATCCAAACTAAGATTTATTTTATCTGCAAAAGATTTAAAACCTGAGATTTTAATTTCCTTTAAGTACATAACAACACCTCTATCTTCTATCAATAACCATTATACCAAAAATAACAAAAAATACAAAGATTTACTTTTCTTTTTATTAAAATAGCTTTATAATTATCAAAAAAGAAATAAAAAAAATTAAATTCAGAAAGGAACGATACTAAATATGAAAAACAAAGGAAAACTATTCGTTATATCCGGACCATCCGGAGTCGGAAAAACCACAATAAGAAACGAAATATTAAAAACATATGAAAACTTTTGGTACTCAATATCAATGACCACCAGAAAAAAAAGAGAAAATGAAAAAAACAAAATAGACTACTACTTCGTAACTAAAGAAGAATTCATAAAAAATATAAAAGAAAACAATTTCTTAGAATATGCTGAAGTCTACAAAGGCATCTTTTATGGAACACCAAAAAACAAAGTAATTGAAAAACTAAACCAAGGAACAAATATAATTCTAGAAATAGACGTCAAAGGAGCCCTTAACATTCAAAATGAATACAACGAAACAATCCTAATCTTTATTTGTCCTCCAGATATCCAAGAATTAAAAAAAAGACTACTACAAAGACAAACTGATAATGCTAAAGTAATCGAAGAAAGAATAAACAAAGCAGAATACGAGATTTCATTCAAAAATGAATACGACTACATCATAACAAATAACAACTTAGAAATTGCTATAAAAGAAATAAAACAAATAATAGAAAAAGAACTAAATAAAACCAAATAGTAATAGTTCTTTTATTTTTTTCTACGAAGTTCATTATCATTAACAAAATCTTTTCTAGCTTGATAAACCTGAGATCTTCTAAGACTTTCCTTAGTAATCCTATTCTCCTCAATATAACCAAAATCATCACGAAGTGATTTATCAATAACAAGCATCAAAGAAGTATCAATTATAAAACAATCATTCTCAAGCCAACAATGACCTCCCTCTTTTTCTGCATTTAAAGTTCCTTTGATAATAGGCAACACCCCTGAAACTATATCAACATCATTAAACGAATAACTAAGTTGTCTAGAAGCACCAACACAATTACCAATATTATACCCTAAGAGAAACATATCAACAAACTCTTTCATTCTATCATCATAAGAAATAAAATTCTGTGACTTAATCTTATCCCACAAATCATCATCAAAAAAATTAACCATGTTACTTGACATACCAGAATCAACAACACTTCTAAAAGAATCATTCTTCTTATACAAATCCCAAAACAAATCATATGCTTTTATATCAGTTTCCATAAAATCCTCCTAAAAACTAATTCTTAAGTTTACTATCTCCAGTTTTGTAATCTATATCTATACCATCCTGAACATTATAAACAAACACATTAAACTTAATACCTGCACCCTTATCAGAAGGAGAATACCCTTCCATAACAACTCCACTAGCAAGTAAGTTATCACCATCATATACCGGTGTAACTCTATAAAGCACATTATTCGAAGTTTCCTTTATATAAGAAGCAACCTTATTTTCAAACTCCAACATTGCTCCAACATTCATCTGCCTTGTACAAGTAATCAAATTCTTTTCATTCGCATTTTGCCCCGTAAGTTGATATCCAATCAAATGACATCTATTATATAAATACTTACCATCAACAATATCATACTTAACCGTATGCCAACCACTAGGCTTAATCATTCCAATTTTACCCCTCTTCTCTGTAGGCATCAAATCCCTTCCAATATTAGCATAAGCATAACCACTCCTACCAAGAGCATCTAAATTACTATAAAATTGAAAAGAAGACGAAGGAAAAGAAGAAAAATCAGGAACATTATTATTAATATAAACATAAGCCTTACCATTATAATCCGGAATACTATCAAGACTATAAGACACCACTTCATCATTAAATCCCAAGAATGAAGAAACATCATCATAATAATAAAAAACAAAAATACAAATAGTTAACATAATAGCCACTAAAAAAGGACTACCACTCTTCTTTTTTCTCTTACTCATAAAAAGCTCCCTTCAAAATTATACATAATATTTAAAAATATACCTATATCAATAATATCATTTCTAAAACAACAAAGCAAAACTTCTTTACAAAAATATCACTTTTTAGTACAATTAATTTGGTGATATAAATGAACGTTGTAATAAAAGTAAACGAAGAAACAAAACAAAAAATGATAGAATACTACAAAGATAAACTAAGAGAGAAAACACCACCATATGCCATCTTCCAAGCCCAAGAAATGGACACCATCATAACAATGTATAATTCCGGTAAAGTAATGTTCCAAGGAACAAGCGCTGATATAGACGCCAACATGTGGACCGAACTAACCGAAACAAATAAAGATAAAAATGAAAACAGCGAACAATACGACAAATATATGACCTGCTCCTCCATCGGTTCCGATGAAGTAGGAACTGGAGATTACTTTGGACCAATCGTTGTAACAGCATCATACGTAAACAAAAAAGATATCCCTTATCTAAAAGAATTAAAAGTTGCTGACTCCAAAAAACTAACCGACGACCAAATAAGAAAAATAGCACCCAAAATAATAAAAAAAATAAAATATAAAAGTCTAATTCTAAAAAACACTGAATATAACGAAAGACACAGCAAAGACACAAATATGAATAAAATAAAAGCAATTATGCATAACAATGCTTTAAGCTCTCTAAAAAACGAAATAAATGATGAAATAGACTACATAATAATCGATGAATTCACTAAAGAAAAAAGATACTACGAATACATAAAAGAACTACCAAACATTCTAAAAGGCATTACTTTTATGACAAAAGCCGAAGATAAAAATCTTGCTGTAGCATGCTCATCAATCATAAGTAGATACATTTTTCTAGAAGAATTCGATAAAATATGTGACAAATATCATTTACCAATTCCTAAAGGAGCAGGAACAAAAGTAGATGAAATAGGACAAGAACTAGTAGAAAAATATGGAAAAGAAGTCCTAACAAACGTAGCGAAATTAAACTTTTCCAACACCTCAAGAATCCTAAAAACAAAAATAATTTAAAACAGTATGTATTAAAGATGAAACCATCAAAAAATACACACTGTTTTTTTAATCATCTAAAATATCATCAAAAGAAATTCCCGTACACTTAGAAACCGTCAACTCATCAACACCACTAGAAAACAAACTACTAGCAATATTCTTTGCCATTTCATAAGAACCATCTTTAACACCATCCTCATAAAAAACATCCCTAGCTTCCTTAAGATAATACAAATGCTGTTCATTAAGATAAACAATATCATCATACAAACTAGAAATTTCATTCTTACTAACATCTATAGCACAAGAAACATACTCCTTAAAGATTTCCCTATCACAAACCCTATCAAGAATCAAAGAACTAGTTTCATTAAAAACCAACATAGCTTTTTCAAAATCCTCAAGTTCTTCATAGTTATAACACTTTCTCCTGATAAAAGGTAAATAAATAGAATAAGTAAAACACTTATCATTTCCAAAATAACTACAATGAAGACTACTAGCATTACCAGAAAAAGTATAATTATTAATACTAATTTGAAATATTCTATCATAAGGTCTTTCTGTCAAAACAGACATATCCACTCCAGATTGAACAAAACGTTTCATATCAAATGAACTTTCACAAACACAAATACGAATCCCAATAACTTCACCATTAATTTTACAAATATAATCAACCAAAGAATCCCTATCATAACAATAAAAACTAATCCTATCTTTAACAAAACAAATACTATCAAAGATTTCTTCATAAGAAACATTAAAAAGACTAGCCATAAAATAACAAATATAATTCTTTCTAGAAACATTATTAAACATTGCATTAAACATCAAAGAAGAAACAATTGGAATCTTATAGCCATCCCTTCTTCTATCACAAGTATAAGAAAGATCCCTTATTGCAGAAACACTAAGAACACATTGCCTTGATGGAAATATACCCAAAATCCATCACCTCCCTTCATCCAAAATATAACCTATTAAAAAACACAAGTAAAATCGCCATTATTAACATTTCACAAAGAAAAAAGACACCAATCCCCAAAATTGCCCTAGACAATTTTAAAAATTGACATCCCTTTATAAAACAAAATATTAAAATTAGTATATTTTTTAAGCTTTACACATTTTTACAAAACTTTACATTAGTTAATAATATCATCAATTCTTTTTAATTCATCATCTATCTCAAGCAAAGACATTTGATGACCATACTCATTGATATCAGACTTCTTCTTAGAATTAATATCATTCAAACCCTCAATTCCATCATTTGTAACATTAGAATCAATATCATCAAGAACTTCACTCTCATCGTTTTTAGAGACACTGATCTTCTCATCATCTCTCTTTTTCAAACCATTAACCATAAACACATCAAGAACTTGATCACGGCAAACTGAAGAACCAGTCTGATACCTATCACAAATACTAAGCTCAGTACTCTTAACAAATGAAATACCAGAAGAAGACTTAATTCCAAAATTACACTTATCATTCACAAACACTGAAACAACACGATAAGGATTAGTCTTAACCTCTCTAAGAATCATAAGACCACGTCTTGCACGACTACCCTTTTCAAACTCACTAAGTTTAACTCTTTTTGCTGTTCCCTTATCAGTAAACACTGAAACATACTCTAAATCCCTATTAAAATTAACACTAGAAACAACATAATCATCTTTAAGAGAAATAGCCTTAACACCACTTGATTTAATTCCCGAACAAGGCACCTCACTAACATCAAACCATAGACTATAACATTTACCAGTTGCCACTAAAATATCATTATATAAAGATAAGAACACACTAACAACTTCATCATCATCCTTAAGTTTCATACAAGAAATAGGCTTAGAATAACGACTAACTTTAAAATCTTCCAAATTAGTTTTTTTAATCATACCATTCTTGCTAGTCAAAACAACATCAAAACCTTTACTAAAATCACTAACAGGAATAGCACCAATAACAACTTCATTCTCTTGAACCTTTACTATATTACTTATATGCTTACCAAGTTGTTTCCACTTAATATCAGGTATTTCATGAACCGGCAAATATATATAATTACCTAAATTAGTAAATATAAGCAATGTATCAAGTGTATTTTGTTCATAAAGTCCAATAACATAATCATTCTCTTTAAGAAGAGGATCCTCACTATTAGCAAGATAACCTCTCCTGCTAGTCCTCTTAACATAACCATCCTTAGTAATCAAAGTAACAACATCCTCTTTAGGTATCATCGCTTCCATATCAATCTTAATTTCAATCTCTTCATCCACTATTTCAGTCTTACGAACAACATCATACTCTTTCTTAATCTTTCTAAGTTCACTCTTCATAACATCCTTTAAAGCATCTTCTTCATTAATAATCTTTGTAAGTCCCTCAATTATCAACTTAAGATTAGCAAGTTCTTCCTCAAGAAGTGCAATATCCGTATTAGTAAGCCTATAAAGTTGTAAAACTACAATAGCCTCAGCTTGTTCCAAAGTAAAACCAAACTCTTTAACCAAGTTATCCTTAGCATCACTTTTGTTTTTACTCTTACGAATGCATGCAATAACTTCATCTAAAATAGAAATAGCTTTAATTAGACCTTCAACAATATGATACCTCTTTTTAGCATGCTCTAAATCAAACCTAGTCCTCGAAAGAATAACACTCCTTAAATGATCAATATAAGCATCAAGAATATCCATCAAAGAAAGAAGTTTAGGTCTTCTCTTAACAATCGCAATCATATTATAATTATAAGAAGCCTGAAGATCAGTATTCTTATACAAATAATTAAGAATTAACTCCTTATTAGCATCCTTCTTTATATCAATAGCAATCCTAAGACCATCTTTATCAGACTCATCCCTTACCTCAAGAATACCATCAATTTTTTTATCTATTCTAATCTCATCTATTTTTCTAACAATATTAGTCTTTAAAACTTCATAAGGTATTTCCGTTACCACCAATGTAAGTTTACCCTTTTCTTTTTCCTCAACTACTTTAGAACGTACAATTACCTTGCCTTTACCAGTAGTAAGGGCATTATAAATACCCTTTTTATCAAAAACAATACCACCAGTAGGAAAATCAGGACCCTTTACTATATCAAGTAAAGTTTCAACCCTGCAATTAGGACTATCAATCCTCTTAATAGTAGCATCAATTACTTCACCTAAATTATGTGGTGGTATATTAGTAGCATAACCAGCACTTATACCAGTAGTACCATTAACAAGTAAATTAGGAAACTTCGCTGGAAGTACAGTAGGCTCCATAATAGTATCATCAAAATTTGGAGCAAATAACACTGTATTTTTATCAATATCCTTTAAAAGCTCATTAGATATTTTAGAAAGACGAGCTTCAGTATAACGGTATGCTGCCGGACTATCACCATCAATTGAACCATTATTACCATGCATATCAATATAAGGATTTTTCATCTTCCAATCCTGAGACATCCTAACCATAGCATCATATATAGAACTATCACCATGTGGATGGAAAGAACCTATAACATCCCCAACAGTCTTTGCACTCTTTCTATATGGTTTATCATATGTATTTTTACCAATATACATTGCATAAAGGATTCTTCTTTGTACAGGCTTTAACCCATCACGAACATCTGGAATAGCACGATCTTGAATAATATATTTAGAATATCTCCCAAAACGCTCTCCCATTATTTCTTCCAAAGAATAATCATATATCTTCTCTATTATATTTTTCATGTAATCACATCCATATATATTATAAACGAAAAAAGGTCAACTTTACAAGAAGTTGACAAAGTATTTGACAAAAACCAAAATAATAAAATACTATTTACCTAATTATTACAAATAGTTTACAATCAAAAATTATTAAAGTGTAACTACTTTTAATTTTACCAAATAAACTAACTTTTTTCCTTCATCTTTTCTAATTGTGATAATCTTTCTTTCTAATTCACACATCTACTTCCTATAAAAAACCATCATCATCAATTGTAACACCATATCTTTTCTATTTTTCATTTGTTGCTCACTTATTTAATTTCAATTTTTATTTCATCTTTATATTCATAATTTAATCTATTTTGTTTAGTAACAACAGATTCTCCCAGATTTCTTTCTATATATTCCCTTGCTACTTTTGCTGCATGTCCACCCATTCTAGCAACTTCTTTATTTTGCTCTAAACCCTGTGGTTTATGTTTTTCTGAAAATCTTTTTGTAGTTTCTTCTGATAAATCAGTTAATATTATTTCAATATTATCCATATTATCTCTTAAAGACTCTTTACGAAGTCCTTTATATTGTTTATACTCTTTTGCAGTCATACCAGACCATTCTTTATAGATTTCATTGGTTAATATAGCATATTCTTTACCATCAGTTATACCATTTTCTTGCCAAATATCAGTTAATTCTTTTCTATCTTGAATTCCTTTTAATCTCTTAGCAATCCATTTTTCATCATAACCTTTAGCGCGATATATATCTATAGCTCTTTGAGCTGCAAGTGATGGGTCAAATACTTCATCAATTCTTTCACTTCCTAATTTAGCTAACCATCCTTTTATTGGTTCAGCATTTTTACTAGGAATAGATTCAATTAATCTAAACATACCCTCAATATCAACTACATCAGTATTATAATATTTACCATCTGAAGACTTTAATTTCAGTTGGTTACAATTTGTAACCGACTCATTCCCATCTTTTTTTAATCTGTGTTTTAACACTTTCCAATAATTTCTAGGATTTTCACTTTCTGATAAAACTCCTACTATATCAACAACACTAATATAATATTTTTCATCTTCTTTATCCCATACAGTTCTTATTGTTTCATTATTAAAAATTTTGTTAATTAAATGCATTTTATCCTGATTCATTTATAACCTCCTAATTCACTTCAAATTTAAATAATTCTATTATATCCTCAAATTTTTTTTCTTTATATTCTTCTATACTACTCATTTTTACCAACCTCCCTTGTTATACATTGTACCAAACATTTGTTGCTGTATCAATTGCTTTTTATTATTTTTTTAATTAACTTTTCATATATCAAAAAAAGATTTCAACATTAAGTCAAAACCCTTATACTTTAAAATCAATAACCACATCATAACTTAAGAACCTGGCCTACCGAAAGCGTATTTCCACTAAGGCCATTAAGCTCTTTTAACCTATCAACAGTTGTATTATTATCCCTAGCAATGCCATATAAAGTATCCCCACGCTTCACCACATAAGTCTTTGAAGACCCACTAGGTATCACCAACTGTTGTCCAATTGAAATAACACTACTAGTAAGATTATTTGCACTCTTCAATTCATCAACACTAACACCATACAAATTAGCGATTTTATACAAACTATCTCCCTTCACAACAGTATAAACATTAACACTAGGAACACTTCCACTAGAAAGACCAGGAATAAGCAACTCTTGACCAATTGTCAAATTATTACCACTAAGATCATTAAGCTTTTTTATCTCATCAACACTAACACCATAATTTTTTGCTATTCCATACAAAGTATCGCCTTTCTTAACATAATAAACACTTGTATCTCCCTTCTCTACAATATCAGGAATTTTAAGCACTTGACCAATCGACAAAACATTACTAGTAAGATTATTTGCATTCTTCAAATCAGAAACAGAAATATCATACGCTCTCGCAATACTATACAAACTATCCCCTTTCTTAACAGTATAATAATCGCCTTTAGCAGTAGGAACATAATCGCTCTTAGTATAAATAGCAATTGCT
Source organism: uncultured Bacilli bacterium (assembly GCA_934096805.1). Lineage (GTDB taxonomy): Bacteria > Bacillota_I > Bacilli_A > RF39 > UBA660 > JAEDJI01. The sequence goes on along the minus strand of CAKOMW010000001.1, from coordinate 394,126 downwards.
CTTACCACTGCTTCCCCATAATCCTCATAATTTTTAACAAAATCAGAAAGACCATCACTATCCTTAATACTAGCATAATTAATAATAACACTTTCACTATCACCAGTATTCCTTATTATATAATCACTATCAAGCGCCGTATCTTCCTCCATTCTAAGCTGATAATACTTATTAACATCAATCCCACTATTAGCAAACTGCTCAGCCAAAATTTTTGCAAAACGATTACTATCTCTAAGCGCATATATAATCTCCACACCATCAATCGAAGAATCAGAAAGACCATTAGTAATCACAATCACATCATCCGTTAAACCCAAACTACTATTAATAAAATTAACTCTAGACTCCAAACTCAAATCATTATCCGTATCCCTTGTAATAACATTCTCTATTCCAAGTTCATCAAGCCTCTTTTTTATATAACGAGAAACCAATAAAGAAATATCCTTTTCAGTAACACCAGAAGCAACCAAACCAGTGTCGCTACCACCACCAACCGGATTAATAGCAACTTTATAATTCATAAAACTCACACCCCTAAAATACTAACAATAAATTATATGAAAAAACAAAAAAAATAGCACATCGTGCTACAAAACAATTTCCTCCAAACTCATCCTTGGCCTTGCATGAGGATTTTGATTCTTATGCCCAATCGCCACACAAGAAATCAAATCCATTGAAACATCAAAATAATCCTTAATCAAATCATTAACCTTATCTGTATTTGCAATCCACAAGCTACCAAGCCCCATATCAGTAGCCTTCAAACACATATTCTCTATAAAAGCCCCAATTGACAAAACATCATTCTTATCATAACCATCAACTGCAAATACTAAAATAAGTCTTTTAGCCTCCTTTATCACACCAGCAGTATGCGAAATACTAATATCATCATCACTTTTTTTACTTTCTAAAAAAAAAGCAATCTTATCCTTCAAATCATCAGAAACCACCTTTATCCTCCAAGGTTGTCTGTTTTTAGCGGAAGGAGCCAAAATCCCACACTCTACTATTTTTCGAATATCAACATCACTAACATCCTCTGAAGTATACTTTCTAATACTCCTTCTTGAACCAACAACATCATCAAAACTCATAAATACAACTCCAATCTATTTCCTAAATCTTTTTTTATTACTACTTTTTTCGTCAAATTTTAAAGAAGAATTATCATTTAAAGAATCCAAATCCTGCTCTTTAACATCAAAACCATCAACAATATCAGTATTCTTACTTTTATCGACAATATTATCTATGACAATTTTAAAAGATTTTAAATCAACCAAACTCATCCCATCAACATCATTCATTGACAATTTAATCTTACCATCTTCATCCAAATAAGAATCCAAATTAGGAAACATTGATCTAATATTTTCATCATTTATATAATTATTTATATAATCAATATTTTGAATATAGAATTTATCCTTAACACTCTCTTTTATCATTCCACCACGAGAAGTAACATAATAAACATCAGTAGCAAGCGCTGCCAAACTAGCCCCAAACACAAAAAGATTACCACCATCAAAAGACGAAGCAAGAGAAGAAAAAGAATCTCCTAAAAAATAACCAAAATAAGGTAAAAAAGGTATACCAAAAAGCAATTCTTTGATCCTACTCTTAAGACAACTAATATTGCCAAGTGCTTGTCCATCCATAATATTATCAAGTCTCTTAACATTATCTGAAGTATTCAAAATAGTAAAAACTCCATCTTTTGTATAAAACTTAATAACATCATCATAAACCTCATAATACTTTATAAAAGCTTCATTATTTCTATTATCATTACAATTAATCATAGACATCCCTCAACAACATTATATCCCTTTTATTTTTTCTTAACAAGCCCCTTTTTAATATCTACTAAATCATTAAAACTAAAATTATCAAGATCATTAACACCAACTATATCATCAAATAAATCCATATTATCTATATAATACTCTTCCTTTAAAATCTCCTTAAAAAGTTTATCATTCTTTATAAAATAAACAAAATCACCAACACTAAAACCTAAAAAACCAAGAAAAGCCAATAAATCAGAAACAGAAAAACTATCATATAAACAAGAAAAAGAAACAAAAGTCCCTAAAAACAAAACATAAAAAAGTCCCTTAGACAAAACTCCATCTCTTTTTCTCATATCCTTAAACATTACATTTTGATAAAGCTGTTTCTTTAAAACCTCCAAAAGTTCCTTCTCCAAAGACGCACAATAACAATAATCAACAAAACGTCCATCACTATAATAAACCCTTATTTTATCATCAATAACTTCATACTTAAGAATAAAGTCATCATCAACATATCTACAATCTTTCATAAAACATCACCCCTTAATAATATTTACAAAAACAAAAAAATATGTTAAACTATCAAAACAAGAAACAAAGAAAGGATTGATATTATGGGATATCCATGGGAATGCTCAGACTGTGTGTGGCTAGACGAAAAAGACCAAAATTGGAGAGGATTTAGATGTACAAAAAAACACATCTACGTAAAACCAGACGAAAGAAGTTGTAACAACGACTTCCAAAACAAAAAAGAATCAAACTGTTACCTTACAACAGCAATGTGTGATATTTTAGGACAAGAAGATCATGGTCATATTCTAGAAACCCTAAGAAACTTTAGAGACACCATAATGAAAAATAATCCAAAATACACACCTCTGCTAGATGAATACAACGCAATCGGACCAGAAATATCAAAAAATTTATACCAAGATGAACAAAACAAAATAATTGCAAACAGCATGTTATACTTAAGAATACACCAAGCCATTGACAACATCAAAAACAAAAACTATGAAGAAGCTATAAACATATACAAAGATATGACCGAAACCCTAAAAGAAATTTACAATGTCACATCAGAACCAAAAGCAAAAATAAGACACATATAAAATGCAAGAACAAAAACTTGCATTTTTTAATTATTCACTCCTAAGAGCCACAACTGGGCTCTTTTTACTAGCCAATCTTGCCGGAATATATCCTCCAATTAAAGTAAGAAAAATACTAACAATAATAAGCACAGTTGCATGAAACCAATCAAGCCTAGAAACACCAGAAAGCTCCGTAAATTTATAAATAATTTTATTAACAAAAACATTTAAAAAAACAGTAATTCCTATTCCAATACACCCACTACAAGCACCAATTATAAAAGTTTCAGCATTAAACACTCTAGTTATATCCCTCTTCCTCGCCCCAAGAGCCCGAAGTATCCCAACCTCACGAGTACGCTCCAAAACACTAATATAAGTAATAATGCCAATCATAATACTAGAAACCACAAGAGAAATAGAACTAAACGAAACAAGAACAATCGTAATCGCCGATATTATACCATCAGAAAGAGAACTAATCATATAAGCCATATCAGTATAAAAAATCTTATCAGAAAAATTCTTATTATCATTATACTTATCCAAATACGAAACTATCTTCTCCTTTGCATCAAAATCACTTGGATAAAGCATTATTCCAGAAGGAGTAACATCATCACCTAAATAAGAAAGAATATTATTCCTACTAAAAGAAGAAAAAGAATTATCCAAACTTAAAACACTATAAGAAGACTCTCTCTGCTTCTTAACTATCAAAGAATCTTTATTAACACTTATCACTTTATCAATCAAAGAAGAAGTATAAAAAATTCCCGAAGAAGAAACCAACTCTCTTCCCTTTTTCGGACGAACAATAGCCTGAATAAACACATTAATACTATTATCACTATTATACATAGCCTCATAATCAGAAGAAGCAAAAAAATAACCATCATTCTCATAATAAAAATCATCATTAAAAACAACACGATACTTTAAAGACAATATATCACTAAAACTAACATCAGTAGAAAAACCAAGAGCTCTAAGAACATCAGAAGAAACTTGATTGTATTCATCAACAACCAAAATAAACCCTGCAACATCAGCATTAACTTCGCCTGCCAAAACATCATAATTATCCAAAAAACTTCCATTCAAAGAATTATCAGGAAAAACATTCCAAAAAGAAGAAACTCCATCTCTATTATTATCAACATATCTATAAGAATCATCGGCTTTATAAACAACATTAATAAAAGCATCTCTTTGATATGAAACACCACTAAGTAAAATCTCATCAATATCATTAATATAAGAAACATAATCATCAGTAATTCTATTAACATGTGTAAAAGAAGAATCATCACGAGGAATAACCATCTTTTTGCTAGTATACTCACCAATCGAAGAAGAATCATTATTACCAGACCAATCTGAAGTATCAATAACCCCATTAGAAACAGTAATAGGCATCTGCAACAAAGAATTCCTTTCAAATTCATTAATCTTTTCCCCAAAACCATTAGAAATAGAAAGAATAAGTGCAATACCAACTATCCCAATCGAAGAAGCAAACGAAGTAAGCAAAGTCCTTTTCTTTTTCGTAAAAATATTAGCAAACGACAACTTAAGAGCAGTAAAAAATGACATCGACGTTTTACGAAAGTTATAAACACCATCAAAATCACCAAAATAAGGATTACTATCATCAACAATCTTTCCATCTTTAAGCCTAATAATTCTATTAGAATAATTCCTAGCAATATCACCATTATGAGTAACCATAATAACCAGCTTATCTCTAGAAATCTCCTTAATCAAATCCATTATTTGCAAACTAGTTGAAAAATCAAGTGCCCCAGTAGGCTCATCAGCCAAAATAATATCTGGATCATTAACCAAAGCTCTAGCAATAGCAACCCTCTGCATCTGTCCACCAGAAAGCTCACTAGGTTTTTTATAAGCATGCTTCAAAAGACCAACCCTAGACAAAACTGCAAGAGTCCTCTTTTTACGCTCCCTTCTGCTAACACCACTAATAGTCATTGCAAGACAAACATTATCAATCACCCTAATATGAGGAATTAAATTATAATTCTGAAAAATAAAACCAACCGAATTATTTCTATAAATATCCCAATTCTTATCCTTAAATCTTTTCGTAGACTTCCCATTTATAATCAAATCCCCACTATCATAATTATCCAAACCACCAAGAATATTAAGAAAAGTAGTCTTTCCGCTACCAGAAGTACCAAGTATTGAAACAAACTCACTCCTCCTAAACTTAACACTAACATTATCCAGAGTTCTTTGAACAAAATTCCCAGTTTTATAACACTTAAAGACATTCTTTACCTCTAACACAATATCACCCTCCATATATATAAAACAAAAAAAATAAAAAAAATCCTCAACTTTCATCAAAAAAAACAAAAAAAATATAATTAAATAGAAAAGAGAGTGATATTATCAAAAAATTATTAAAAAAATTAACCATCCTAGGATTATTAATTATTCCATTAACAATAAATGCTTACAACGAAGTAGAACAAGTAATTCACCAAGAAAAAAAAGACACCGTTGAAATAACAATAATCGGTACCTTAATCATACTAACAATCATATACATATACAAAAAAAACAAAATAAAACTATAACTTCTTTGCTTTAAAAAAATACTTAATAAGATAAAACAAAAACATCACCAATATCCCAACAACCACAAATGAAAGCACTGTACAAAGCACCCCATTAGTGTGACCAGAAATAATAGTAAAAATAGAATTAGGAATATACTTATCAACAAAATTGTTAAAAACAGCTATTCCAAGCAAATCACCAATATGATGAACAAGTCTAAAAAACAATTCAAGTATCCCAATCAAATAAACCAAACGCTTAGTATCACGGAAAAAAATACCAACAATAACAACAAGCAAAACCAAAACAAGCAAATCCATATTTAACACCTACTTCCTATAATAAAATTATAACACAATTATTAATAAAATATAGAAAAATTTATAAAATTAAGTATGAAAAACTCTAACGACACCAAACTTTGGACAACTATTTGTTTTGCCATAGCCTTAGCCATAACAGACGACTTAACAGCCAATGAACAAAATGCTATAGGAAACTGGTTTGTATTACTTGGACAAGTTCTATGCACAACCGCTGCCATCCAACAAGATATAGAAGAAAAAATAAAAGGTGTCACTATCAACATAAATAGCAAACAAACCAAAAGTGGAGGTCACCCATTCACAGAAAACTATATTGATGTAGAAACTTTAAAAAGAACAATCAAAAAAGTTGAAGAAGAATTAAACAACATTAAAAAATAGAGTAATAAAACAAAAACTCTATTTTTTTAATTCAAAATATAAATACCAAGATTCAAATAACTAGCAAACAATATCCAAATCAAATAAGGAAACTGTAAATAAGCCGAAACCCTATTAATCTTATAAAATTTAAAAATCATATAAATAACCAAAGCATCTAAAATTAAAAGCCAAACAAACGAAACTAAATAAAAATTAAATACAAAAAATATAATAGACCACATTAAATTAACAAAAAGTTGTAACCCATAAACAGAAAGTGCATCAGAAGAACCAGCATCTCTAGAAACTAAATAACTAGAAATACCCATCAAAATATAAAGAACAGTCCACATAACAGGAAACAACCAAGACGGTGGAGACAAAGCAGGTTTAAGCAAATACCCATACGAAGAAGTATCAATAAGAACACCAATCAAACTACCAAGAATAACAGGAATCAAAATACTAACAATAAGCTTTTTATAATTCATACAAATCACCCTTAATAGTATACGAAACAATCAAAGAAAATATTATTACTTCTTCAAAGAAACACTATTCCCCAAATAATAAATAGGTAAATCACCCCTAAAATAATCAACAACATCAATAAGAGAAACTTCATCCTTACCAATAATATTCTTAAAAACTCTAGCAAAATCAGTACCAATCAAATAATTCAAATCATCAATAACACAAACAAAATCATCACGAAGAACCTCTTTATCCGAAGAAGAACTATTCCTAAAAGCCTCATTAATATAATAAAGCTCCCTAAAACAATCATCATACAATGACTTATTAACACTACCTCCAAGAGAACCAATAAAAGAAAGCATATTAGAAACATTCCTAAGAATTAAAGAATAACTAGTAGAATCCCTTCTAATAAACTCTAAATCACAAACATCAAAATCTTTATAAAAATCAGGAACAAGAACTCCTTTAATCCTAGAAACATCAATATAATCCTTAACCAAAACTTCATCATAACGATGAATAAATCTATCACCTTTGTCATAAACAAAAGAAACATCCTCCAAAATAAAAGAAAGTCCATTCTTCACATGAGCATTATAAGCGCCATCCTCTATAGAATCATTAACATACAAATATCTAACACAAGAAATCATATCATCCAAATTAGAACCATAATAATTTCTATCAACAACAAACCCATTCTCTTTTGCATAAGAATAAGACATAATCCCGTTCTTTAAAATATTATAAAAAGAATACAAATTAAACCCACAAGAATGAATAAGAGTATCAGAAGAAAACCTATAACTCATCAAATTCACCACCGTAAACTACATTGTCAAGATAAAGTCCACAAGAAGACACGCATTTGACATTATACGACTTTTCTTGACATTCAAGTATACTAACAACATCAGAACAATTAATCTTTCCAGAGCCAACCAAAAGAAGCACAGAAACCATATTTCTCACCATTTTTCTAAGAAAACCATTACCTGTAAACCTAATCTCGACTATACAATCATTGACACTTATATTTACATCATAAATAGTCCTAACACAATTATCCTGACTTTTAGAATCAAAACAAAAACTTCTAAAATCATGTTCTCCTAAAAATACCAAAGAAGCCTCTTTCATCAAAGAAACATCCAAAGCTCTATTATACTGAAGAACATAATTTCTCATACAAGGATTAAATTCTCCCATATTTATATAATAACAATAAGTCTTAGACAAAACATCATACCTAGCATGAAAACCATCATCAACCAAAAAAACATCCAATACATATATTTCTCCATTAAAACACTTATTAAGATATTTTTTTAAATTATATAACTTAACATCAACATCAAGACAAAAATGGGCACACTGCCCTCTAGCATGAACCCCCTTATCAGTTCTACCAGAAGCACATAAACTAACAAAATTGCCATTATTCAAAGAAGTAAGACACTCTTCCATTACACTCTGCACGGTTCTAAGACCCTTTTGTCTTTGAAAACCAGAAAAACAAGAGCCATCATACGAAAATTTAATAAAATACTTCATTCTATCTACCCTTTTTCCTTTGAATATTATAAGTTATTCTAAGAAGCCACTTAACAGGCAAAAACCTACTAACGAAAACGCCAACCCTAACCCAAAAACCAGGAACAATAATAAGCTTCTTATCCAAATACATCTTCTTAAGCCCATAACGAGCAACACCACAAGCAGAAAGAGACTTAATATTAAAATTAACACCAGCTACCTTATTAAAATTAGTACTAACAGGCCCAGGACACAAACAAGAAACAACAACATGAGATTTATTCCTACGAAGCTCTTCATAAAGAGCACACGTAAAATCAACAACATAACCCTTAGTACCATAATAACAACTCATTAAAGGACCACCACGAAGCAACCCAGCACTAGAAGCAACATTCAAAATATAACCCTTATCCTTCTTAACCATATCCTTTAAAAACATACGAGTAAGCACATGAACAGCAACAACATTAACATTAATCATATCAAGCTCCGTAAGTAAATCACAAGAATTATAATCACCATAAAATCCAAAACCAGCATTATTAATAAGCATATCAATATTATCCTTACGTGTAATAATATATAAATCCTTAACTTTCTTCAAATCACAAAGATCAGTAACAATAAACTTATGATCATTCTTTAAATCAGACTTCAACTTTTCCAAAGAAGAACCATCCTTATCAACAAGTATTAGCTCATAAGAAATACTATCCAAATAAATAGCCATTTCTCGACCAATCCCAGAACCAGCCCCAGTTATAAGTGCCCTCATCGTATCACCTCACCACCATTATATAATAAACAAAGAAAAAAGAAAAGAAGAAAACAAAAAACTTCTTCTTCAATTACTCGTCGCAAGATTTTACCTTGCAGACTCGTTCAAAAACTCTCAACTGATACTAAGTTGATATGGTTGTTCCGAAGTCCCATTTCCACCTGAAATCTTTACGTTAGATGACAGATAAAGGACTGGGCGGACCGTATACTCGTCTATGTAGACTAGGTTGTAGTAGTTATCGACACCGTTAGTCGAATCCACACTGAAAGCATAGCTGGAATCGCCTGAACTCTGCGGAAGTAACCATTCATCAGAACCAGAATATAACCAATTTGTTGAGGTGCAAAAAGATGAATCATATGCTCCTATGCTGGTAACGACAGATTTACATACATTACTTGAAGCATATCCATAATCGCTTGCATACATTAGCGCTATCTTTTTTGATGCATCATTTTGCATTACTGGGTTTGTTCCATAATAATATTCTGTTCTATTTGTATCATTCTTTCTTTCATATTGCCACATTACATCAGATGTTATATTTATACCACTATATCCTCCAAGATAATACTTTGTTGTTCCTATCATGTTTTTGGCATCACTTGTTAATGTATTATAATAATCATTATTTAAATATGTATTTAAAGTTGCACCAGTCCAATCATTTAAATATTTACCAGAATCATTGCAAGTATAAATAGAATTTTTGACAGTATATTCACAACTATTCCATTTCTTATTTCCTATCGATTCAGTTCTTATTATTTTTAATCTATTTTCTACATTACCAGAAGTATCTTCAGTAGGTATTACTCCTATTATTCTCCATAATTCATTATTAAATAAAACATAATTATTAGGATTCTTACCTGTATATCTATATTCTGTTGCAAACTTATTATCTACTTGTAAAGTATCATCTATTTCATGAGTTACTTTTATTGTTTTATCTTTTCCCAATGGAATATTAAGTATTGGTATCATTTCTTGTTGTTCTATCTTATTTGTATTTACATTTACTCTAAATTTATAGCCTACACTATCTACGGTAAATCCATTGTCATTTTCATTAAAAGTTTTATATATATTTACATCATAATTATAGTCTACCCATATCCTTAGTCTATATTTTGTATCTACTTGAGCTTTACCATTTTTAAATGTTTCTTCTTGAGACTTAATAATATAATTATTTAACTCTTCAATTGTCATTGGTTCTGTTATTTCTGTTTCATTACCATTATCATCTAAAGTAGTTAAATACACTTTATACATATAATCTGATAAAAGTTTTCCTGGGACATAATAATCATTTCCTTCTTGTATTTCCATTCCATTAATATACATTGATATCATTTCTATTACTATATTATAATTTAATTTTCTTTCTGTACTATCATTAGCATTTGTTTTTATCCATGATGACACAGTAAAATCAAAGTAATCATTAAGATTTTTCCCTTCTTCATCTTTCATAGGTAACGCATTATTTAAAGCCAATTCATTTACTTCAGTATAACTCATTTTTACCTGTCCTGATTTTATAGTGTTTTCACCTGTCACTAACTCACTATTATATAACGCATAAGTGCTTAGTGTTATTATCCCTATACTAAACATTGATAAAGCTATCAAATATAATACCTTTCTTTTTTTATTTATAGGGTTAGTAGTATTGACCCCCCCCCCCAGACGAATATTTGTTTATCATAAAAAATTCAGAAATTTCACAAACATATGTATGTTTATTACAAAATTTCTTCCTCCTCTCTTAGTTTCTTATAAGTTAATTCTATAACAAAAAAACTTCTTTTTCAAGAATTTTTTTCAATTTATACAAAATAATACTTTTTAGTATCCCCTTTTATATCAAAAGTTATTTTTCCCTAAGACAATTTTTAAAATTGAATACTATTTTTTATACCAAATGCCATTTTTACTCATTTGCATTGTGTATTCATATACTTTATACTTGTATCATGCACGTATCTTTGGGCGTCGGCTTCACTTTCTATGAAAGCGAGGTGATGTATAATGAGTAAAAAAAACGACTTGATTAGCATTCTGCTTATTATAATCCTTTTTTTATTAATTATCATCTATAGATTAATCTAAATGTTTAATTAATAACTAAAGCGACGTCTCTCTGATATAGAGAAACGTCGCAACTTGTATACACATGAAATCGACGTTTAAAGAACGTGCTTCTTTATATATAATATACTACCTATTTAATCTTTATACAAGTAATTTTAATTAATTTCTTTAAAACATTCTATTCATGAATCTTCTTCATAACTAAATTAACATTTTCAACAACAACACTTGAAGTCCCCAAATCACCAAGTAAATTAACATTCAAACTTAAAATCGTATCACTTTCAAACCTAAAAGCAATGCTCTTCGAAAAATACATTTGTTTTCCATAACCTGCTTTTAGTTCAAAGGTTAAATCCTTAATTGCCGAGCCCTCACTATTAGCAAGATAAACCTCCGCCCCATGTGTGTCATCAGCTTCTCTTATCAAACCAGACACAACAATCTCATAAATACCAGAAACAATTCCAACTCCTGTATTACTCACATTTTTAAAAATTGCAGAATCACTGGGTATAAGCCATGGCGTATCAAACTCCATTACCCCATTATCATCTTTATCAACAAAACCAGTCGCAAACATAGCCTCAGTCGAAGAAGGCACTAACTCTCCAGCATCACCTTTTTCACCTTTCTCACCTTGAGGTCCAATATCACCTTTATCTCCCTTTGGACCAACATCTCCTTTTTCGCCTTTTTGTCCCCTTGTCCCAGGAACACCTATATAAAAACAATTAACTTTATTAATATCATCAACATTACCATTTGGATTAAAACATCTCTCTAAATTCATAATACACCTCCTGCTATCATAATATATGCAAATAAAATCACAATGTACAAAATATTTTCCCATAGAAAAAGGCACTAAAAAGTGCCAATATGAAACTACTTATCAAGTTTTCTTTTTAAAACTTCAAGTCCATAAACAATAATACCTCCAAAAATAAAGAACAAAATACTAAAAGTACCAAAACTCATTGCTTCCTTAGGAACACTAAGACTAGTAGGACCCATAATAATTGCATATATTGAACCAACCATAAGACCAAGCACCATATAAATAGTCTCAGCCCTATACTTATCAAGAGCCTTCTTTATCAGTTTAACAACAAGCAACAATCCTGTAATAACTCCAAAACCAAATACTATTAAAATAGGTAAAAAGCCAAAATTAAAATGCAACACCTCACTAATCGAAGTAATAATAGGTACATAAAGACCAAAAATAAGCAAAAGTGTCGAACCTGATATACCAGGAACCACCATAGCGGAAATTGCAATAACCCCAGCCATAAACACATACAAACACAATAAAGGATTAAGATTAGTAAGGTCAACATTACTCCCTCCACCAGTAGGATTAAAATAAGTAATCAAAGAAACAATTGCTATTCCTATAAGAGAATAAATTAAATATCCATACTTACCTTTCAATGTATTTTTCTCTTCCTTTATAATTATTGGAATTGCAAACACTATAAACCCTATAAAAAGTGAACTAACACTATATATATGATCCTCAAAAAGCTTAGACAAAACAATCGCTGCAAGAGCCATTCCAATTGCCCATCCTATACCTAATTTAAACAAAAACGAAAACGCTTTTTTCTTATCTTCACCCTTAGTAACAATAGCATTAACACTATTAATAAACTTTTCATAAAAACCAAGGATAAAAGCAACAGTCCCCCCAGATATACCAGGAACACTATCAGCAAGAGCCATACAAAAACCTTGTACCATATTAACTATATTTTTTTTCATTCAAAATCTTCTCCTTCCTTTTTCTCCTTTTCTTATCATAATGAAAAACTAAATAAATTATAAAACTAATTAATATCAATAAATAAAAATTAATACTCCTTTGAAGTAACATCGAAGAAAGAGCAAGCTCTTCTCCATATAAAAGCTCATTAATAGATAAAATTATACCTTCATACACCATCACTCCACCAGGAGTAGGAATAAAGTCTCCAGCCATCACGATACAAACCTGAAAAGCAATAACCAAAAATATACTAAAACCATCAAGCCCAAAAGATTTATATATAAAATAACTAACTAAAAGAAAACTAATTCTTTGCATTAAAAGTATCATAAAAGACTTGACAAAAATAAAAGGTTTCTTCCTTGTAAAATCACTTAAATCATTATACTTCAAAACAGTTTTATCAAACCTTTCAAAAATAACCTCTTTATTTTTTATAAACTTAAACCTATTCACAAACCACATAAAAATTTTCCTTGTAGAATCAATAGTCTTTTTAGAATAAACCAAACTTATAAAAAAAAGAATTATCAAAACATTCATAACAAAACCAATTAAAACAAGAACATTAAATAAAGTAGAATAACTAAATATATAAGATCCAAAAAATATCAAAGACAAAATAAGCAAAAATACCAGTGTACACTTATAAATAACTGTATTAAGCAAAACAATAATACTAGATTTATAATATTCAATACCATCCCTATTCATCTCATACATCTGAACAGGCTGTCCACCCATCGAAGAGGGTGTAATTCCCGAAAAATATATCTCCGTAAAAACATAGCCTAGAGCTTTATAAAAACTCATTTCAATCCCCATATTCCGTGCTATACTCTTTAAAAATATTGCCTCAAACAAAGGAAACATAAACATTGATAAAATAGCAAACAATATATACTTAATGTTACACAATTTCAAAGAATCAATAAGAAATTTAAAATCATAACATCTAAATATCCAAAAATAAGTTATTAAAAAAAGGATAAAAAATAATAAAAACGATAAAAAATATCTTCTTTTCTTCATAAATCACCCCGCAAATAACGCTTAACAATATTGTACCACAATTTTAAAGAAAAGAACTATAATTATAATAATTATATGTAAAAAGAAGTAAACCAATTACTTCTTTATCTTATCAAAATAAACATCGCTACCACTCTTAGCATACTTCTTTATAGCCTTAACAATCTTTTCATCATAAGTATAATTATAACCAACAAAAGACTCATCCCCAATTATATAATAAGGAACTCCACCAAGATCATCACCAATCGCAGAACTAAAATCCTTCATTATATTAGGATTATTGCCATCATGCCATACTTCAAAACCATAAAGATTAAAAAGTTCACCATACTTATCATTAATATTATCAAAATATTCCATTAACTTTTCGCAATGAGGACATTCCCTTCCATAAAACAAATAAACATTAACCATTCCATCAGTCTTTTTTATATTCTCCAAAGTTGCATTTTTATTCACAACATTATCAATCTTCTTTTCATTAAAAAAAGAAAAATAAACAATAACTCCAAGTAATAAAATAGTTAAAATCACAAAAATAATCTCTGTACTTTTCTTCATACTACCATCACTTCCTAAAAATTAAACATTAACCACTCAGGCTTCAAAACCATTAAAAGCCCTAATAAAACCATTATTAATCCTCCAATAAGATGAGAATACTTAGTATATTTATTAGAAATCCCCTTAATCTTCAAAGTCTTCATAGCTATAACAAATACTAATATATCATCAATTAAAAAGAAAATCAAATATAAACCAATATAAAATGCATATTCTAAAACACTCAAGTCATTAAGAGCAAGCACATTAGTAAACATAACTGGAAGTCCTAAAGAACAAAGAAGCTCAATCAAATTAACCGAAAAAGCAAGCAACATTACACCTAAAATTGCCAAAAAAAACTTTTTTTCATTAACAATTTTCTTAATCTTATCCATAATCTTAATTCTCTTAGACTTATCAGTAACATCACATCCAACATCACTACTCAAACTCTTAACATACCTATAAATATTAACCATTCCAAACACAATAGCAAAACAAGCAATTAAAAATCTAACTAAAGTAATCCCCGATAAAAAACTTGCTAAACTAAGCCATGAAAGCATAAAACAAAGATAAACAAAACCACTTGTAAAAATAAAAGTTAATCCAAGTATCCACATTTTCTTTCTATCATGCATTGAAAACATCATCGTAATTAGAAAAACAAGTATCCACATTGCACAAGGATTAAAACCATCAACTGCCCCCACCAAAATAGAAAATATTGGAAGCGAAACATCCTTAGCACTAACAACACCAAAAATACCTGTATCAACAGCATAAGAAGAATCAAGTCCAAAAACCAAAGTAGGAACAAACATCATAAAAAAAACAATTACTAAAAACACAAATCTTTTATTCATAAATACCACCATTATCCTTTAAAAATGAGACAAGCTTATCCTCACTAACTTCACCAACAATACGTCCCATTTCTCTATCATCATCCACAATAATATAAACAGGAAGTACATCACCAACGTTAAACTTTTCCACTAATTCAGTATCAAAATCATAATCAACATTAACAACATCAAACAAAACATTACAATCAGATAAGACACTATCAAGCAAATCATTCATAATAATACAAGACATACACCATCCTGCCGTAATTTTAATTAACTTCATCGTATTCCTCCATTAAACAATCTAATACTTTAAGAAAATAATCAACTTCATCCAAAGTTGTCTTATAAGAAAGACTTATTCTAACACTTGAACTGGCTCTGCTCTTATCACCATAAAGTTCATAAATACAAAGCGAATAACTAGCATCACTACTACATGCCGTCTTTGTCGAAATATAAATACCTCTATCAGAAAAATACTTCAAAATGACATTTGCATCCTTCCCCACAAAACTAATATTCAATATATTATCAATACAAAAATCATTGCTATTAATAAGAATCTTATCATATAAAGAAACATGCTTTCTAATCTTTTTATTAAGATTATGTACATAAGAAATCCTAGAATCCATATCAGAAATCAAATCAAAAGCACAAGAAAGTGCACAAATAAGTTCCGTCGAAGGAGTTCCACTCCTGTAAACAGAAGTACTCTTACCCCCATGAATCAAAGGAACAAGCTTAACATCCTTTTTCTTTATTAAACCACCAATACCTTTAAAACAAAAGAACTTATGCCCTGAAAAACTAGCCATATCAACATTAGTCAAATCAATCTTCACTTTAGAAACAGCCTGCGTAATATCACTATGAAACAAAACATGAGGATACTTTTTTAACATAAGACCAATTTCTTCAATAGGCTGTCTAAGACCAACTTCACTATTAACACAACCAATAGATACAAGCGCTGTATTAGAATTAATCATCTTTTCCAAACAATCAATATCAACAATTCCATCACTATCAAGAGGAACAAAAAACACCTTATAACCTAACTTTTGCAAATAACTACAAGGTCCATATATTGATGAATGCTCCAACTTAGTAGTAATAATTTCATTACCAGAAGTAAGTCCCTTCAAAACAGTATTATTAGCCTCACTAGCACCACTAGTAAAAACAATCTCATCAGAAGAAATTCCAAAAAAATCACATATACTAGAAACACTAGACGAAATAAGTTCATTACACCCCCTACCCATATCATGACTAGAATTAGGATTAGCATAAAAATTCTCTACCACATAGTTAAAACGTTCAAGAACATCAGGATCCACACATGTAGTAGCACTATAATCTAAATAAACTTTCATAACATCACCAAAACCAGTATAAAAAATAAATCATAAAAATGCAATAAAAAAGAAGTTGAAAACACTAAACCATAAGTTGAGTTATTTACAATCCTCTAAATTAAGCGGTATCTTATAATTAATAGACTTACCATTATCTAAAAAAGCATTAATCTCAATATACATATTCAAATCCTTACAAACATTACGATAATCAGAAGTAACAAACCTTACTCCTTTTAAAAACTCCTCCAAAGTAACATTCTTATTATTATCATAATCACATTCCTTAACCTTAACCGTAACATCACCATGCTTCTCATACAAATCACAAGTAATAAGTTTATACTTATTAATATCATTACCACCACAATAGTCTATATTAGATATATATATCGAAGACTTCTCTTTGTTATAAGAAATACTACCAGAAATATTAAAATCACTACAAGAAGAAGACAACGTCTTAAATCTAAAATCATCATCATGAAAAAATATAAAAAACAAAAAAAACAAACCAAAACAAATTCCAAGTACAATAAAAAGCACTTTAAAATTAAACTCCTTTTTAGACTCTCTTCCCTCCAACAAATCATCAATATTAACATTAAATTCTTTACTAATCAGTTTAAGAATCATAATATCTGGAATATTTTTACCATTCTCCCACTTACTAACTGCTTGATAAGTAACCCCCAATTTATCAGCAAATTCTTTCTGTGTAAAACCATTATCAATCCTTATTTTCTTTATAAATTTTCCAATCTTTTCCTGTTCCATCAAATCACTTCACTACATCCTTTTTTAGCAAATCTCTAATTTCTTCAAGAAGTACAATCTCTTCACTCTTTTTAACAATATCATCATCCTTAACATCATTCTTTTTAGCAAAAAATCTATTAATAATCTTAACAAATAAAAATATACAAAATGCAATAATTAAAAAATCAACTATATTCTGTATTAAAGAACCATACTTAATCGTTGCATCACCAACTTTTAAACTAAGACTAGAAAAATCATGACCTCCAATAATAATACCAATAACAGGCATAAACAAATCATTAACCAAGCTAGAAACAATCTTTGAAAAAGCACTACCTATTACAACCCCAACTGCTAAATCAATAACATTTCCACGTTCTATAAACTTCTTAAATTCATCAAAAAATTTCTTCATAATATCACCAAATAAAGTATACAATATTTAAATAATAAAAGCAATAAAGCACATAATATAAAATAGAAAAAAAATAAATAAAATTAGCACTCTCTATTGACAAGTGCTAAAAAAGTGTTATAATATAGATATGAATATTTAAAAGGAGGTAATATTTATGAACATGAAATATGAGGAAGAAAAAAATCCATTAGAAAAATATGGACGAAATATAAACGAACAAGTAAAACAAGGAAAAATGGACCCTGTAATAGGTAGAGACGAAGAAATAAGAAACATAACAAGAATTCTATCTAGAAAAACTAAAAACAACCCTGTTCTAATCGGAGAACCAGGTGTCGGTAAAACAGCCATCATCGAAGGATTAGCGCAAAGAATCGTAAAAAATGATATCCCAGCATGCTTAAAAGACAAAATTATTTGGGAACTAGACATGGCTGCATTAATCGCCGGAGCCAAATACCGTGGAGAATTCGAAGAAAGACTAAAAAACGTCCTAAACGAAGTTAAAAAATCAAACGGACAAATAATAATGTTTATCGACGAAATCCACACCATTGTAAGCTCAGGCCAAGCAGACGGTGCAATGGATACATCAAACATCTTAAAACCAATGCTTGCTCGTGGTGAAATTCATGTAATCGGAGCAACAACCCTAAATGAATATAGAAAATACATTGAAAAAGATGGAGCCCTTGAACGAAGATTCCAAAAAGTAAAAATAAGTGAACCATCAGTCGAAGACACCATCACCATCCTAAGAGGCCTAAAAGAAAGATTCGAAATACACCATGGAGTAACAATCCAAGACAAAGCTCTAATAAAAGCAGCTACCATGTCAAATAGATACATAACAGATAGATACTTACCAGACAAAGCCATCGATCTAATTGACGAAGCATGTGCAACCATAAGAGTACAAATGGATTCAGTTCCAAATGAACTAGATGAACTAACAAGAAACATCATGCGTCTAGAAATAGAAAAACAAGCTCTAAAAAAAGAAAAAGATGATCTTTCAAAACAACGAATAAACAAAATAAATGAACAATTAAAAACCCTAAAAGAACAAGAACAAACCCTAAAAACAAAATGGGAAGAAGAAAAGAAAACAAACAATGAAATAAAAGAATTAAAACAAGAGCTAGAAAATAAAAAATTTGAACTAGAACAAGCCGAAAGCAACTACGACTTAGAAACTGCTGCAAGATTAAAACACGGAACTATTCCAAAACTGGAACATCAACTTGAAGAAAAAAGAAAACAAACAACAAATCAAATCCTAAGCGAAACCGTAACCGAAGAAAAAGTTGCTGAAGTAGTAGCAAAATGGACTAATATTCCTGTAAGTAAATTAATCAACAGCGAAAAAGAAAAACTCCTAAACCTAGAAAAAAACATGAAAAAAAGAGTAAAAGGACAAGACGAAGCCTTACACCTAGTAGCAGAAGCAATCATAAAATCAAGAAGTGGCATTAAAGACCCTAACAAACCAATCGGTTCTTTCATGTTTCTAGGGCCAACCGGAGTTGGTAAAACCGAAGTCGCAAAAACCCTAGCTTATGAACTATTTGACGACGAAAAACACATGATAAGAATAGACATGTCTGAATACATGGAAAAATTCTCAACATCAAGATTAATTGGCTCTCCCCCAGGATACGTAGGATACGACGAAGGAGGACAATTAACCGAAGCCGTAAGAAGAAATCCTTACAGCATTGTTCTATTCGATGAAATAGAAAAAGCCCATCCCGAAGTCCTAAATCTACTATTACAAATCCTAGACGATGGTAGAATAACCGACTCTAACGGTAGAACAGTAGACTTTAAAAACACAATCATCATCATGACCTCAAACATCGGAAGCGACCACATCATAGAAAACAAAAAAGATGAAGTAATAAAAGAACTAAAACAAGTCTTAAAACCAGAATTTATTAATCGTATCGACGAAATAATAATCTTTAATGAATTAACTAAAGATGTAATGTACGAAATACTAGACAAACTAATAGAAACAACAGAACAAAGACTAAGCGATAAACAAATAAAAATTGAAATAACACCAAAAGCCAAAGACTATCTAGTAGAATTAGGATACGATAAAGCATTTGGAGCAAGACCATTAAAAAGAGTAATCTCAAAAGAAATCGAAGAACCTTTAGCACACCTAATAATAAAAGGAGAAATAAAACCAAAACAAACCATAACATTCGATTTCATAAACAATCAAATCGAGGTCAAATAGACCTCTTTTTTTTATTCAAAATCAACAAAACATTGATTATTTAACAAGATAATGATAATATAAATATAAGCCAATTAATATAATTATGGCAAAGGAGTGAAAAAATATGGAATTAAAAGGAACAAAAACAGAAAAAAATCTATTAACAGCATTCGCTGGAGAATCACAAGCAAGGAACAAATACACTTACTATGCTTCACAAGCAAGAAAAGATGGATATGAACAAATCGCAGCAATTTTCGAAGAAACTGCCAACAACGAAAAAGAACATGCCAAACTATGGTTCAAAGAACTAAATAACGGTGAAATACCAAAAACATTAGAAAACCTAAAAGACGCTGCAAACGGAGAAAACTACGAATGGACTACAATGTATGAAGAATTCGCCAAAACAGCAAAAGAAGAAGGATTCGAAAGAATAGCCTATCTCTTCGAAGAAGTTGGAAAAATAGAAAAAGAACACGAAGAAAGATACTTAACCCTATTAAAAAATTTAGAAGACGATAAAATCTTCCAAAAAGACGATGAAAAAATGTGGATATGTCGCAACTGCGGACACGTATACATCGGAACAAAAGCTAAAGAAGTATGTCCAGTCTGCAACCATAAAAAAAGCTTTATGGAAGTAAAAGCAGACAACTATAAATAAGAAAGAAGGTATAATATGTGTGGAATAGTAGGATACAAAGGAAAAAATGAAAACGCAATAACAACTGTAATCGAAGGTTTAGAAAACTTAGAATACAGAGGCTATGACTCAGCTGGAATCGCATATATCAAAGATAATAAATTAATAATAACAAAAGAAACAGGAAGAATCAAAAATCTAAAAAGTAAACTAGAAAAAGATATAAAGTCAAACCTAGCAATCGGTCACACTAGATGGGCTACTCATGGACACCCAACAAAGACAAATGCTCACCCTCATAAAGTAGGAAAATTCAC
Source organism: uncultured Bacilli bacterium (assembly GCA_934096805.1). Taxonomy (GTDB): domain Bacteria; phylum Bacillota_I; class Bacilli_A; order RF39; family UBA660; genus JAEDJI01. The sequence goes on along the minus strand of CAKOMW010000001.1, from coordinate 373,100 downwards.
TATAGTTCACAATGGAATAATAGAAAACTATATTCCCCTAAAAGAAGAACTAATAAAAAATAACTATAACTTTAAAAGTGACACCGACACCGAAGTTGCCTGTGCATACTTAGACTATATCTACAAACAAGAAAAAGATATTCTAAAATCATTAAATAAACTAACAAAAATCCTAAAAGGATCATACGCATTTGGAATAATATGCGAAGACGACCAAGAACACCTATATGCAATTAGAAAATCTAGTCCTCTAATCGTAGCCAAAGGTAAAGAAGAAAACTACATAGCATCAGACGTTCCAGCTATTCTAAAATATACAAATAAATATATCATCCTAGACGATTATGACATAGCAAAAATAGGAAACAATGACATAATCGTATACAACAAAGACCTAAAAGAAACAGAAAAAGAAATAAATGAATACGAAGGAGACTATGAATCAAGCATCAAAGGAAAATACGAACATTTCATGCTAAAAGAAATAAACGAAGAACCAGAAACATTCAAAAAAACAATAAACAATTGTATAGAAAACAACTTCCAAAACATCCCAGATCTAAAAAAATATACAAACATTCACATTGTAGCATGCGGTTCCGCTTATCATGCTGGACTAATAGGTAAATTCCTAATAGAAAAATATGCAAACATACCCGTATATATCCAAGTAGCAAGCGAATATAGATATGAAAAAACATTCGAAAACGAAAACACCCTAGTAATCCTCGTATCACAATCAGGTGAAACAGCAGACACACTAGCAGCCCTAAGAAAAGCAAAAGAAAAAAATATTGACACCCTAAGCATTGTAAACGTTGTTTCATCAAGTATCGCAAGAGAATCAAAATATGTAATCTACACCAAAGCCGGATGCGAAATCGCTGTCGCAACAACCAAAGCATACCTAGCACAAGTAACAGTATTCATTGCTTTAACAATGTATTTAGCAAATATTAACTTAGACAAATACATAGAAGAAATACCAAAACAAATAGAAAACTTAATAAACAAAAATGAATACAAAGAAATAGCAAAAAAAATATATAAACAAAAAAATATCTTCTTCATAGGAAGAGGAATAGACTACGCAATGTGCATGGAAGGATCATTAAAACTAAAAGAAATATCTTACATAAATAGCGTTGCTTATCAAGCCGGAGAACTAAAACACGGAACCATTTCCTTAATCGAAGAAAATACTCCAGTAATAGCCATATCTACCGACGAAGAACTAACAGAAAAAACAATAAGCAACATAAAAGAAGTAAAAGCTCGTGGAGCCTACACAATATTTTTAACTAACGAAGACATAAATGCCGACTTCTACGACGAAAAAATAATAATTCCTAAAACAAACGAATTATTACAACAACTACTAACTATAATTCCACTTCAATTAATTGCATACGAAGTAGCAAAACTAAATAAATGCGATATTGATAAACCTAGAAATCTAGCTAAATCAGTAACCGTAGAATAAAAGGATAGCAACAGCTATCCTTTTAATTTATTAAGTTTAACAGTCTTAGTAACAGTCTTACCATCCCTTATAAAAGTAATATCAACACTATCTCCAGCCTTATGTTTATAAAGCTCATACCTCAAATATGCAATAGTATCAGTTTTATTTCCATCAAGCTTTACAATAACATCACCCTTCTTAAGAACACTAGAAACACAAGAATCCTTTTCAACCTCTGCCACAATAACTCCTTCTGTAACATTAGTAGAAACATCAATACCTAAATACCTTGAATATGAAACATCACTAGCATTATACATTTTAACCCCTAAATAAGGCCTTTCAATCTTCTTACCATCTTCAAAAGTACTAATATTAGTCATTACATCTTCAATAGGAAGAGCAAAACCCATACCTTCAATCTCACTCTTAACAATTTTAAGAGAATTAATTCCAATCACTTTCCCGTTAGAGTCAACCAAAGGACCACCACTGTTACCAGGGTTAATCGAAGCATCAGTTTGCAAAACTTTTAAAACATAATCATCAACATTACTATTCGAAGATAAAGACAAACTAACCAATCTATCCTTACCAGATAAAATTCCACGTGTTACAGTTCCTCTATATTGATAATCAACCGGTGTACCAACCGTAAACACCGTATCACCAAGACGTGCATTAGTACCAGAGCCAATCTCAGCAACAGCAAGAACCGAAGAAGAATCAATCTTTAAAACAGCAACATCTAAGTATTCATCACCACTAACATAAGTAGCATCAATAACCTTATCATCACTTCTAACAATCTTAAGCTTACTTGCACCATTAACAACATGATAATTACTAAGCACATATCCATTCTTAGAATCAACCTTATAAACAAAACCTGTACCAGTAGAATAAAGCTTATCATTCTTATAATTTTGAATCAAAACAACAGACTTATAAACTTTATCAACAGCATCCGCAATTCCCTTATCAGTAATCGTTACTTTATTTTGACAACTAGTATAACAAGCACCATTACTAGAATCAACAAAATCAAAAAGTTTATCTTTATATAAATATAAACCACCAACAGCAACAAAAGCACCAAGCATAAAAATAAAAATATAACTAACTACCCTTTTATCCCTTTTCATTTAAAATATCTCCTTTTTCCTAATATCAACTATATCCATATAGTTACTACAAAAGCCCATCCTATCAAGAACCTTATCAATAGGAATACTCCTAAGATTAAATTCAAGATTACTAATAGCTTTGTCAACCTCATTCATCATATCCTTTATCTCATCATCCTTCAAAAGACATTTTAAAATAATAACCAAAGCATATAAATCATTCTTACCATAAATATATTCATCATCCATCATCGGTATATTTAAAATTCTATGATATTTAGTATCAGATATAACCTTTTGTGTCCTATTTTCAAACATAATATCTTCATGAGCACACAAATTACGATAATTAGAAAGTATTACTAAATAATTAGAAAAAGTTTCAATATCTAAATCATATAAATCAACAATCTCATACTGATCCTCTTTCTTAAGTATAGAAAAAAGCTCAGAAACAATACCAAAAGACAACACTTTAACCAGTACCCAAAGAGGAATATAACCATAGTTATTAACATAATGCATAGTAGCAGAATGACCTGTAGCATTAGACTTAATCTGTCTTTTCATTTTACCAAGTAAATCATTAACCTGCTTCCTCTTCGCACCATTACTAACAAAGTTATTCGGATTCAAATAATCTTTTTCTCTATAACCATACTTCTTAGATAATTGATAAGAAATAATAGACTTAACATTATTCTCAACAATCAATATATTCTTAAAAAATATACTCCTAAGCTTTCTATCAAACAAAAATAAACTATAAAGCTCTTCTATCTTAGTTCCCCCAATAAATAAATTATTATCAAGAGACTTCATAAATAAATGACGATAACCATTCAAAAAGAAATAATTTTCACGAAGCAATATTTCTTTAGCATAAGTCTCATCATCTATAACTAGACCTTTATTTTTTAAAATTTCTACTTGTTCATCTAATGTCTTAAATATTTTCTTCCCCATATCTATTCTCCTAACAATAAAATTATAACACAAACACTCCAAACTCTGCAATAAAACAAAGCACAAATTAGGACAAAAGAAAACCTTGAAAAACTCCAAGGTATATTTTTTAACGTATGTAAATTAACTTTCCTTTATTTACAGCACTTTACATGGCATTTATAGCCTATATGTCACCTACACAACAGGTCTCACACATATCCTTAGCGATATCTTACTAAATTACATACTTTCTATTTTACTAATAATGATATTTTAAAAACATTTTATTTTCGTACTAATTTTTTTATTTCGGGTTTATTATAAATATATTTCTCAGTATTTACATTATCATTACTTTCAATTAATCTTATTGAGCAATTTCCAGGAGTAGGCTCAGAATTATACCATTCTGGTGAATAGTGAAAAAAATTCATTACAATTGTTTTAATTGTTGTACCATGTGATACTACAAACAAAGTATCCTCTTTATCTCTGTAAACAGTATTGATAAACTGTTTAGTTCTTAATGCTACATCAAAAGGACTTTCACCTTGTGGAAGTTTTGCATAAAACTTTCCATCATTTTGATAATAATTATCATAAAATGCAAATTGTTCTGGATACATTTTTTCTATTGTTTGTATTTCTTTATCACTAAATAAACCATATTGCTGTTCTATTAGAGTAATATCTTCTTTAATATTCTTTATACCTAACATTTCATTAATTATACTTGCTGTTTCTCTAGTTCTAGCATACGGACTAACCCACATTACTGAGTTAGATAAATCTATATTATTATCACTAATATATGATAATAAAAATTCACCTGCTAGCGAGGCTTCTCTTTTCCCCTTACTTTATGATCAGGTAAGCCAATTTTATAATTATCTTTGGTATTTTGCATTGATTCACCATGTCTTATTAAAAATATTTTCATTAAACAACCAACCTAATTACATTATATCACACAAATTATTAATTTGTTCACCTAGATGATTCTACTAATCTAGGATAAATAAAGGATTGACAAGGACTTTGTAGTCTACAGCCTTTAAAAAGTACATATTTTGATATTTAGTCATCAAAAAAAAGCCCACAAAATGGGCTTTCCAAAAAGCTTGTTTATCTCTTTGAAAATTGTGGTGCACGTCTTGCTTTCTTTAAACCTGGTTTCTTACGTTCTTTAATTCTAGAATCACGAGTAACAAAACCAGCTCTCTTTAATATTTTTCTAAAACTTGTTTCTTCAGTTGGATCAGTAGCATCAGATTCAAGTAAAGCTCTAACAATACCTAATCTAATCGCACCAGTTTGTCCTGAAAAACCTCCACCCTTAACTTCTGCTACAACATCATACTTTTCTCTAGTTTCAGTTAAATCTAAAGGTTGACACAAATCCATAACTAAAGTTTCAAAAGGAAAATATTCATAAACATCTTTTCCATTAACAGTAATCTTACCAGTTCCTTCAAATAACTTAACTTTAGCAATACTAGTCTTTCTCTTACCAGTACCATAATAACAAGTATTATCTTTCTTTGCCATAATAAACCTCCCTATTTAACTTCAAGCACTTCTGGCTTTTGAGCCATATGTGGATGAGTTTCTCCTTCATAAACAAATAATTTCTTAGCCATTGCTCTACCTAATCTATTATGAGGTAGCATTCCTTTAATAGCTCTTTCTACCATTTCAACCGGATATTTTTCTTTCATTACTCTAGCAGTTCTTTCTCTTAAACCACCAGTATAACCAGAATGATTATAATAAATTTTCTTATCTAATTTATTACCAGTTAAATTAACTTTACTAGCATTAGTAATAATAATATAATCTCCACAATCAATATGTGGTGTATAAGTAGCCTTATGTTTTCCTCTTAACATATGAGCAACCTTACTAGCCAAACGTCCTAAAGTAACATCAGTAGCATCAATGACATACCATTTACGTTCAACAGTTTCTTTTTTTTGCATATAACTTTTCATATTAATCCTCCTATTTAATCAATATCAATCTCTATAAGAGTTCCCAATTCCCATAAAAATTAATATATAAGAAAATGTACCGACTAAAATTATACTAAAATAATACTCACAAGTCAATACTTTTAGCACCTTTTTTCAAAAGAAAAAGCCCTCAAAAGGACTTTACTTACATATTTGGTGACCCGTACGGGATTCGAACCCGAGAATGCCACCGTGAAAGGGTGGTGTGTTAAGCCGCTTCACCAACGGGCCAATAATAATGGCGCCCCAACTAGGACTTGAACCTAGGACCCCTTGATTAACAGTCAAGTGCTCTAACCAACTGAGCTATTGAGGCAATTATGGTGGGCCTGAATGGACTTGAACCATCGACCTCACGCTTATCAGGCGTGCGCTCTAACCAACTGAGCTACAAGCCCATATGCAAACTCATGTAAGCAATATAAATGATACTATATATTTTATGATTTTGCAAGCAATTTTTTACAATTTTTAACTTTTTTTTGTTTTTTTTTAAAATCAAACCAACTTTTCACTAGATTTTGCATTCAAATTAAGCCCTGCACGCACGTCATTTTTATACAAAAAATAACCAGCAGCAGCAATCATTGTTGCATTATCAGTGCAATACTTCATATCAGGAAAAGAAAAATCAAAACCATTACGCAAAGATTCATTCTCCAAAGCTTCCCTTATTCCACGATTCGCAGCCACCCCTCCTGCTAATATTAATCTCTTAACATCAAAATCATTCAAAGCTCTAACCGTTTTACCAACCAAAGACTTAACAACAACATCCTGAAAAGACGCACATAAATCTTCTTTATTTATAGAATTTCCCCTCTGTTCCTCATTATGAACCAAATTAATAACCGCACTTTTCAAACCACTAAAACTAAAATTATAACTATCATCATTCATTGGAATAGGCAAATGATAACTAACCTTACCAGCATGAGCTAATCTATCAACCAAAGGTCCACCAGGATACCCAATTCCAACAACCCTTGCTACTTTATCATAACACTCACCAACAGCATCATCCAAAGTACCACCAATCTTAGCAAAACTAAGATGATCATCCATTTTAATAAGTTCAGTATGACCACCACTTATAACAAGAGCAATCAAAGGAAAAACAAGCTCCTTTTCAATATTATTAGCATAAATATGACCAATAATATGATGAACAGGTATCAAAGGCTTATCATACAAATAAGCAATAGTTTTAGCAGCCTCAAGCCCAACAAGAAGCGACCCAATAAGACCAGGTCCATAAGTTACCGCAACAGCATCAATCATATCCATTGTAATACCAGAATCCTTAAAACACTTATCAATAACAAAAGTAATATCCTTAACATGATTCCTACTAGCAATTTCAGGTACTACTCCGCCATACAAAGTATGAATATCAACTTGACTCAAAATAACAGTACACACTTCATAATTACCATTCTTCACAATTGACACACTAGTCTCATCACAACTACTCTCAATACCTAAAATATAAACATCTTTCATAATATCAACTCCATAAGAATACCATCTATTCCATTATAGTAACCACGCCTTATCGCAACCTCTTTAAAACCATACTTTTTATACAAAGCAATCGCATTAATATTTAAAACACTAACCTCCAATGTAATATTATAAACATCAGGAGAAACCAAGTCAATTAAATATTCCATCATAGAAGAACCAATTTTCTTATTCCTCATATCCTCTCTCACAAAAACATTACAAATCTCTACTCTATCATACATAACACTATAGTAGATATAACCAACTATCTCATCAGAAAGGTAATAACCAATATACTTAGCAAAAGGATTGCAATCATCAACAATACCAAAATCACTAAGCAAATTAACATCAATCTCTTTAACCATTTAATTTTTCCTCTGCTTCTACTCTCTTTAAATAATTAGGCACAAATGAAAATGAAGAACAAACCTTACTCCTATCAAGATATTTAAACAACCTTTCAATATCTGGAACATAGCAAATAGAATCATTAAAGCCAGAAGAAGAAACATAACAAACATCCCCTTCCAAAGAACTAACCTTATCCTTTAACAAATCAAAAGATATATAACAATCATCCATAACAACATTATAATTTCTATCATAAATGCCAGCATAAACAAAACCACGCCTTGCATCAATAATAGGAACTATATAATCACCACTAACACCAGTAGCCATAGTAAACAAACTAGAAACAGGTACAACATCAAGACCTAAACTATAAGCCCAAACCTTAGCTATAGTAACCCCTATTCTAAGCCCAGTAAAAGAACCAGGTCCATTAACACAAACAATTTCATTAATATTTCTCTTTGAAATACCTAAACCACTAAGCATTCCATCAATCGTAGAAAGTGTAATCTTTGACAAATCATTATTAAGCTTAGTATAAGAAGAATCCAAAACAACCCCATTTTTAACAATAGCAACAGAAAGGAAATCAATCGAAGTATTTAAAAAAAGACTTATCATAACACTGCCTCACATAAGTCTTCATATCTTTTACCAATAGGTTTTATAATAACAAGTCTTGTATCTTCGCCAATTATCTTAAAATTAATTTCCAATCTTTCATCAGGCAATTCATCCTTTATCATATCTGACCATTCAATAATAGAAACACCCTTCTTAACAAAATATTCAGAGAAATCTATCATAACATCAGTTTCATCCAATCTATAAACATCCATATGAAAAAGAGGCATTTCTCCAGAATAATATTCCTTTACAATATTATAAGTCGGAGAAGTAATAACTTCATCAATACCCAAAGCACTAGCAAAACCCTTAGCAAAAACAGTCTTACCACTACCTAAATCTCCATTCAAACATATAACCATATTAGCAAACTTTTCTGATTCCATATTTTCAGCAAGTTCAATAGTTTCGCTTTCATCTCTTAATGTAATTTTATATTCCATATATCTCACCATAAATGATTGTATCACAAAAAAAAGATGTTAGACAACACCTTTTATCAATTTTCTATTTTTTAACCCTTACTTTGTAAACCTTTTCATCGCTTTTAGCACTCAATAAAACAAAAACACCAATCACAATAAGACATATTCCTAAAAATATACCCGTAAACAAAACCGAAATAATCGGAGTAGTAAGAACCACAATACCTATAATAAGCTTTATAACATTTGTAACAAGCATACTTTGACTAAAACTATCACGACTCTTAATATTAAGCACCAACACAAGTGAAGAAAGAGCAGTCGAAATAAACCAAAGACCTATAAAAATAGAAATAACCTTAACTGTAACATCTGGATTAAAAAGCAAAATAAGTCCAAATATCGAATTCAAAAAACCACCCATAAACACATTACCAGGCATCAAAAGACTATCCCTACTAACAAAAGCATAAACAACCTTAATAACACCAGTAACAATCAAAATAATACCTATAAAAGAAACCAACTTAGCAAAAGACTGCTCCGGTTCAATAAAAAGAACTAATCCTCCCACTATAAGAAGTATTCCAATTATAAACGTCCATACTTTCTTTGACACAATATCCCTCCTAATAATTTAAATCATCATCCAATTTCCAAACACCATTCTTACTACTAGAATTATAAACCCTATAAGTATAAGAATCACCATCAGGTTTAAAAGCCACATACAAAGAAATAGTCTTATTACGGGACAAAGGAATAACAGTCTCCCCAATAGGTTGATAAACAACTTCACATTTATAAATATAAATTGAACCATTATCCTCAAGATAAACACATGACTTAGAAATAATCTCTTTAATATTCTCTAAACTCTTTCTAGTTTCACCAAGATTATCCTCACTATAACTAAACCATGCATCAATAGCATCCTCTCCGAACTTTGGATTATGATAAGGATTCACGATACAACCAGTAAGTAAAAAACATAAACTAAAAATAATCAAAATGTCTTTAACTTTCATATCATTACCTCAGAATAATAATACCACAAAAAAAGAAAAAAATCTACTATTCTAATAAATCATTAGCCTTTAGATTATTTTTTTCAAATATAGATAATTTTCCACTACCATCAACTGTAGCAAGCAATATATCAGAGACATCCTTTTTCTTCTTCTTAAGCTCATCAAGCAACCAATCCTTACTTCTACCCATTTCCTTAAGATTAAGTTCCATAACATTACCATCCATTATCACATTAGCACACATACTAGAACGTTTAGCCTTAAGTCCCATATCCGAAACAGTAACATTACGAGAATCACCCTTAGGTAAAATACTAAGCTTACCATCAGACTCAACCAAAGCATAAGCAATTTCTGACACATCAAAATAACCCATTGAACGACATTGTTCCAACAAATCATTTATATCAAATTTAACAGTTTTAAGTCCACCTTCCAGAATAACTCCATCTTTAATAACCATATTAGGTTTACCAGTAATAAATCTTCGTAGAACAATACTCTTCATCGTAAGAATATTAATTAAATAAGCAACAAAACCATAAATCAAAACAGCAAGAGTTCCAAACATAATATCAGAATCTAAATTAATAGTCATTTCAGCAGCAAAATTACCAATAGATATCCCAATAACATAATCAAACAAACTAAGTTGAGAAACCTGTTTCTTGCCGATTACCTTAGCTACTAAAAATAAAGTAACAAGAGAAAGAAGAGCCCTAAAACTAACATGTAACAAATCCATAAAAATCACCACTATTAAGATAACCAAAAAAGAAAAAAACATACCAATCTTTAGTAAGCTTTAAAAGCCAAGCGACAAGCGATATAAAAAACTCCACTAAAATGCGAAGTTATTATATAAAGAAATTATAACTGTACCATAAATCTCACTTAAAAACTATTTCAGTAAAAAACGCAAGCAAAAAGACGGCCAAAGCCATCTTTATAATAAGTTAACACTTATAAGAATATGTTTTCTTTTTAACATATGTATTTGAACCACAAGTTATATAATATAAATTTTTCCCTTTAGTTCCACTTGGAGAACAATAAGAAGATTTACCCAAATCTGTTGTCTTGTAATCACCATAGCTAGAACAATCTTTAATACATATATTACCATAATATTTTACAGAACCTGTGCTTCCTGTCTTATAATTATACTTATACTTTCCAACATTTGAAGCATTACACTTAGTAACCCAAACTTTACTTTTAGGACAACTAGTACATACATGAGAAACAGCATCACTAAATCTATATGTAGTTTTTGTACAACTACCAGTATGTTTATACTTGTTTTTATACTTAGTAGTTCCACATTCAACCTTTGTTGTTCCATTATTAGAAGCCTTACAAGAAGTTGAATATACATCACTAACTAACTTCCAAGACTTAGTACATGTACTCTTAGAACTGCTTGATGAACTTCCAGATGAACTACTTGACGAAGCACTATTAGTAGAAACACTCTTAGAACTTGAACTAGAGCTTTGACTAGAAGGTCCAACCTTATCATAATCTTTAGATTTATCAGAACCATAACTATTCTTCGCAGTCACATACCAATTATAAGTATTCTTTGCAACAGAATCAAACTTGTAATAATATTTATATCTACCATTATCATTTATACTAGAAAATTTCATAGTTTTAGTATAACTCTTCTTACTAGTCTTATTAGTAATATGAAGCTCTACAGTAGTAGGAATTCCACTACCAACAGTAGCATAAACATAGAAACCTGTTTCACTACTAGTAGAATAATTTTCAGTCCAAACACTAGATATATTAGGTTTATTTGAAGGACAAGTAGTACCAGTTCCTGTAATTGTAATAGACTTAACAATTTGCGTAGTAACACCAGCAGTATTCGAAGCCTTTACTGTAATTACATGAGTTCCATTATTCTTACCAGTTGTATTAGTAATAACACCAGTTTTACTAGCCTTAGTAGAAGTACCAATACCACTTGAAGTAATTTTACTCTTAGTAATAGAATCTGTATTTGTATCTATCGTGATAGACTTGACTTTTGTACCATCAGTAGCATTACAAATAGCCTTAATAGTTAAATTAGAAGTACATATCTTTATATAATTAGAAACATCTTGACTAGCATTATTAGTCAAATTCAAAGCACAACTAATTCCAGAAGACTCATTTACAGTAACATTTATAATCTCAGTAATATCACCAGCACTAACAAGAATATTCGCAGAACCAACACTAACACCTGTAATCTTTCCATTACTAACCGTAGCAACAGAAGAATTACTAGACCTCCAAGTAACATTCTTATTAGTAGCATTACTAGGTACAACAGTAGCAGTAACAGTAGTAGAACTACCTTTCTTCAAAGCAACACTAGATTGACTAAGTAACAAATCAGTAACTTTAACATTCTTATTATCATCTTTTTTACCATCATCTTTAGTAGAACCCTTAACAGTTACTTTAAGCGACTTTTGAACAGCACCATCAGTTGTAACAGCAGTAATAGTAGTAGTACCAGCACTAACACCAGTAACACTACCAGCAGAACTAACCCTAGCTATTTTAGAATTAAGAGAAACCCACTTAATAGTCTTTATCGTAGCATTCTTAGGAGTAACAGTAGCAGTAATTTTCTTAGATTGACCAACATTAATTGAAAGAGATGAAGGAGATAAAGTAAGACCAGTAGCCTTAACAATCTTTCCAGTAGTAACAGTAACTTTTACTTTACCAGAAACACCATCAGCACTAACAGCACTTATCGTAGTAGTACCAGGCCCAACAGCCGTAACCTTTCCACTCGTACTAATCTTTGCAACAGCAGGATTACTACTCTTCCATGTTATCTTCTTATTAGTAGCATTTTTAGGACTAATAGCATAAGTAAGTGTCTTAGTCTTACCAACCATTAAAGCAAAATCAGCACCACTTATATTTACTTTAGTAACCTTTCTATACTTAGAGCCACTACTTCCTCCAGTACTAGAACCTCCAGTACTTGAACCACCAGAACTAGAACCACTAGGAGCCTTCTTAACAGTTACCTTAGCCATAGCAGTTTTATTTCCATCCTGTGTAGTAGCAGTAATAACAGCAGTACCAGTAGAAACTCCTACAACTTGTCCCTTATTAGAAACCATTGCTACACTATCATTACTAGAAGTCCATATAACAGACTTATTTGTTGCACTACTTGGTGAAACAGTAGCATATAAGAATGCATACTTACCAACTTGTACAGTTAAACTAGTCGTATTAAGCTTAACACCAGTAACATCATTGACATTACCAGTAGAAACAACTGTAACCTTTTTAGTTATAGTCTTATATCCATTATCGACTGTAATATCAACATTACCAGCTTTTAAAGCAGAAACTTCACCTTCGTTAGAAACAGTAGCCACATCTTCATTGGAACTAGAATACTTAATCCTCTTATAACAAGCATCCTCAGTTCCCAAATCCATAGTAAGACTTAACTTATCACCAACTCCAACCTTAGAAGTATCATTACCAAACGCACTACTATCAAATACCCCACATACAATAACTTCTGAAGAATAAGTTCCAACTTTCTTACCATTTTCATAAGCAGCTACATTAATCATAGACTTACCAACACTTCTCGGAATAAGTGTATTAGATGAATCACCTGCCGATAAATTTCTATACTCAAACTGTAAAACATCTTCATTTGAACTTGTAAATTCATAAAATAAACCATTTGTCTTATTAGCAACCGACGTAACAAATTCAACATTATAATCTTGATATACAACATCAGGAATATCTAAATCAAGTTTTTTATTTTTAAATAAAACACTAAATAATAAAACAAGTAAAATAATAGCAACAATAATCGCAATAGCAATTATTAACTTTTTTACCATGGGATTAGACATAAAATTATTTTGAGAAGAAACATCATCAGAATCTCCAAAATCACTATAATTAGGTTGCTCATAACTAGCATTTTGAACACCAGACATATTATTAAAACCATTATTCATGTTATTCATGTCGTTCATATTACCATTGTTATTAGCATTATTTACATCATTAAAATCGTTATCGTTAAAACTCATAATAACCTCCTACTATCTTATATAAATATAACATATTTGTAAACAAAAAACAATAAATATAAAATCATTTTATACAAAAGTTTAATTCCTGTAATCAAAAGAAAAAAAAGCAATTCAATTAAATCGCTTTTTTCACATAATCGTAAATATTCTTATTCATTGAATGTTCAGGCATTACATTTGTTACTTTTATATGTATCAGATGAATAATTATTACCAGCCTTATCAAATATAACTACACGATATGAATATTGAACACCTGGTGTACAAGAAAATTCATATGATATAGGCCAAGACTTTGGATATGTAGAACTTTTATAAGTTTTAGTATAATCATTCTTATTTTTTAAATTTTTATAATAGATTTTTATCATAGCAATTCCAGAACTACTATCAGCAGCAGTAAAAATAATTTTCATTTTTTTAGATCTAGAACTAGTATGTAAACTATCAGAAATATAAGGCTTAGTAGTATCAGCACCACAATTAGAACCATATCCAGTTATAGTAATAGTCTTAGACTTAGCATTACCAATTCCATTCTTATTTTTTCCTTTAACAGATATAGAGTGAGTCCCATTATATTTACCACTACTATTATCAATAACACCAATCGCCGTAAAATTAGTTGAACTATTCTTAATTATTTTTACACTACTTTTACTAAATGCTCCAGTATTAGTAGTAAGCTCAATACTATCCATAGAAACCCCACCTGTAGAAGTACAATTAGCATTAATAGTCAAAGAAGAAGTACATACTTTTGTATAATTTGAAACATTAGTTCCCTTATTAGTAACAAGTTGTAAAGTACAATTAACAGAAGAAGCACTAGTAACAGTAACCGATACAGTCTTTGTATACTTACCAGCAGTAGCAGTCACCTTAGCAGTACCAACACCAACACCTGTAATCCTTCCGTTACTTACTGTAGCAACAGAAGCATTACTGGACTTCCATGTTACCTTCTTATTAGTAGCATTACTAGGTACAACCACAGAAGAAACAGTAACAGAACTTCCCTTTTTTAAAGAAACACTAGTTTTACTAAGAGCTAAACCAGTAACAGCTACTTCTTTACTACCAGAACTAGAAGCTTTCTTAACAGTAACTTTTACTTTACCAGAAACCCCATCAGCACTAACAGCACTTATAGTAGCAGTACCAGGCCTAACACCAGTAACCTTTCCACTCGTACTAATCTTTGCAATAGCAGGATTACTACTCTTCCATGTTATCTTCTTATTAGTAGCATTTTTAGGACTAATAGCATAAGTAAGTGTCTTAGTCTTACCAACCATTAAAGCAAAATCAGCACCACTTATATTTACTTTAGTAACCTTTCTATACTTAGAGCCACTACTTCCTCCAGTACTAGAACCTCCAGTACTTGAACCACCAGAACTAGAACCACTAGGAGCCTTCTTAACAGTTACCTTAGCCATAGCAGTTTTATTTCCATCCTGTGTAGTAGCAGTAATAACAGCAGTACCAGTAGAAACTCCTACAACTTGTCCCTTATTAGAAACCATTGCTACACTATCATTACTAGAAGTCCATATAACAGACTTATTTGTTGCACTACTTGGTGAAACAGTAGCATATAAGAATGCATACTTACCAACTTGTACAGTTAAATTAGTTGTATTAAGCTTAACACTATCTACACTATTAATATTACCTGCAGAAACCACAGTAATCTTTTTAGTTATCTTAGTATATCCATTATCAACCGTAATATCAACATTACCAGCACTTAAAGCAGAAACTTCTCCACTATTAGAAACAGTAGCTATTTCATCATTAGAACTAGAATACTTAATTTTTTTATAGCAAACATCCTCAGTCCCTAAATCCATAGTAAGATTTAACCTATCACCAACTCCAACCTTAGAAGTATCATTTCCAAAAGAAGAACTATTAAACGCTCCACATACAATAACTTCTGAAGAATAAGTCCCAACTTTTTTACCCTTATCATAAGCAACTACATTAATTGTAGACTTACCAACACTCCTAGGAATAAGTGTGTTTGAGGAATCACCTGCAGATAAATTCTTATACTCAAATTGCAAAACTTCCTCATTAGAACTAGAAAACTCATAAAACAAACTATTCGTCTTATTAGCAACTGCAGTAATAAACTCAACATTAGAATCCTTATAAACAACATTAGGAATATCAAGATTAATCTTTTTATCCTTAAACAAAACACTAAATAATAAAATAATCAAAATAATTGCAACAATAACTGCAATAGCAATTATTAACTTCTTAATCATAGGATTAGACATAAAATTATTTTGAGAAGAAACATCATCAGAATCACCAAAATCACTATAATCAGGTTGATCATAACTAGCATTCTGAACACCAGATTCATTATTTAAATTATTATTCATATTATCAAAATCCATACTCAATCCTCCTCTATTCTATATACAAATATAACACAATTATAAACAAAAAACAATACAACAAAATAAAAATAAAACAAAAAAAAAGGAAAACAATTTACATACTATATTTTCCCTTTTTATCAAGACAAAACCTATCTGCTTCAATATAACCAATCTTATCCCTATACAAAGGATGAATAATTAAAAGAAGAGAAGGATCAATAATGCTATCATCAGTCTCCAACCACCAATGGTCCATACTATTCGTAGAAACAATAACATCATCTAAAACTGGTAAAGATCCACGAACAACATCAACATCAGAATACTCATGTCCAAGATACTTAGTAGTACCCAAAGCATTGCCAATATTTAATCCTTCTTTAAACATTTCAAAAAAACTATTAATACAACGAACCTCAGGCACATAAGAAACCCTAAGAACCCGTTCCCATTCATCATCATTAAACTTTCTAATAAAACCAGTCCTAAGACCAGAAGAAATAACTTCTTTAAACTCATTATCCTTCATCAATAAATAATTAAGTAAATCATAACCTCTAAACTCATTATCGTTAATAATTTCTCTATATATTTCATTCTTCAACATAAAAAGCACTCTCCTACTATAACAATAGTAGCACAATAAAAAACAATTTTTACGCAAAATAATAAAAAAAAGAAAAAGAACTATACATAAAAATACCTAACCACAGAATAGTCAATTCAGAACACCAAGCGAAACGCGGAACGAGAAGAAATCGCTCGCATAACCACCGTGCCAGTAGAAGGCGAAAGCGCCCGCGTACATACCATTATCGTAGTAGCCCCCACGCTGGAACCATGAGCTGGACGAGTACGGGAAGCTGGCGTAATCTTTATACCAATTTCCTGTGTCTCCTGTTGGTGCCATTTCTACTGTTGCATCTCCTAATTTTCCTCTTGAATAAGCACTACTATCTTTATTTGTTGTTCCATATGTATAACTATCATAATACTTTGCAAGTGGTGTACTTGTTGTACTCCAGTTTGATGCAGATGATGTATAAAATTGATTAGAAGAGTTTACCATGTTACCCATTGTATATTCATGTGAACCACCACTCATGTCATACACACCATATACATTTCCGGTTGTACTTGCTTTTACTCCACTTGCTCCATTATATTTATTTTTATTTGTTGTACATGTTGTTGATGATTGACTTGCACTTACTGTATCTGCTCCGATACCTGTTGTATAAGTATTACAGTTATTTATTGTTAATTCTTCACATTTACCAGAAGTACATCTTCCATATTTAGAATGATATAAATATGTTACTGCTCCCCATTCTGTATTCTTCATCATATGGGTATCTATATTGTTTGTATCTCCTTTAAGATCTCCATTCCAATTAAATGTTGTACTACTACTTTGTGGAAAACCATATACATTACTTGCTTTCTCCATTTGTCTTGCATCACGAAAGAAATATGATAAAGCTTTATTTCTTAATGATTGTACATTTGGTTTTATTATTACTGTTGATTCTTCTGTTGAATTACTTGTCGGAATACTTGTTGCACTACTCTCAAACTTCCCTACCCATAATCCTGTTAGTTCTTTATCTCCAAATGTAAAGGCTGGATGGGTATATGTAGATGTTCCTGTTTTTAAACTTCCATTTGTTGTATCTGTACATGTTTGTGATGTTGTGCCTCTTCCTGATACATTATCAATACACTTTATTGTACCTGTACTTTCTGTTCCTTTTTCAAACTTTATCTTTATTTCTTGTGGTGTATTAGTTTTCAGATATGTATATGTATATCTTGGTATCCATACCCACATTGTATTTATATCATCCATTGGTATTTCTGTACCTACATTTGCACTTAGATAAGTATTTCTATTGGTTTCTGTAACAGTTACAGCATTTGCCCACATCTTATTACCATAATCATACCATTTATTATTTTCTTTGCTATTCTTAGCATCTGCTTTCTTCCAAACTTTATTTGTATTATCATAATATACTGGTATCATATTACTTGCAAGTACTGGTTCATTTGCACCACTTTCATCTAAATTAGGAACATTAACACTAATCTTTAACACATTCTTAGACTCCACACTACTACTCCACTTTGCATATGATGCATTAGTAAGATTATAAGAGATTACTCCCGTTATTACAAGAAAAAGAATACCTACCAAACTTAATAGATATTTATTATATTCTTTTATATCTTTAAATAAGGGGTTTTGTTTTATTTTATTACTAGTATTATTGCCCCCCCCCCAGACGAATATTTGTTTTGGGAATGTTTGTTTGAAATATTTTTGAAAATTTTATTCATCATCATTCACTCCTTTAGTATCATTTATCATACAGTTAAATTCTACTACAAAAAAATGCTTTTTTCAAGTATAAATTTGAATTGTTTTAGTAGTTGCAAAAACAACTTTATGTGAAATAAAATCAGTAAGATTATGATACTATCCATATATAACAAAGTTGAGATATTTTTTAGCAATAGTTTAAATCACCTAATATACCTTTAGACTAAATGACACATTTGTTATTCATTTAGTCTTACCATATATCTAAAAATAATTGTTTCTTTACTACCTTTACATTAATTCCTATCAGAAATAAAATATTTGATAGATTTTATTACAATATCTAAATAAGATAAAAACATTAATATAAAAACAAATAAAAAGAACCAGCCTAAACTAGTTCTATAATAGCCATTAACGCGTCATCTCCACGTCTTTCATCTAATTTTAATATTCTTGTATATCCACCATTACGTCCATTGTAACGAGGAGCTATTTCATCAAATAATTTCTTAGTAGCTTCCTTATTATTCATTAAGAAAGCAGCTGCCTTTCTACGAGAAACTAAACTACCATTCTTACCATAAGTAACCATTTTATCAAAACATCTTCTTACTTCTTTAGCCCTAGTCTCTGTAGTAGTAATTTTTTCATTCATAATAAGACTAATAGTAAGATTAGCTAACATACTTCTTCTATGCTTATTATCAACACCTAATTTTCTATATCCCATAGTAATCCTCCTTCTATTAATCTTCGTCTTTTAAAGTCAAATTTAATTCTTTAACTTTATCTAAAACTTCTTTTAATGATTTCTTACCAAGATTTCTTATCTTCATAACATCACTATTTGTTTTATTAACTAAATCTTGTAAAGTATGAACTCCCGCTCTCTTCAAGCAATTATAAGCTCTTACAGAGAAATCTAAATCCTCAATAGGAGTTTCTAAAGCTTTAAGTCTTGGATCTTCTTTCTTTTCAATCATAAATCCAGTTGCATCAGCAATCTCATCTAATTTAGTTACTAATTCTAAATGCTCAATAAGTATTCTACTAGCAAGTGCAATAGCTTCTTCAGGTCTAATAGAATCATTAGTCCAAACTTCAATTACTAATTTATCATAACTTTCATCTTGACCAACACGAGCATCAAGTACATCATATGCAACTCTTTCAATAGGAGAATATAAAGAATCAATTGCAATAACCCCTACTTTTTTATCATCAAGTAGTTTCTTATTTTCTTCAGCTCTTACATATCCTCTTCCACTAGAAACAGTCATTTCCATATCAAGTTTACCACCCTTAGCTAAAGTAGCAATAACTTGATCTTTATTAACAACTTCTACATCAGCATCACATTCTATATCACCAGCAGTAACAACGCCTTCTTCATTAGCACTAAGTCTAATAATTCTATCTTCTTCACAATATTTTTTAAGAACAACAGATTTTAAATTAAGCACTATCGAAGTAACATCTTCGATTACTCCTTCAATAGTTTGAAACTCATGCAAAATACCATCAATTTTCACACTTGTAATAGCAGAACCAGGAAGAGAAGATAACATAACTCTTCTTAATGCATTACCAATAGTATAACCGAAACCTCTTTCAAGTGGTTCTAATTCAAACTTTGCATAATTACTTTTTTCATTTTTTTCAACAATTTTATAATTTGGTTTTTCAAATTGAATCATAGTTTAACCTCCTTACCTCTATTAGTTACGTGGTCTTTTTGGTGGACGACATCCATTATGTGGGATTGGTGTAACATCAGTAATTGTTACAACTTCAAGTCCCGCAGTTTGTAAAGATCTAATCGCGGTCTCTCTACCAGGTCCAACACCCTTAACTACTACATCAACTTTACGCATTCCAAAATCAAATGCTGCTTTTCCTGCTTTTTCAGCAGCAATTCCTGCTGCAAATGGAGTAGATTTCTTACTACCCTTAAATCCAATTGCTCCACTTGAAGCCCATGCCACTACATTTCCTTCTTTATCTGTTATAGTTGTAATTGTATTATTAAAAGTCGAATGAATATGAGCAACACCAACTGGAATATTCTTTTTTACTTTTCTTTTTCTTTGTTTATAAGCCATAGTTTAACCTCACTTTCACTATTTCTTTTTGTTTGCAACAACTTTTCCTCTACCCTTACGAGTATGAGCATTTCTACTTGTTCTTTGTCCTCTTACAGGCAATCCTTTTCTATGACGATCCCCTTCATATGAATGAATTTCCATTTTAGTCTTAATATTCATACTAACTTCACGTCTTAAATCACCTTCAGTAACATAATTACTTAATTCATTACGAATCTTACCAAGTTCATCATTAGATAAATCTTTAGTTCTCTTTTCTGGATCAACTCCTACTGCATCTAATATTTTTAAAGCAGTTGTATCACCAACACCATAAATATAAGTTAAAGAGACTTTAATTTTCTTTTCATTAGGTATTTCTACACCCTTAATACGTGCCATATTTTTTCCTCCTTACTAACCTTGAGTTTGTTTGTGTTTTGGATTTTCACAAATTACCATAACTTTTCCCTTACGTTTAATAATTCTGCACTTTGCACAAATTTTCTTAACAGATGGTTTTACTTTCATTTTAATTCCCTCCTACTTTCTATAGGTTATACGCCCACGTGTTAAATCATATGGAGAAAGTTCGATCATAACCTTATCACCCGGTGAAATACGAATATTATTTAGTCGCATTTTACCAGAAACGTGAGCTTCAATCTTATGACCATTCTCTAATTGAACAAAGAAGTTTCCACCAGGAATAACTTCAAGAACTTTTCCTTCAACTTCGATTACATCATTCTTTGCCATTTAACAACACTCCTGTCAATATTTCATATCCATCATCAGTAACAACTACTGTATGTTCAAAGTGTGCTGATGGACTATAATCTTCACTCTCAATAGTCCATTCATCTTCGCACACGACAATATCAGGACTACCAAGATTAAGCATTGGTTCAATCGCTAAAACCATGCCTTTCTTTAATTTAGGACCAGTATTTTTAATTCCATAATTTGGTACGTCAGGATCTTCATGGACACTAGTCCCAACTCCATGACCAACTAGTTCTTTAATAACACCCAAATTATGCTCTTCGGCATATTCCTCAATTGCTGAAGAAATATCACCAATTCTATTTCCAGGTTTAACTTGTTCTAAACCTTTATAAAGAGATTGTTCTGTGTGATATAAAAGATACTTTTTATCATCATCTATATCACCAACTGGATAACTCCAAGCTGAGTCTCCATGATAACCCTTATAACAAGCACCAATATCTATCGCAATAATATCTCCATTTTTTAATTTAGTATTTGAAGGAATTCCATGCACCACTTCCTGATTAATAGAAGTACATATTGCACAAGGAAAACCCTCAAAACCTTTAAAAGAAGGATAAGCATCATGTTCTTTTATAAACTTTTCTGCTAAATTATTGAGCTCTTTAGTAGTAACACCAGGCTTGATATAATTTTTTAAATATTGATGTGTCTGATAAACAATATTACCAGCAATCCTAAGAAGTTCTATTTCTCTATCACTTTTTATCGTTATCATCCTACACCCCTACTTTACAATTTCACTTACAAGATTAAAAGTTTCATCAACTGAAGTACTAACTATAGTATATAAAACTCCCTTACTCTTATAATAATCTATAAGTGGTTTTGTTTTTTCTAAATATTCTTTATATCTATGATCAAAAACTTCCGCCACATCATCGCCTCTTTTAACAAGCGATTCACCACATGTATCACACAAACCTTCTATCTTTGGTAATAAACTTTTATTTCTAGTAGAATAACTTCTTTTACACTTAGGACAAACTATTCTACTAGTAACTCTAGAAAGAAGCTCATCTTCTTCTACATCCAAATATATTACCACTCCTAAATCCCTATTCAATTTAGAAAGCATTTCATCATACATTCTAGCTTGTTTAACAGTTCTTGGAAAACCATCCAGAATATAAGAAGAATCCCCAATTTCATTAAGCCTTAAAGCAAATGCATCAAACACTGTCTTATCATCAATAAGTTTACCAGTTTTAATCATTTCCAAAAGCTCACTATCATTCTTTGCCTTTTCTCTTAACATATCACCAGTAGATAAAGAAATATATCCATATTCTTTACATAAACTATCAGATAAAGTACCTTTCCCTGCAGCCGGTGGAGCTATTAAAATAACATTCTTCATTATCTTCTAGCTCTCTTAGAATTAGTCCTTTTATTAGGAGAATACTCTCTACTAAGCAAACTACTTTCTAACTGTTTATAAGTCTCAATTGCTACTCCAACTACAATAAGTAAACTAGTACCACCAATAGAAACTGTTCTTGGAAGACCTGTACACATATTAAGTATAATTGGGAACGCCGCAATTGCAGCAAGGAAAAGTGCTCCTACAGTTGTTAATCTCTTAAGAACTGTAACAAAATACTTTTCTGTATCATTTCCTGGTCTAATTCCTGGTACATAACCACCATTCTTTTGTAAATTTTCAGCCATTTGATCAGGTTTCATTTGAACAAATGTATAAAAATATGTAAAGAATATGATTAATACAACATAAATAATTAAACCAACTGGTGTTGTATAATCTAAATAATTATTAATGAAGTTTACTACTTTATCACTCTTACTAAACTGTGCAACAACACTAAACACAGCAAGTAAGCTTGATGCAAAGATTACTGGTATTACCCCAGCTGAATTAATTTTAATAGGCATATAACTTTGTTTACCTAAATTAGCAGTAGACTTATTAGCATATTGAATTGATATTCTACGAGCAGCGCCCTCAACAAATATTACTGCGACAATTACTAAAAAGCAAATTATCAAGAATAGTAAGAATGTTGCACCACCACTTATCAAAGTATTAGTAGTACTAAAATCAACTAATTCTTTAAATGCTGTTATCATCATTCCAGGAAGTGATGAAACAATACCAGCCATAATTATTAATGACACACCATTTCCTATACCTTTTTGTGTAACTTGATCACCAAGCCACAACAAGAATGCAGTACCAGCAGTCATTATAAATGCAACCTCAAGTCTTTGTAACATTGTAACACTACTACCTAAAAAGGCATAGGCCATTGCAAAACCTTGAATAAATGCAAAGAATATACCAAGATATCTTGTTATCTTATTTATCTTTTGACGACCAGCATGGCCTTGTTTAGCAAGATCTGCAAAATAAGGAACTATATCCATTTGCAAAAGTTGCATAACAATTGATGCCGTAATATATGGAGTAACACCTAAAGCAAATATTGAAAAATTACTTAGCGCTCCCCCACCCATAACATCCAAAAGTTCTAGAAAACCTAAACTCTTAGTTATTTCTTGTGTTCCGGGAACTTCAATAGTAGTTCCAACAACAAAAAGGGTTAATACTGCAAGTGTAAAATACACTCTTTTTCTTATATCTTTATTTTTCTTTGTAAATAGTTGTTTAAGAGTTTTAAACACCTTAGATCACCTCAGCTTTACTACCTGATTCTTCAATCTTTTCTAATGCGCTTTGTGTAAATCTATGTGCTTTGATTGTTATTTTTTTATTTAAAGTACCATTACCTAATACTTTAATTCCAGAAAGTTGTTTTTTAATTATTCCTTTTTCTTTTAATAATTCTGGAGTAACTACATCTCCATCATTAAATAATTCACTAAGTTCTCCAACATTTATTGTTGCATAAACAGTTTTAAATCTAGCATTAGAGAAACCTCTTTTATGAAGTCTTCTAAATAATGGAGATTGTCCACCTTCAAATACTGGACTAATACTAGCACCACTTCTAGATTTTTGACCATTCTCACCACGACCACTTGTTTTTCCTAAACCACTTCCAGCACCACGTCCTACTCTCTTACGAGAATGTGTAGCACCTTTAAATTTCTTTAATTCATTAAGTTCCATTATCCTAAAATCTCCTCTACAGTTTTTCCACGAGCTTCTGCTACTTCTTCAACAGTTTTCATTGATAAAAGTGCACTAATAGTAGCTCTTGCCATATTAATTTTAGTTCTTGAACCAAGTGATTTAGAAATAATATCGTGATATCCTGCCATTTCAAGCACATCTCTTACTGCCCCTCCAGCAACAAGACCAGTACCAGCAGCAGCAGGTTTAATAACAACCCTAGTTGCTCCTTTTATACCAACAATTTCATGTGGAACAGTTCTTTTATCAACTACAGGAACTTTAACAACATTCTTATTTGCATCTTGTCTAGCTTTTTTAACAGCTTCTGAAATCTCATTAGCTTTACCAATACCTAAACCAACTAAACCTTTCTTATCCCCAACTAAAACTACAGCTTGAAATCTTCTTTGACGTCCACCTTTTGTAACCTTTACAACAGCCTTAGTATCTAATACGATTTCGTCCATAGTTTTAACAGGTTTATTAAATTTCTTCTTTTGCATAATTACCTCCTACTAGAACTCTAAACCATTAGCACGTGCACTATCAGCTAAAGCTGCAACACGGCCATGATATAGATATCCTCCACGATCAAATACCACTTTTGTAATTTTAATCTTCTTAGCTTCTTTTGCAATTAATTCTCCAACTTTAGTCGCTACTTCAGTATTATTACCTTCAATATTTAAAGAAGATGCACTAGCTAAAGTAGTTCCAGTTGTATCATCAATTAATTGTGCATAAATGTTTTTGTTTGAACGAAAAACATTTAGTCTAGGTATATCTTTAGTTCCTATGATTTGTTTTCTAACTCTTACATGTCTAATTTTGCGCATTTCATTACGCGATTCTTTTTTTATCATAATTAACCTCCTACCTATTTAGCTTTTTTACCTTCCTTACGTCTTACATATTCGCCAACATATCTAATACCTTTTCCTTTATAAGGTTCAGGCTTTCTAACTTTACGAATATTAGCCGCAAATTCTCCTACTAGAACTTTATCAATACCAGATACTAATATTTCATTATTACCCTTAGCTTCAACAGTAAGCCCACTTGGTATTTCAAGTTCAACTGGATGTGAGTACCCTGCATTAATTACTAATGTATTACCCTTAAGATTAAATCTGTACCCAACACCGATTATTTCTAATCCTTTAGAAAAACCACTAGATACACCAATAATCATATTATTAATATTAGCATTAGTAGTACCATGCATTTGCTTAGTAGGAATTGTTTCATTACTCCTTGTAACAACAACTGTATTGTCTTTAACTTCTACATTAATATTCTTGTTAAGAACAGTACTAAGTTCTCCCTTAGGACCTTTAACAACTACGTTATTATCTTCTACAACAACACTAACGCCTTCAGGAATTGCTATTATTCTATTACCTATACGACTCATATTAATCACCTATTACCAAATATAAGCCATAATTTCTCCACCAAGATTTTGTTTTCTAGCTTCTTTATCAGTCATAATACCACGAGAAGTAGAAACTATAGCTATACCAAAACCATTAAGTACTTTAGGTACTTCATTGTTTTTAGCATAAACTCTTAAACCTGGTTTAGAAATACGCTTTAACCCAGTAATTACCCTTTCTTTTTTATTAGTATACTTTAAAGTAAGAACTAACTTACCAAAAGCACCTTCCTTAGAAACTTTATAATCTTCTATAAATCCTTCTTCTTTTAAAATCTTAGCAATTTCAGTTTTAACTTTTGATACAGGCATTGATACTTCTTTATATTTCATTGCATTAGCATTACGAATTCTTGTAAGCATATCTGCAATTGGATCTGTTACTACCATAATAAATTCCTCCTTCTCTGCCTACCAGCTTGATTTTTTTACACCTGGAATTTGTCCCTTGCTAGCAAGTTCTCTAAAACAAATACGACAAAGTCCATATTTTCTAAGTACACCATGTGGTCTTCCACATCTATTACAACGAGTGTATTCACGTACTTTAAATTTTTGTTTTCTATTAGCTTTCGCTATCATACTCTTTTTTGCCATAATAACCTCCGACTATTTCCTAAAAGGAATTCCTAATTCTTCTAGTAAAGCATAAGCTTCTTCATTTGTCTTAGCAGTAGTTACAAGTACAATATCCATACCTCTAACCTTAACTACATCATCAAATTCGATTTCAGGGAAAACTAATTGTTCCTTAAGACCAATAGTATAATTTCCTCTTCCATCAAAAGCTTTAGGAGATAAACCTCTAAAATCCCTAACACGTGGAAGTGACACAGCAATAAGTTTATCTAAGAAGTTATACATATTTTCACCTCTTAAAGTAACTTTACATCCAATACTTTGTCCCTCACGGATTTTGAATCCTGCAATTGACTTATGAGCTTTTGTAATAACTGGTTTTTGACCAGTAATAGCTGTTAAATCATTAACACATGCATCTAATAATTTAGAATTATGAGATGCATCACCAGCACCAATATTAATAACAATCTTTTCTAACTTTGGTACTTGCATAACAGTTTTATATCCCATTTTTTCTTTTAAACTAGGAATAATTTCCTTAATATATCTTTCTTTTAGGCGGTTCATAAATAATACCCTCCTTCCAACTAATCAAGTTTATTGTGAGCATTACTCACTCTAACTTTTTTATTAGTTTTACTATCTAATTCATGATAAATTCTTGTAACTTTATTTGTTTTATTATCAATAATCATAACATTTGATGCATCAATCTTAGCCTCAACATCAACAATTCCACCAGTCGTATTATTATTGCTAGGCTTAATATGTTTCTTAACCATATTAATTCCACTTACGATAACTTTATTTTCATTTCTAAATGTATGAGTAATAGTTCCTTCTTTACCTTTGTCTTTACCAACCATTACTTTAACTTTATCTCCAACTTTAAGTTTCATAATTCTTCCTCCTATAATACTTCCTTCGCTAAAGATACAATTTTCATATAATCCTTATCACGAAGTTCTCTTGCAACTGGTCCAAATACACGTGTTCCAACTGGAGACTTATCATCTTTAATTATTACACACGCATTATCATCAAATTTTATATAAGATCCGTCGTTACGTCTAACACCTTGTCTAGTTCTAACGACTACAGCTTTAACTACTTTACCTTTCTTTAAAGTACCATTAGGAGTAGCCTTCTTAACAGTACCTACAACTATATCACCAATATTACCAAATTTAACTTTACTACCACCAAGGACTCTGATAACAAGTAATTCACGAGCGCCAGAGTTGTCAGCGACTTTTAAACGAGTTTCTTGTTGAACCATTTCTAATTCCTCCTTATAGTATAACGCTTTCTTCCACTATTTCAGCTAAATAGAACCTTTTGTTCTTAGATAAAGGCCTAGTTTCCACTATTCTTACTTTATCTCCCATTTTAGCCTTATTAGTTTCATCATGAGCGCTATATTTTTTACTATATTTAACTCTCTTACCGTACTTAGGATGTTTCTTATATGTTTCAACTAATACAGTAATAGTCTTATTATTCTTGTCACTTACAACTGTTCCAATAAATTCTTTCTTAACTGTTTCTTTCATAGTTACCTCCTATTTATTTAACTCACGTTCACGAATTATAGTTTTCATTTTCGCAACTTGTTTTCTTAATTCTCTTAGTCTTGATGGTTTTTCAAGATTTCCAGTAGCTTGTTGGAAACGCAAATTAAACAATTCTTCTTTAGCTTCTTTTATTTTAACTTCAAGTTCTTCTGAAGTAAGCTTTCTTAAATCTTCTAATTTCATGCGTCTTCACCACCCATATCTTCTTTTTGAATAAATTTAGTTTTAATTGGTAATTTATGTGATGCAAGTCTTAAAGCTTCTCTTGCAACTTCTTCTGAAACACCAGCGATTTCAAACATTACTTTTCCTTCTTTAACAACTGCTATCCATTTATCAACGGCACCCTTACCAGAACCCATACGAACTTCTAGTGGTTTAGCAGTTTTAGGCATGTGTGGGAAAATATTAATCCATACTTTACCACCACGTTTCATATAACGAGTCATAGCAATACGAGCAGCTTCTATTTGGTTATTAGTAATCCATCCACCTTCTTTAGCAACTAATCCATATTCACCAAATGAAAGTGTTCTGTTTCCCTTAGCTTTTCCTTCATATTTCAATCTATGTACTCTTCTATATTTTGTTCTAGACGGTATTAACATAATTAATTACCTCCTTCTTTTTTAGAAGGCTTTGAAGGTAATATTTCACCTTTATAAATCCATACTTTAACTCCTAATTTACCATAAGTAGTTAATGCTTCAGCAAATCCGTAATCTATATCAGCACGAATAGTATGTAAAGGTACATTTCCTTCTGAATATCCTTCACTTCTAGCCATTTCAACACCATTAAGTCTTCCTGAAACTAAAGTCTTAATTCCTTTAGCACCAGACTTCATAGCAGCACGAATAGCTTTCTTTTGAGCAGCTCTAAATGGTGCTCTTTGTTCTATTTGTTTTGCAATTGATTGAGCAACTAAACTTGCATTTAAATCAATATTCTTAACTTCCATTATAGAAATTTGAACATTTTCATCAACTAATTTAGCAACTTCAGTCTTCAACTTATTAACACCTTCACCACCACGACCAATTATGATACCTGGTTTAGAAGTATGAATAATAACTTCACATCTCTTAGGATTTCTTTCAATTTCTATTTTAGATATTCCAGCATCTTTTAATTTCTTTTCTAAATATTCTCTAATTTTAATATCATTAACGATATATTTAGCAATATCGCATTTAGGAGCCATCCATTTAGATTCCCAATCTTTATTAACTCCAATTCTAAGTCCTGTTGGATTTACTTTTTGTCCCATAAATAACCTCCTAAATTATCTTTCTGATACCACAACAGTTACGTGGGATCTTCTATGATAGAATTTTTTTATCTTACCCTTTGAACCTGGTACCCTTCTTTTTAATGTTGATGCCATATCTACTCTGATATCTTTAATATAAAGATCATCAGCTTTTAAATTATTATTATTTTCTGCATTAGCAACAGCAGAGTTAACTACTTTTAAAACAACCTTTGCAGACTTATTATTATAATTAGTTAAAATATTAATTGCTTCATTAACGTCTTTACCACGTACTAAATCAACCATAAGACGAAGCCTAATTGGACTAATTCTAACTTCTTTAGCAATAGCTTTTACATCCATTTTCTATTCCTCCTCATCCTATTTCTTTTTCTTCTTGTCATCGCCGTGTCCACCAAACTTACGAGTTAAAGCAAATTCTCCAAGTTTGTGACCTACCATATCTTCAGTTACATATACAGGAATAAAATCTTTACCGTTATGAACTGCAATTGTATGTCCTACAAATTCAGGAAAAATCATTGAAGAGCGTGACCAAGTTTTAATAACTTCTTTTTTTCCAGTTTCATTTAAATTTTGTACCTTTTTAAGTAATCTATCGAATACATAAGGTCCCTTTTTAATACTTCTAGCCATATTATCAATCCTTTCCTATTTCTTATTTCTACGGCGTACGATAAGCTTATCTGACGCTTTTTTCTTTCTTGTTTTATATCCAAGTGCAGGTTTACCCCATGGAGTCATTGGACCACTTCTACCAATTGGCGCTCTACCTTCACCACCACCATGTGGATGGTCATTAGGGTTCATAACAGAACCACGAACTGTAGGTCTAACTCCCATATGTCTCTTACGACCAGCTTTTCCTATTTTAACTAACGAATAATCTTCATTTCCAACTTCACCAATTGTAGCAAAGCAAGTTCCTAAGATTTTTCTTACTTCACCAGATGAAAGCCTTACTAAAACATACTTTCCTTCTTTACCAAGAATTTGAGCAGAACAACCAGCACTTCTTGCAAGTTCTCCACCTTTTCCAGGTTGAAGTTCTATATTGTGAACAACTGTACCTTCTGGAATATTCATAAGCGGTAAAGCATTACCAACTCTAATATCTACATTTTGTCCTGAAACAATCTTTGTTCCAACCTTTAATCCACGTGGTGCAATAATATATCTTTTTTCACCATCTATATAGTTGATTAAAGCAATATTTGCACTTCTGTTTGGATCATATTCAATAGTAGCAACTGTTCCCACAATATCAAATTTATTTCTTTTGAAATCAATAATACGATATTTTCTTTTTTCTCCTCCACCTTGATGTCTTACTGTAATTCTACCTTGATTATTACGACCAGCTTTCTTAGATTTACTAACTAATAAGCTTTTTTCAGGTTTATTTGTTGTAATTTCATCATTAACAAGTGTACTCATACCTCTTCTTGCATTAGTGGTAGGTTTATAATTTCTAATAGCCATTTATAATACCTCCTTAACCTAATTCAATTGTTTGCCCTGGAGCTAATGTAACAATTGCCTTTTTCTTACGATTTGTAAGCCCTGTATAACGACCTACTCTTTTCTTTTTAGGATGAACATTAATTGTTTTAATGCTCATAACTTTTACATTAAATAGCTTTTCAATAGCAAGTTTAATTTCAGTTTTGTTACTCTTTGGATCAACATAGAAAGAGTAAACTCCATCTTGTCCTGCGTTAGCAGCCTTTTCAGTAACAACTGGCGCCTTAATAACATCTAAATATTTAGTATTCATTACTTAAGCACCTCCTTAATGCTTTCTAAAGCAGCATCTTCAATTAAAACCTTTCTAGCACTAACTATATCTAAAACTCCAACTTCATTAGCTTGTAAAAGCATAATATTTTGTAAATTTCTACTAGCAAGAATAACATTTTCATTATATTCTTTAACTACCACTAATAGTTTTTCATCATTAAGCTTTAAATTAGTAAGTAACTTAATCATATCTTTAGTTCTAGGACTATCAAGTTTAATTCCATCAACCACTACTAAGTTATTATTTTTAGCTTTATATGACCAAGCAGATTTTAATGCTAACTTTCTTTCTTTTCTATTTTGTTTTTTATTATAACTTCTAGGAACTGGTCCAAAGGCTATACCTCCACCAACCCATTGTACAGATCTAATTGATCCTTGACGAGCGTTACCTGTACCTTTTTGTCTCCATGGTTTTCTTCCACCACCAGAAACTTCAGCACGAGTTTTAGTCTTATGTGTTCCCTGTCTTAATGATGCTTGTGCAAGCACTATAGCATCTTTTAATACTACATCATTAGGTTCTATTCCAAAAACTTCTTTATCTAGATTTAAATCTTTAATTTTTTCTCCATTTACATTTAAAAGTTCATATTTCATGTTAATTCCTCCTAAACTATTCAGCAGTTACTTCCTCAGTAGCAACTTCTTCAACTACTGGTTCTTCTAAAACTTCTTCTTTAGCATAAGAGATTAAATCAAATGCATCATTCTTTTTATTAGTTTTAACTGCAGACTTAATAATAACTAAAGATTTATTAGGACCTGGAATACTACCTTTTACTAAGATACAATTATCTTCCATATCCACTTTAATAACTTCTAGATTTTGAATAGTAACTTGTTCAGATCCCATATGACCAGGTAATGCTTTACCAGGTAATACTCTTTTAGGTAACATAGTACCTAGAGATCCTACACCCCTATGATATTTAGAACCGTGTCCCATAGGTCCACGATGTTGGTTATTTTTCTTAATAACCCCTTGGTAACCCTTTCCTTTACTGATTCCAGTAACATCAACGATTTCACCAGCTTCGAATAAATCAGCTTTTACTTCTTGTCCCAAAGTATAAGTACTGATATCTACTCCTTTAATTTCCCTTAAGAAGCGCTTAGGAGCAGTATTTGCTTTTTTAGAATGACCAATACCAGCTTTAGTAGCAAGTTTTTCTCTAATAGTTTCATAACCAAGTTGAATAGCTTCATAACCATCGTTTTCTAAAGTCTTAACTTGAGTAACAACATTAGGGTTAACTTCAATCACTGTAACAGGAACTAATTTACCATTAGTACCGAAAACTTGAGTCATTCCAATCTTTCTACCTAAGATTCCTTTCATTTTAAATTTCTCCTTTTTCTAATTATTTTTGTTTAATTTGGATATCAACACCACTAGGTAAATCTAAACGTTGTAATGCATCCAATGTTTCTTTACTAGGATTTTTAATATCGATTAGTCTCTTGTGAGTTCTAACTTCATATTGTTCACGAGAATCCTTATACTTATGAACAGCTCTTAAAATTGTAATTTTTTCAACATCTGTTGGAAGTGGCACTGGTCCACTAACTACTCCTCCAGCACGTTTAACTGTTTCAACAATTTTAGAAGCAGCATTATCAAGAATTCTATGATCATACGACTTTAGTCTAACACGAACATTAACTTCTGACATCTTCTTCCCTCCTTCGCCTATATCTAGTATAGACTTGCTCCGAGCAAAAACCCAATAGCCAAGTCAACTCAACCTGGTGTATCAGCAACCTTGCACATCACAGCAGTCATAACATCAACATTTTACCATACTATTTTATGAAAATCAAGCATTTTTCTTGCAAAATTGCAAAATTTTTTATAGAAAAAACAAAAAAAAGAATAGTTTTAAAACCATTCTATCTTTCAGTATAGACCCTAAGCCTAGAACTGTACTTAGGACGTCTTAAGTGTCTTATCACCTTAAGTTCAATCTGCCTGATCCTTTCTCTAGTAACTCCCATAATCTTAGCAACCTCTTCTAAAGTTCTAGGAGTCCCATCAAAGCCATGTCTAAGCTTTATAACTTGAACTTCTCTCGGAGTAAAATCAGCAAAAATATTTTCAAATTCTTCACTAAGATCAAGCTTTTCATACTCTTCCTCTACATTATCATCCGAAGTAATCATATTAAGTAAATAGTCATCCTCATCCTCACCTATTTCAGCATGTAAAGAAATAACACTCTCAGACGTCTTCTTTAATTCAATAACCTTACTGACAGAAACATCAAGATACGAAGCAAGATCTTCATCACTAGGAACAAATCCCAAGGCTTTACATTCTCCAATCTTTCTATTCATCTTAACCAAAATATCAAGTAAATAAGCTGGAATTCCAATTGTTCTATACTTATTAGAAAGTGATCTATATATAGCCCTCTTTACAGAATAAGTTGCATAAGTAGAAAACCTATATCCCTTATCAACATCAAACAACTCCGCAGCTCTTATAAGACTCAAATTCCCTTCTTGTATTAAATCCATACGTGAAGTATCACCAATAATTGGATAATTCTTAGCAATAGAGGCAACCAATTTAAGATTACAAACAACAAGCATATTTCTAGCTTCAATGTCTCCTTCTCTAGCAAGTCTAGCCAATGCCTTTTCCGAAGCCTCATCAAGAATAGGAATTTCCGAAATCAAAGCAAGATATTCTTTAAGATCATCAACATCATTCATTCGATTAGAAAAATCATTCATATAAACTACCTCCTAATATATTCCCTTAAATCATCAACATTTCTCATGTTTTTCATTTTACGAAGAGCTTTGCTTTCAATTTGTCTAATCCTTTCTCTAGTAACATTAAGTTCCTTTCCAACTTGTTCTAAAGTTTTACTACCTCTACCATCTAATCCATATCTTTGAATTATAACATCTCTTTCTCTATCAGTTAAATGTGATAAAAACTTTTCAAGCTCATTATGTAAAGTTTTATTATAAACATCATTCTCAACATCAACAGTTTGATCCATAATGAAATCTCCTACTTGGCTATCTTCACCAGCAATAATTGCTCTATCCAAAGACTCAGGATCCCAATCATGTTTTTTACATTCATACACTCTATTAACAGAAAGACCAGTCAACTCCGAAAGCTCTTCAACACTAGGTTCTCTCCCATGATCCTTCAAAAAATTATTGGTGCACTTTCTAATTTTGTTAATACTTTCCACCATATGAACAGGTATTCTAATAGTTTTACCTTGATCCGCAATCGCACGAGTGATTGCTTGTCTTATCCACCATGTTGCATAAGTAGAAAATTTATAACCCTTACTAGGATCAAATCTATCTACAGCTCTCATAAGACCAAGAGTACCTTCTTGTATTAAATCTGGAAAATCAAGACCTCTTCCATTATATCTTTTCGCAATAGAAACAACTAATTTCAAATTATGCTCTCTAAGAATATTCTTAGCTTCAACATCTCCATCTTTCGCTAAATAAGCATACTTTCTTTCATCTTCAGCACTAAGAACAGGATATCTAATGATATCATTTAAATAAAGAGCAATACTATCATTCGAAGATAAACCTGTAGAAAAATAATCTTCTTCAGATTTTTTCTCTTCTAAAGATGTCAAACCATCCTCCAAAGAATCCTTAGCTTCTACCTCAGAAAAAGTATAACCACGTTCCTTAAGAAATCCATCAATAAATTCACTAATTTCAAACTTATCATCATCATCTACTATTCCATGCTTCTTAAAATACTTTCTTAAAGTCCTTTCAAAAGAATCCATATAGACTTCCTTATCATCAAGAAATCCACCATCTAATAATTCATTTATAATCTCTAAAGATTGAGCATAATTTTTATTATTTTTTTTCTCCATAATACCCCTCCTCAAAAATATACATGAAATTATACCACATTTCGGCAAAAAATGCAAGAAAAACCAAAAAAAATTATACAAAAGCAAAATTTAAACAATAAAAAAAGAACCAATCATCAAGATAAGTTCTTAAAAAATTAATAAATTATTATATTACCAGTCATTTCATCAGGTATCTCCATACCTAAAACACTAAGAAGAGAAGGAGCAATATCAGAAAGACTACCATTACGCACTCTATAAGTCTTATCACAAACTATAAAATAAACCGGATTAGTAGTATGCATAGTCATAGGCTTCCCATCCCTAATCATTTCTTCAACATTTCCATGATCAGCGCATATAACAAGCAAATAATCATTATTAAAACAAGCTTCATACAAATTCATAACACATTTATCAACCGCAGATACAGCTTTTACTGCAGCACCATAGTTACCAGTATGTCCTACCATATCACAATTAGCATAATTCATCACTATAAAATCATAATCATTCATCACACTAATAACTTTATCAGTAATCTCACAAGCACTCATACTAGGTTCCATATCATAAGTATCAACCCTTTTTCTGGGAATACATATTTTAGAAGTCCCCTTAAAAGAAACATCTCTATCACCATCAAAGAAATGCGTAACATGTGGATACTTACTAGTCTCAGCAATCCTCAAAACTCTAAGGCCATTAAGACTCAAAACTTCACCCAATGACTTATTAACAACATTATGTGGAAAAGCAAAAGGA
The DNA here is from genome assembly GCA_934096805.1 of uncultured Bacilli bacterium. Lineage (GTDB taxonomy): Bacteria > Bacillota_I > Bacilli_A > RF39 > UBA660 > JAEDJI01. Next base: position 337,524 of record CAKOMW010000001.1, on the reverse strand, counting down.
CATTTAACCTTATCACTAATAGGCATCATACTAACACACTTTATATTGCTATAATGATTAACCTCAAAAACTGCCGACGAAGAATCAGTAACAACACTAAAAAGTTGATTCAATCTATCAGGTCTAAAATTAGCAATAATCATTCCATCTCCATCACAAAAAATACCATTTCTATTAACAATTGTTGGAACAACAAATTCATCATATATTTCCAAATCATAAGAAGTAGCAATAATACTTTTATAATCATCATTAAATGGACCAATGCCATTAAAAATAGCATTATAACAAAGCTCAGTCCTATCCCATACACCCTCTCTATCCATAGCATAATACCTACCACTTATCGTTGCAATATAGCAATTCTTATCTGAAATATAAGAAGAAAGTTCATCCAAATAAGAAAGAGCACTATCATATAAAACATCACGACCATCTAAAACAACATGAATATAAGTTTCCACTCCATGCTCCATCGCCATATCAATAAGAGCAAATATATGAGAAATATGACTATGCACACCTCCATCTGACAAAAGACCAAATATATGAAGCCTAGATTTATTCTCCTTTACAAAATCAATAACCTTAAGAAACTCCGCATTAGTATAAAAACTACCACTAGAAATAGCTTTATTTATTACATTAAGAGGTTGCATCAAAACCCTACCAGTTCCTATAGTCATATGACCAACCTCACTATTACCCATTTGCCCATCAGGAAGACCAACCGCCTCACCACTAGCAAGAAGCTTACTATTAGGAAACTCCTTTAACAACTTATTTATCGCGGGAGCACCAGCCTCAAGAAACGCATTACCAAAAGATTCCTCTCTATAACCAAGACCATCAAGAATACAAAGTACTACTTTTTTCATAACTACATCCCCTCATTCACACAACAACTAGCATAATACGGCACATACTTAATACCATTCTTCATTTTAAAATTATCACTAGTAAACCTAATAGCAAAAGACAAATTATACTTCTTCATAGTAAGAGCCAAACTCTTAGACTTTGAACTAACCAAAGAAGAAACAATCTCAATCGGAATAATTTTTCCCGTTCTAGTTTGAATAACTAAATCCAAAAAAGCCTTACCTAAAGAATGATAATGATATATATTAAAGCCATTATTACTAAGAGAAGTAACAATACTATTTTCATATAAAATTCCCATAAGCTTTTCATTAGTAAGAAGCCTATTGCCACTAACATTCATCTTTTTATACAAAATACCAGAATCATTATAATAAAGTTTAAAATTATCTTGATCCTTACCTTTACTAATCGGAGACACAATCTCATTCAAACGCACACTCTTTATAACCATATTATTATTCTCCATAAAATCAAGACAACGGCTATATTCTTTACTCCTAGCACCACTCTTAATCATTCCATAAACAAACTTTCTATTACCTTTCAAAAGCTGAATTGCAACATTATTAAAAATATCACTACTACGTTTAATATCAATTAAATTATCAAGTAAAAATAATTTATTCTTAAGAAGAATCACATTTCTCTCATGAATTGAACTAAGAAAATTATAAGAATCATTCTCATTATAAGAACAAATAGCAACCGGATATCCACCACAAATCACATAATCATTATAAATCTCCATCGCTAAAGAATGAAAAGGCATAGGTTTATCAGTCTTAAAACTATCCTCAATAAAAGCTATCATTTGTTCCTTACCAATAAACTTCAAATACTCAAAAAAAGTAACCAAAGTCATTTTCTTTAAAACAACACTCTTTCCCTTACAAAAAGAAACAAAAGAAAAATCATTAGTAATCATAATAATATGATAATCCCCTGTAGCAAACAAAGCAAGAACACTCTTTAAAATTTTTTCATTAACATTATCAAAAATAATTAAACTTTCACCCTTAAAAATAGTCTCAAGCGAAATCGCACTAAGACCACGAACAAGTTTATCAACAGTAGTATTTTTATCAAAGACATAACTAAGTTCCAAATTATTATTACAATCAAAATAAATCGTATTTTTATACTCCTCATTACCAAAAGAAAGTGCACTATAAGTCTTACCACAACCACTTATTCCATAAAGTAACATTGGTTTTCTATAAGAATCTACTTTCCACTTAAGTAATTCATCGCTTATTTTTCGTTCCATAAATTGTATCCTCCTATCCAATATCATAACTTAAGTATAAAACAAAGCAAAATAAAAAGCAAGACAAAACTTGCTAAAATTTATTAAACTGCTACTGAACCAAACTCTAATCTAAGCTTATCCGCAATAGTCACAATAAACTCACTATTCGTAGGTTTAGCCTTATCAATATCTACACTATGTCCAAATATTTCTTCCATCAAATCCCAATTGCCACGATTCCAACTAACCTCAATTGCATGTCTTATTGCTCTTTCAACACGCGAAACAGTTGTATCATATCTATCTGCAATCTCTGGATAAAGCTCCTTTGTAATTCCACCAATAACATCAGGCCTTTTATAAATAATAGAAATACCTTCTCTAATATATTGGTAACCTTTAATATGAGATGGAACACCAAGCTCATGTAAAATATTTGTAATAGATATTTGTAAATTTTGATGATACAAATCTATTGCTTTATTATCATATTCATCATCAAATTCCATTATCTTCTTCTCTAGAAAAGAAAACTCAAAAGGTTTAAGCATAAAATAATTAACACCCATTTCTGAAACCTTTCTTATCATTTCTTGAGTATTATAAGACGTAAGAACAATAACCTTCTTAGAAATATTTTCCTTTTTCATATCTTGTAATACTTCTAAACCATCTTTCTTAGGCATAATAAGATCCAATAAAACAACATCGTAAGAATCAACATTTCTTATTAACTCCATGCCTTCTTCTCCATCTTTCGCAGTTCCAACTACACTAATATCTGCGTGACCACTAAAATACTCCTTAATCATACTAACTAACTCCACGTTATCGTCTACTACAATTAATTTAATTTTTTCCATTTTCTCTCCCTTCATTTTACTACCACGCTACTACATTGTACTACAAAAAATAATTAATTTCTAGAGTATAAAATATCTAAATTTGTCGAAAACTAAATTTTATTAAAAATATCAAGAACCCTATCAGGATAAACACTAACATTTCCTAAAACAAAACCATCAAGTTCTTCTATTTTAGTCAAAGAAGAAATATTCTTTTCATTAACCCCTCCACCATATAAAACCTTAATTGAACAACCAAAATTTTTAATAAAAATCATTTTTATTAAAGAAACAATCGAAGCAATAAAAGAACTATCTAAACAATCATCCTTACCAATAGAAAATATCGGTTCATAGCAAACAATTATATCCTCTCTTACATCAACGTCCTTAAAATAATCCCTAATCTGTTTTGAAATAACATCCTGCGTTTTTTTCCTAGAATACTCTAAAAAAGTCTCTCCCAAAAAAACAATCGGTCTTATTCCATTATCAATACAATCCTTAATCTTTAAATTAATTATCTTATTACTTTCAGAAAGTATCTCCTTTCTTTCACCATGTCCAACCAAGGAATATTTAACATCCATAGACTTAGCACAAGAAGCAGAAATTTCTCCCACTACTCCAAGACCAACATCCTGAACTCCTAAAAGGAAACTATACTTGCCCCTAAAAAAAGGAACGTACAAACTATTTGGACAAATAATAACATCTAAATCACTTCTAATATAATTATTAATCTCCAAAAGATATGACTTAACCGAAGAAAAATCCAAATAATTCTTATGATTTAAAACAACTATTTTCTTATCCATTTAATCCTCCATATAAACTAAACCAGGCAATTTTTTATCAACAATATACTCTAAAGTTGCACCCCCTCCAGTTGACACATAAGTAACAGAAGAAGCAGACGAAAGCATATCCATACAACTAACACTATCTCCTCCACCAAGTATTTTAATTGCTGGAATACTACCAAGAAAAGACATCAATTCCTTAGAACCATTTATATAATTACTAAATTCATAAACTCCAACCGGACCATTCCAAAAAATAGTCTTAGCATCACGCAAATAATCGCAAAAAAGAGAAATGGTTTTATCACCCATATCAAGACCAATAAATGAATCAGGAATAGAAGAAACCAAACAATATTCCTTTAAAGTAGCATTAGAATAAGAAGAAGACCCATACAAATCAACAGGAAGTATTATTTTATCAGAATATTTAGAAAGTAAATCTTCACAATAAGAAACATAATCCTCCTCATACAAACACTTTCCAACACTATAACCCTTAGCCTTTAAAAAAGTATAACTCATTGCCCCACCAACAAGCAAATAATCAACCTTAGAAAGCAAAGAATTAATTACACCAAGCTTTGAAGACAATTTAGCACCACCCATAATAACCACAAAAGGCCTCTCTGGATTATCAAGCACACTAAGATTTTTTATCTCTTTCATAACAAGAAAGCCAATCCCTGAAGGAAGAATCGAAGAAACACCATAATTTGAAGCATGTTTTCTATGAATCGTACCAAAAGCATCATTTATAAAAATATCCCCAAGCGAAGCATAAAAAGAAGACAAAGAAGAAGAACAATCACTCTCTAATCTATCAGGAACATCATAAAACCTTGTATTTTCCAAAAGAACACCTCTTCCATAATCAAGGGAAGAAACAAACCCAGAAATTTCATCAAAATCAAGAGAATCACAAAAGTCAATTTTACCAGAAGTAAGCTCTTTAAGTCTTTCAAAAACAAGTCTTAAACTATTATTATTTCTATCCTCCATAGTCTTAATCTTACCTAAATGTGAAAGAATAACAAGACGTCCTCCATTTTCTAAGATATAATTAATACTCTTTAAACTCTTAACAATCTTAGAATCAGAAAGGATAACACCATCCTTAATAGTAACATTAAAATCACATCTTAAAACAACAGTCTTATCCTTAAAATCAAAATCAAGTATAGTTTTCATATCATCACCATTATAATAATATCACAAAACAAAACTATTTTATAGACTTATTACACTTCTTTACAGCATCAAAACCAAGTTTTTTATTAATATCAAACAAAATCTTATCAACATTATCCTTCTCAGAAACCTTATCATCAAATAATGAAAGTTGATAATTATAATCATTAACCAAATCATCAAGCCTTATCCCAACAAGCCTTATTCTATCATCATCCTTCCACATTTCAGAAAGAAGCCTCTTGCTAATAGAAAAAATCTCTGAAGCATCATTAACAGGATTTTTAAGTTTAATCTGATGAGATCTTCTTTTAAAAAAACTATCCTTTAAAACAACACAAACAACAAAAGCATACTTGTCCATATTCTTAATTCTATTAGAAACCTTATCACTAAGACTAAATAACGAATCAAAAAGCATCGAACTATCCGTAGCATCAAAAGGCAAAGTAACCTCATTACTAATTCCCTTATTGACATACAAAGAACTATCAACTTCGCTATCATCCAAACCCCAAGCTCTATCAATCAAATCTTTATAATTCTTAAAGTATTTAGACAAACGATATGAATCAAAATTAGCAAGATCTCCAATCGTTTTAATCCCTAACATCTTAAGCTTTGAAGAAGTACTCTTTCCCACCATAAACAACTCATCAATCGGAAGAGGCCACATCTTACTAGCAATTTCCCTATCATACAAAGTATGAACCATATTAGGTTTTAAAAAATCACTAGCCATCTTAGCACAAAGCTTATTATTAGCAATCCCAATATTAACAGTAAACCCAAATAAAGAATAAATCTTATCTTTAAGTTTATGAGCAAACAAAATCTCATCTCCATAAATACCTTTAATTTTACCATAATCCATATAACATTCATCAATCGAAGCAATCTCCATATCAGGCGTAATCTTTTTAAGAAAAGAAAATAACTTATTACTAATTTCACCATAAAAAGAATAATTAGGTCTAAAAACCTGCAATTTAGGATACTTCTTTCTAGCACTATACAAAGTTTCAGCAGAAACAATCCCATATTTCTTAGCAAGTGGACTCTTAGCCACAACTATTCCAGATCTCTTAGACTCATCACCACCAATTACAGAAACTATATTTCTAATATCTTCCCCATAGCCATTATTAAGCAAATAAACAGCAGTCCATGACAAAAAAGCATTATTAACATCTATGTGCAATATTATCCTTTCCATAACCAGTACACCTCACTACAATTATACCAAACATTTGTCTTTGTAACAACAAAAAAAAAGAGAAACAATTATTTCTCTTTGGTAATTATAATTTTAACCGTTTTCACAGTCGGAGTATAACTAAGCTTCAAGTCATCACCATCAACTTTAACAGCAACCTCATGAGTACCAACACCAAGTCCTTTCAAATCAACATATGCTGAAATAGCATCAGTCGTAACAGACTTAATATTAGCATTAGTTCCCTTAAGAACAACCGAAACCTTAGAATTTTCCTTTCCAGAAGCTTTCGCAACAAAGCCACTACCTAAATTCTTAGTAGCAATACTAACATCATCAATTGTCTTAGTCTTAGTATCACCAAGTGTAACTTTAACAACAACCGACTTCGTACTAGCTTCATTAACCCCACTTGGAAGAGACAAATTAACATTATACTCAGTAGTCTTAGATATACCATTAACATTTATAGAAACAGGTAAATAATCAATCTTAGATATAACATCTAAATCACCAAATAACTTAACATTAGTTTGACTAACCGTAATAGTATCAATAGACTTACCAAACAATGTATTACCAGAAGGAACAACCCTAATCGGAACTTCCTTGCTTGGAGAAGCAATCTCAACCGTAGCATCAACCGTTTTAGGAACAATTTCAACATTCATCTTATTACCATTTTTATCATATGCAACAAGAGGTATATCTTTAAGTGTTGTTGTACCAACACTAGGATTAACAATATTAGTAACATCAAGAAGAGCCTTAACCATCGCCACTTCTTTTAGCTTATACTCAGCACCCTTAATATAAACTTCATCTCTACTAAATGAAGTATTAGTAATAGAATACCTAGAATCAAGCTTATCTTCATAGAGAATTTCCTTAGTAACCTTTCTAGATTCAGAAACTTTTTCATATATAGTAACACTAGCATAAGAAGGATCAATCTTATAATCTATCGAAGTAACAGAACTCTTATACTTAAGAGGAACCCTATGAGTGCCAGGCTTTAAGCCTCTAAGATCCACAACAACTTCATCAGATTGATATTGATTAGCAAGATACAAATCTGCACGCCTTCCAATCAAAGTAATATCAACAGACTTAGGCAATCCCTCAACAACATAAGCCTCTTCATTATATAAAACACTAACATCTTTACCATAAATAACATCAGCAGAATTATTCATCATCGTATCAGCTAACTTATCTACCCAAAAAAATGCAGCAAGAGAAAGCACTAACGAAATAACAATAAGAAACATTTTATTATTAAGTAATCTCTCAAGAGGTTTACTATTAGCATTTAAAAACTTCATAATCATCATCATAAATCTAGCAATCGGAGTAATAATTAATCTATCAAAGAACTTATAAATACCATTAAAAAACTTATATATCCCCCTCAATATCTTTTTCCAAAATTTACCCTTTTTTGAGGACTTTTTATTTTTCATTATATACTTCCTCCTCATCATAATAATCTTCAAAATCTTCTTGTTTTGGTCTTAACTCATCAATCAAAAGAATCCTTGCATCATCAATAGTAATATTATAATAAAGTTCACCCTTAAGAGCTATCGAAACTCTACCTGTTTCTTCGGAAACAATAACTGAAATAGCATCAGTTTCTTCGGTAATACCAAGACCAGCCCTATGACGTGTACCAAGTCTCTTATTAATCTTTAAACTGTTACTAGTAGGAAAAACTGCTCCAGCACAACTAATTTTATCGCCTTGAATAATAACACCACCATCATGAAGCGGATTATTTGGAAAGAAAAGAGAAATCAATAATTCACTAGTAATTTCAGCATATAAATTAGTAGACTTAGAAATATATTCCTGTAAACTAACATCTCTTTCTAAAACTATTAAAGCACCAATTCTTGCTTTTCTCATATAGTCAACAGCATTGATAAGCTCATAAACCAGTCTTTCTCTCTCATCAACAGTAAGTACTTTATGCCGACCAAGAAGCTGTGTTTTACCAATTTGTTCTAAAATATTCCTAATTTCAGGTTGAAAAATAACAATCAACGCAAGAGGTCCCCATTGAATAACATATTCCAGAAACAAACCCACAAGAGTCAAATTGGCCCAATCAGCAATAAACTTTAGAATAACTATAAAAACTATTCCTTTAAATAATAAAGATAATTTAACATTATTTTTTATATTCTTAAGAAGAGCATAAATAAGTGCCCAAACAATAGCAATATCTACTACATTAAGTAAAGTCGAAACAATAGTATCAAAACTCATAAATAAAATACCTCCATTTAAATTATATCATTTAATTATATTCGTGTAAAATCAACTATTCTATATAAGTATACTATAAAATTATATAAATTGTAAGACCAAACAAAAAAATATAAATAAAAAAAGAAAAAATAAAAGAAAAACCTATAAAATAGAGTAAACCACTTTACAAAAAAAAGAGATTAATTCAAATCCCTTTGTTCTTTTTCCAACATATCAAGTTTTTCACTAACACAAGAATCATCAGCCTTTTCTAAGACATACCAACCACGTCTAAACATTGCATTAAAAATCCTTCTTTGCAAATCATCAATTTCATCAAACATATTAAGATAATTATCATGCAAAAATTCATTACTAGCTTCTGTAAGAGCAACAGCATAATTCTTTAACATACACTTTTCAATAGAAAGTAAACTGTTCATATAATCTTTATCGTTCATAGAAATTCCAGAAGGAACTTCTACTAAAGGATTACTAATCTTATTATCATTATTATTCATAAAGTCTTCCTTTCTCATCCAACAAATCAGTAATAATATTTAAATTATTTAAATGAACTTGCTTAACATCACTAAGCAAATCCTTTAACTCCTTATCAGTTACACTAACCATTGCTTCATTTGCGCTCTTAACTGCACCATAATTCCAATTAAACATATCAGTAAGATAATCCAAATCCTTACCAGTTATAATAACAGGAACTTCATCATACTTATAATCCATAATTTTTCCCTCCAGTAATATTATTAACTAAAAAAAAAGAATTATACAAAAAAGGTAAGAACCCTTACCTTAACAACATGATTTATTACTTCCACAATTACCATTATTCCAGAATAATATAAAGAATATTATAATAATAACTATAATTATCCAAAACCAACTACCTTCGCCATAACTAGGATAATTGTACCCAGGATATCCATAACCGTACATTAAAATCCCCCCTTTACTATATTATATAAAAATAAAATAAAAGAGAGTATAACGGACACCTAAAATAAAAATAATATAAAAAGTTTATTTTTTTTTAGGTTTATTTACAAGATAATAAATTCCATATCCAGTACCACCAAGCATAGCTAATCCTAAAATCTTACTAACTATTTCATTGCTTTTTGAAGACTTATTAACAGTTAGTTTATATTCTTTCTTTGTCCCGTCTTCCGCAGTTACCACAAAAACAATCTTATTATTTCCGACATCCAAAACATCATTTCCAACAACATCAAGACTAGAATTTTTATCTTCTAATTCATATTCGTAATTCAAAGAATTAACATCACTAGAAACATTAATGCTTGCTTTTTCTGAAATAAAATTAATAATGTTACCATCAACAATAATTTTTATATTTGTATTGTTACTTAACTTTTCTCTTTTTATCAACAAACTGTAACTTCTTACATTTCCATTCTCAGCAGTAACTTTAATAACGATATTATTATCTCCTACTTTTAAATCATCATTATTGTTAATAACATAAGTAGCTTTACTACTATTAAGTTTTACTGCAATATTAACCTTTTCTTTTTTAGTACTATAAGTCATATCATCATCAACATTAACATTTTCGCCATCTATAGAAACAGACTTTAAAGTATTATCACTACTCTTTGAAACAACAGTTTTAGTAGAAGATGTTTTTTTCTTTGAACTAGTACCACTACCATTGTGACAATGATATTCATTATTAGCTAAACCCCATTTAGCACAATTAGTTCTACAATAATGACAACCATTACTATCAGTTCTACCAGGATGAGCCAGAATATTACCAGGAAGCAGTAAAAAAGCACTGACAAAAGCTAGCAATATCAATATTTTATTTTTCACACACACCTCATTACAACATATAAATAACATTAAAAATAAATATAGTAACACTATTATCTATATTTTATCACTAAAACAAAAAATATTTCAATACTTTTACATTAATTTAGATATTAAAGCACAAAAAAACCTTTGATTTACAAAGGTAATAAACATATTTGGTGGAGGATGTGGGAAGTTAATTTATACTTTAACATTTAATAATAACCTTTAATATCAACTGTTTTAATTATATCAAGCACTAACAAAACATACGATTTTTTAATAAAAGTGTGTTTGGAGTGTGTTTCAAAATGAACTGTAAAAATTATAGAACAAGAACAAAGAAATATAAAAAGTATGGCTATTGTACAAAATATAAAAAGGAAGTATCACTATTCTGCAAGGAATGTGAAAGCCTAGAATATAAAGAACAAAAAACTATGAAAAAGAGGACTGCTAAACAAACTAAGGCAGAAAAGAACCGCTTTAGTCTCTTTACCAGTAATCTTGATGCTTGTATAGTGTGTAGCAGACCAAAGGAGCATTTACATGAGGTGTTTTTCGGCTCAAATAGGCAAGTTTCTATCAAGTATGGGCTTGTTATACCTGTGTGTTCTAAATGTCATCGTATGATACATAATAACGCGATGTTGCAAGATATGTGGCATGTTAGAGGGCAAGAGGTATTTGAGATGGTTTATCCTGATTTAGATTTTGTTTCTTTTTTTGGGAAAAATTACAAAAAATAGTTGACATACGCCCCCAGATGTGTTACTATGTATTTAAGGAGGGAGCATGGCAGAAGCATTTAATCAGGCAAAATATAAAAAAGAATACAATAAAAAACATTATTCTGATTTAAAAATTAAAATTAAAAAAGAAGAAAAAGAAGAACTAGATAAACTACTTGACAAATATAGTTTATCAAAACCAGATTTTGTACGAAAAAGTATAGAACTGTTAAAAAAAGGAGAATTAATAAATATGGAAACTAAAAAAAATTATGATGTACTAGCAATCACATTTGAAAACCAAAGAGTTGAAGGTAGTGAGTTTGATACTCCACTTGTTGAACTTGACTATATTCCCAGTATCGAAGAAATCGAAAATGCTTACGGAGAAGGTTGGGAATTTGTTGATAAAATTATCATAAGCGACTTAACTAGCGAAGAAGCAGATGAAATCATTTACAAAGGTGGTTTCTGGAACGATGACCTAGAAACAAGCGAATAAGAAAATTAAAATAATTAATTGTTTTCCAATAAAAAAAGGCACAGGGTAACCTGTGCTCTTTTGTATTAGAAACTATTTGATTTATTTAATTTTTTTTATTTATTTAACATCGCAGTGAACTGCATTTCCCATTGTAGGTACGTTTGGATAAGTCTTTCTCCATTTACTACGACCATATCCATTACAATATGAATAGCTGGTGCCACTTAGTTTTATCCAGTAATCAACTATCTTTTTTCTGCCAGCCAAACTACTATAGGCTCTGTTGTAGCAATCAAACGCCTTACCCTTTGTGTGCTTAGAACCTTTTATTCCACCGACTATAGAGTTTTCTTTTTCACACCTTAACCCACTTGTTATTGTTAATGCTCCGAATTTATCTCTTAGTTTTTGAGCATTTTTCAAAAAGGTCACTGATAAATACTCAGGATAGCCTGTGCAATATCCTTTACATTCACACCTAAATTCTTCTAATTTGAAGTTTTTAGTGTAGCGCTTCACTCTATAAGCATTAACCAAAAGAATATCTGTATCCTTTCCGTAAATGCCGTCTTTGTCTTTTTTTCTTGTGAAATATTTGTTTTGTAAATCTTTGTAAGCTTTCTTTGTTAGCTTTCCTTCAATTCCGTCAAGCTTGCCTTTGTATAATCCTAGGTACTTTAAATGAGCTTGTCTTTGATAAATAGTTAGCATAATTACTCCTCCTTTTTTTATTTTATTCTTTTATTCTTCTGACGCTTCAGGTAATCCGCCAATTGAAGTTAATATTGACAGAATGCCTGATAATATAGTTGCTGATAAAACCATAATCCAGTTAACTTCGCTTAATACAACTGAAGTACCTATCATTGCAATTGCTGATTGTGCCATTGTCCGTATTGCCCTTATTAGAGCGCATTTTAACCACTTCTTCATATCTATTCCTCCTTTGTTTGTATTTTTAAAAAAGCCTCTTTCAAGTCTTTGATAAACGAATTGCCATTTGATTTAAAATATTCATCGCACATTGCTAAAAAGTGTTGTTTCTCATACTGAGTACAAAAACCTTTTTTTACGCATCGATTATAATTATTCATAAGTAAGTCCTGCATAATTACCACATCATTCTTTTTTCCTTGTTCTAATTCGCTTTTGATTAGTTTATACTGTCTTGCTATCCAAAGAAAAAAAGGTATAAGAATTGCATCTATAATGAACCAATACTCTTTTATTAATTCCATATTCTTCTCCTTTCTTAAATGCCTAACACATAACGCAAAACATAAGCACTGTTAACCCACTTTATACCGTTTTCAGTAACTGTTCGACTATTTTTGCTATATCCTGTTATTTTTTCATTTCCAACATACACATATTTCTTTCCAATGTCTCCATTCCAACCGTTAATCAAAAGTGTCCCATGTCCAACCCCTGGATGCAACTCAACATACTTTTTTGGTATAAATTGAACATTTACTCCGTTGTTTTGAGCACTACCATCTTCATAATTAGTCCAGACAAGTAATATCCCGTGCTTTTGGTCACTCACCTTTTCGTTTAGTGTTATGGTGTGGTCTCCATTCATGTACATGCCACCCTGCCACAATATTTTAGTTTCAAACGGGTCTATACCATTCAAAAAGAAAGAACCATTTATCTGTGTTCCTCCTAGTGTAGTATTATAAGCAGTTCCTGTTTTGGTCGAATCATTTAAAACTGCGTTTTTATCTGCTATAAATAATTCGTTCACTCTTAAGAAATCTTTACACCAATCAAAAATTGGAATACCTTTAATTACTTTGAATGTATATGGCAAAGATGTTGATAAACTATCTGTGGCAATTACTTGTACTTCGTATGACTTTTGATAATCAAATAAATCTGGTATGACGCAATTCTCATTCTTGAATGAATTGTTTTCTTTTGTCACTGGTATTGTTGTCCCATTTGTCCATTCTGTTGCTCCTATCTCTCTATATTTATAAGAAACAGATAAGTTATTTAAATTGGTATTATTGGCATCAAAATAGCCATTAAAAAACGACCCATATATGCTTATGGTCGCACTATCCGATGTTGGAGATGTTCTTCCCCCAGATACTTGCACAGTTGGTATGAAATAGTCCACTACGTCTAAATCAGGCCAATACCTATTGAAGTACCCTCTTGAATCTGTAATATCAACATATACGTTTTTCCATTCAGTATACGTATATGGACTTGTAGCATCTACACCATTTGCCTTTTGGCTTACTAAGGTTGCTCCATTTTTAGCACTTGCTTCCCATGTTACTTTTGGAAGCGACTTATACTTGACAAATCTAGTTCGCGAATTAGTAAGTGCATATACATCGTCGTTAGTATCAACGACTGAACCTGTTATTGTAGGTCTACATAGTTCTTCTTTTGCAGTTATTGTGAATGAGCAAGTGTTTGAACCGATATTAGAATTTCCGTTATATGTTTCTGCTTTTATTGAGCATGTCATTGTTTTTGCATTTGGTATCTTATTGTACCATGACTCTGGTATTTCAAAGGCAAATGAAGTACCACTTATTTTTGAAGCTCCACTTATAGCTACATAATTACTGTCAGTTGGTGATTTATAATATAAAGAAGTAGTGAAACTATCTTTATACTTGTTGATAGTAATTGTTGAAAAAGAACCTATGTTACAATTAGTTGCATAGACTTTGCTTGCCCTTGCGATTGTTGTTAATGCCTTTGTACCACTAGCAGAAACAGTTCCTAAGTTCGATGTACCTGTTGCACATGACCACGACCAAGAAACACTCTTCTTACCGTCGGAATTATGAGTGATGTTTGAAAATGTAAACGTTTTACTTACCTTTCCGCCTTGGGATAATGACACACTTGCACTTTTTTTAACACCATTGCATGTACAGTTTAACGTGGCACTTGAGAACCACGCCAATCCTTGCGTATCACTAAATGTTATGGTGATTGCTAAGTCTGATTGATTATTAGCGATATCAATTCCGCTTTCTTTAAATGTCGTTGATTTTTTTACTGCAAATTTTTGTATATCTAATTTCATCATAATACAAACATGCCTCCTCCAGTTCCATAGTTTTCTATTCGTGAATTACCACAAACAAAGTACTTATTAACAGTTAAATTTTCCGTCTTAACTATACTTTCGTTTATTTCTTCATCGTATCCTGCGAATAACAAAGTTTTGTTATCTTCTGTTGATTTAACATCTACCCCTAAATGATTGATAGTTGAACTGGTTGGAGCATTACTTTTTTCATAATGCATCCCATCTTCATCAAAAGTACCAGATGTTGTCGACACTTTTTTAACAGAGCCATCAATTAACTTTGTGTTAATTTCTGTTTTTGTATAGGTATCTGTTTGTATGGTTTGCACTTTTTGTTCTAGTTGAACTAAATCTGACGTTGGAACATATCCATCGAACTTTTCTAATAGCTCTTGTCTATTATTTTCCACTGTTGTATCCAGCGTATCAACTGTATCTACCAAAACCTCATAATCTTTTGTTGTTTGTTTAATTTCTGACAAATCAGATGAAATTAACTGCTTGTTTCCATCTGCATCAACATAGTACTTATTTTCTTCCATAGTTGTATTTATTTCGTCAATTCCTTGTTCAATAGTTGTTACTTTGCCACTAACTATTGTTAAGTTCTGTTCAACTTTTTTAGCATAGGTATCATCCGTATACTTAGTTGCTATAATAAAGTCATTTTCTTCAAACGAACCTGTTTCTTTTGATACTTGACATATATAAAGTTCTTTATCTTTTAGCCAAAAGTCACCACTATCATAGGGTGGAGTTGGTTGTTCTACAAATACTCTTCTTTTACTATCTGCCGTATCTTTTGCTGTATTAGCAAGTGCTAATGCTTCACTTATATCTGAATCTGTTAATTTTATCCATGAGTACGTTGTATCTTCAAGAGTGAATCTATAAGCATAGCCTGTATCTTTATCATAATAAAGGTCGCCTAAGTGATTGTTTTTTTCTTTTTCTTCCGTCCACTCTACTGCTGGATTATTTTTAAGAGTTGGAACTCCAGAAAAAAACCAAGTAGTAATGTTGCCATCTACTTGGTCTTGTATTTTTTCCAGTTCCTTAGTGGTTGAATCAATATATCCATTTAATTCATTTTCAACCTTAATTAAATTGGTTTTGCTTTGTTCTATCGCTTGTTTCATTTGTTTATTATCTAGATTATACTGTCTTTTCAATTGTTCTATAGTGATTGCTCTAGAAATATCTCTTGTTACCAATATATCCTGCCTCCTTTGATTTTAAACCCCATTTCTTTAAGGACTGCTTGTTTTTCTTTTGTGCTTATTTTAAGTGAATTAACATAACTAATTATTTGACTATTATAATTATCAAATCCTTTATACCAGTTTTTTATTAGCATTGCCTTTTGAGTAGTGTTTAAGTCTAACCCATTTACATAATTAATTACTTTTGCTTTTCGTTTTTGTGCTGGCAACGCTTTTGCTTTTTTGCGTATATTATTTATATTTTTCTTATACTTTTTATAGGTATTATAATCAGTAATAGAAGTTATATATTTATATTGTGATGGATATTTTAAAGAATAGTCTACTTCTTCCTTGTTTAAATAATAATTAGTTACTGTTCCACCATTTTTGATATATTTATTGATTTTATTGTATTTTTTTGACATCGGTATGCCAGTTATATCTAATCTCCCTTTGTTATAGGCATAATCCACTATATTTTTAATGACACTAGCTTTATCTTCATCTGATAACTTGTTATATTGTTTATTTTGCAACAGTTCTTCAACCGATGTTTCTACTATTTTGCCTGATATTTTTTGAAAATCGCTTCTTTGTTTTGAAGATAATATTATTTTGTTACCGTCACTATCTTTGTATGTGTATTCTGGAATTCTAGGGAAAATTGTTTTATCGGATGTTTCTTGATAAACTCTATATATTTCTTTTGCTGATTCACTTATATTCTCACTATTAACATTAGCAGGATTCAAAAAGACGTTGAAGAAACCGTTTTTTCCACCATATTTTTGAATTTCTCTACCTAAAGTATCAACAGTCGGTGCTAAAGTTTTGCTTGCTACAGGAAGTTTTGATATAACTTTATTTTTAGCAGTTGCTAATGGCTTATTCTTTTCGAATGTTGTTCGTTGTGTACCATCTATTAAATCTGCAATTTGTTTTGAGAAAGTCGGTATTGCTCTTGCTGGTAAATCTAGTACTTGTTGTATTAATCCAGAAATTGCTCCATCAGTATTATTCAATACATCATTAATACTTTGCAAAAATGATTGTTCTAAAAGTATAGCTCCTGCAGTGTCGAGGTTACCAACTATACTTTCAGCTAATGCCTTTTCTTTGTTTTGTGAATTAACTATATTTGCAGTTATTGAAAACGGTGATGCTATTGGTTGTGCCCAATCATACGTAAAGGACTTGTCTCCAATTTTTATTGAATATGAGCTAACACCAAGTGTATTTTTTAAGAAGCTAGCAACATCTTTGTCATCATCACTTTCGCCACTTGATATACCCGCTTTTGCCAATGCAATTCCTAGGACATACAACATTGTACCTGCTGTTGCTTTACCTAATGTTTGAACAAATTCATGTTGCATTTGTGCAGTGTATTGGCCATTTGATAATGACTTTCTTAAGTTATTACCTTTAGTTATCGCATTAACTACTCCGACTGGTGAATAGTCTACTATTGCTTTTGTTAAGTTTGCTGGTGTTTTTGCAAACGGAATCAACACATCGCCAAGCCCAAAATTTTCAGTACCTATAAAATTATTTAAACCTTTTCTTGCACTTAGGACAAAGTTTGTGAACTTATTATTATCTTGCCATGTCCTAGATAATGCTTCTTGTGTTGCTATATCTATCATATCTTGAGTAACTTCTGTTGTGTTATTTAAAACTAGTTGATTATTAATTGAATTAGTAAATGATGCTTCGTAAAACATTCTGTCACCAGCATCTAGCATAAATGATAAAAGGTTGTCCACTTTATTTAAAGCATTACCTATTTTTTTATTATCATTGAAAGATTTTCCTTGTCCTATTTCAAATCTATTGCCTTCCATATTTCTAGTATTTATTCCTTTTTTGAAGTCATTATACGATTGATACATTCCTGCCTTCATTCCTTTTAAGTACATTTTTGTTTTCGTCGCTCCAGTTGTTCTAACGCCAGTCCTTTTTGAAACTGCTTTATCTATTTTTGATGCGAATAAATCACTAAATGTGTTTACTGGTGCTATTAATGCATTACCTACGACATTTCTCACTTGAGTTTTTGGATTAAAAAGCATTGATATTCTCATCCACGCTTTTATACCTGCTCCTCTTTCTGGAGGTAATTTATCAGTCATTAGTTTTTGTATTTCAGCGAGTTTTACTCTTTTTTCGTATCCGTCTTCCATTTTAGATACTTCTTGCATAGTTTCTACTATGAACTGAGTTTCTTGTGGTGTTAATGCAAACTTGTTTTTATTAACATCTATCCATTCCTTTGTCTTATTTTTAACCATTTTTTCATAGGCTTCAGTTAATTCACTTTGAGCATATTTTACCATACCTTCAGGAGTCAATCTATTCATAATGTTAAATGCTTGAACTGTTTGACCTGCTTCTGTACCAATTTCACGAAGTTTCTTCGCGACTTGTACCATACCATCATAATCTTTGTTATTTTCATATTGTTTCATCAAAATCCAGCCTTCTGCTACATCAACAGAGTTAGCATTTTTGCTTTCTTTATTAAACCAATTTAAAGTTTCATTAGCACCATTTTTATCTAATTTTTCAAGCGCTTTTGAAAGTGATTCTTCATTTGTTACTTCTTTATAATAAGCAATATCTTTTTCAGCGCCTAATAGATCTCTTGCTTCTTCACTCAACATTTTTGTTTTTTCAGTAACGTTTTTGTAAAAAGAACTCTCTCCTTTTCCAGTTGATACATTTTTTATTGGTAATTTAGGTGTAGTATTCGCATCTTGTCTTGTTAGTTTTGATATTTCATTGGGATTCATAACTTTCAAACTTTGTTTTAATTCACTTATTTGCTCTGATATTGATTTTACTTCTTGTTTAATAGGCTCTATCGCGTTTTTAACCTCATTTTCAGTTGTTTTTACTTTTTGAAGTGTATTTGTATTAGAAGTGTTGTTTTTCCTCAAATCAGACATCTTTGTACGTGTGCCATATGTTTTATAGTTATCATCCAAAAACTTTTGCCACAGTGGTTTTTCTTTAATAGAGTTTTTTTCTACTTTTGCATTATGATTATTAGAAACAGAACTTCTGTTCTTACTGATAATATAATCTGATATATCTAATTCTTTATTACTATTTAATTTTATTTTGACATCGGCATTATCGCTAAATATATCATCTAAAATAAGTTTTTCTGCTGGAATTTTAAATTCTAGTTTTGTTTGTCCCCTGCCTTCACTCTGAGAAGCATTTTTAGATGTACTAAAATAAACAGAATCTTCATTGGCTATCATTTTTCCACTTTGTTTTATTTTATCAGCATTTTCTTCTGTTGTTTGATGATATACGGTTACATAACCATTCTTATCTATTTTTGCACCTACCGATTTTATTTCTTCTATTAAGTCTTGTGCATTCAATAATTCATTTCCAGAAACTCTTTGTTCCAAAGAAAAAGAACTATTATCTAGTTCCTGTGCATTATTTTTAGTATTTTGCATAGAATATTTAGTAGATGATATATCACTATTGACTTTTGTGTTTGATTGTGGTATATTATCTGTAGTTGAAGTGTTGAAGCTTCCAGATTGCATGGAAGGTTTAGCACTTCTTTTTTTGTTATAAATTTCAATTAATTCATTATTTTGTACTTTGTTTGCAAAATAATTTTTAGTTTCCCTACCATATGTCGTTTTTATTCTATTGATGTCAAGTTCTATTTTGTTGTATTGACCTTTTTTGTTAATTTCAATCGGAACTATAATGTTATTATTAGAACTATCTTTTACTTGGGTTAAAACAATAAAATTATCTTTAGAATAGTTTCCCTTATCTGTGTATCGATATACTGCAATAGGATTATCTAATGAATCTATTGCATTCATATATGTATCAATTCCTAAACCATGATAATG
Organism: uncultured Bacilli bacterium; assembly: GCA_934096805.1. Classification (GTDB taxonomy): domain Bacteria; phylum Bacillota_I; class Bacilli_A; order RF39; family UBA660; genus JAEDJI01. The sequence continues at coordinate 317,872 of CAKOMW010000001.1, read as the reverse complement.
CTTACCTTTTATACTATACCCCTTGCTTTGGGCCTCAGCACTTGTTAAAATATTTTCTCTTAAATGTCCTTTCCTTACTAACATTGGAAGATTCTTAACTCCAAGTTGTACCAATTGTGCAGGAGTAAAATCTCTTAATTTAACCATCGAATTAATATCAGTATTAGGATTGTTAAGGGTATCATTTACTTCATTCATAGCATTTTCACTCAAATGAAACTTTTTGCTTCCAATTAAATTATCAACTGATTGTTCTGCAGTTATATTACTATATGCCTCTCTCCACTTTGATTCTAAATCTTGTACAAAGTTTTTATATCTTCCATTTGATGTAAGTTGGTTTAGCATTCTTTTTAATGATTCATATATTGTTTTAATTATGTTTCTAGATTGTGGTGTATTTTCTATAGTTAAGCTATTAATAAACTCTTGATTTCCCAGTAGTTGTCCTGATATGTCTGCTAGTACTTCATCTGATACATCATTGGTTCTATAAGTATTTTTTAAGTCTTGTAAAGCATTATTAAACTCTTTGTTTTTACTTGCAAAGTCTATGACTAAGTTTCTCATTTCATTTGTTTCTATAGCATGTGTTACTTCGTGTACAATTAAGAACTCTGCTATTCTATCTGAATCAGGATTTAATTTAATGTCAACTTCCCCATTGTCATTTGTAGTTATTTTTCCTGCTACTGCCTGACCATATGATGTTTTGATGGTTGGATCTAAAGTTACATTGTAGTCTTTTTCTGTAATAATTTTTTCTATAATTTTTTCTACTTCTTTTGTTTGTTTTTTTTGTTCCCAATATTTTCTAGAACTTTCTCTGAAGTTTTTTATTTTAGGGTTTACTTCTTCTAATTTATTTTTTAATTTACTTATCTCGGCATCATATTTTTCTTGTGTTATATAACCGCTATTTAATTTGTTATCTAATATTTCCTTTTCTGCTTGTGTTTCTATAATCGGGTCAGTTATATCGTTATCATTGTCTTCTTTGAATGTTTTTAATTCATTGTTTATATTTTCTATTTCTTGATTGTAATCTGTTTCGGTTATTTCATTATTTTGATATTGTTGTTCTAATTGTAGGTGTCTTGCTTCAATTTCTTCTAATTGTTGTTCTTTCTTTTTTCTTACTATTTCTGTTTTTGTAGCAGAATCTAATGTATCTTTTAATTTCAAATCTAAATTGTATTGTTTATTTAATGAATCTATTTGTTTTTGCATCTTGCTTTCTGTTATTGCACTTGGTCCTTCGGTTAACCCAATTGTAACTAACGTAGATAGTGCCGTCACTAGGGCTTCATCTGCTTCTAATGTTGATAGCGCTTCTCCTATGTTATTATATTTGCCTAATGTCACATATTCATTAATAGGATTTAAAACATATTGCAGTTCTTCTTCTATTCCTTCTGCTGTTAGATTCGATACAAATGAATTAACTCCTTTATTTTTAATTACCTTACTTGTTAGTTTGCTTATATTTCCTGATAAAGCGCTACTTTTACCACCCATTATTTTTGTTGCTCCACCTAATGCTTTGCCAAGAGCAGTTTCTAATCCTGCATTCACTATAGCATATTTTGTTGCCTGTTCATCAGAGTAACCCTCCACTAATTTTTGCATTTTTGCACTATTCATAGTTGTTGTAAATGTAGTAGCAGGTCCTAAGATATTTCCTCCTGGTAATACTGATGTAATCATAGCTGGTGTCATTTGTCCTAATGATTGAATTCCGCCATGAATTGCTTTGCCAATGGTTCCCATATTTTCATTTAACTTTGAACTTTCCATTTGTTTTTTGGATGGCAAATAATAAGTATTACCATTTTCATCTATGTATTTCTTGGTTTTGTTTAGTATATATGGATTATCTAATGCACTTTCTAAGCCTGCCAAATACGATTTTCCTATGTTTATTTTATCTAAAAAATCAACATCATCATTTTTTACTTCATAGGCATTTCTTTGATATTCTAACAAATTACCCCTATTAATTGCTTCTTGCAGTTGTTTATTAGTTTTCGATGATTTTAAAAATTGTTGATTTTTTGTTAACTCTTGTCTTGCTTGTTCTTGTGCAATTTTATCTTTGTTTTTTCTTTCATTTTGTCTCTGATTAATATTAAAATAATTGTTGTTGGAGTTGAACGAGTATATTTCTTCAGGACTTTTTAATATTCTGTTTTGTTCGTTTCTAAGCTTATTTCTTAGATTTTTTTTTGACTGATTATTTACTTTTATTTCTTGCTTGATTCTATTGTATGCACCTTCTTCTAAGCTCCTCTTGATTCTTAACTTATTGTAATACTCATCACTTTCGAGTTTCATTTTTTTCCTTAGCGCATCTAATGCAGTCGCCATAATGATTACCTCCTATCTTCCACCTGAATATTTTTTTTGTTTTGTTTTAGTTGCAAATGTTGCATAGCCCTTGCTAGACGTTTTATTTTTACTAACTGGCTTTGTTTTTCCTGTTTTAAATGCCTTAAGTATCAATCCTTGGTCATTTTTGCTTAAACCTTTTACTGCGCTTTCTATTTCTGACAATGTTACTGAGCCAGTTTTATTCACTTTAGAAGATAAATTGCTAAACGCTTTGGTTCCACTTTTTGTTAATCCTACTGGAGTGTAATTACAATAATATGTAGAATTACCATTTACATTATAATTTTTTGAGTTTTTTGCAGTGTTTGTTACTTTTTGTCCACTACTAGTATCAGTTAATGCATACCCACCACTAGAACTTCCGCTCCTACGTGAACGTGAAGAATAATAAGCTTTTTTAGCTTCTTTTAATGCTAATTGATATTCTTGTTCTTTTAATTTCTTTTGAGTATTTAATTGTTGATTTTTATATTTCATTTCAGTATCAAATTGGTTTATTTCATTTTGTCTATCTAAATAATCATTGTTAACGCTTGAATATTGTTTGTCTAGGTTAGCATAATCTTTTGTTAACTGAAGTTTATTGTTGTCATTTGCTATTAACATATTATTGTTCATTTCTACTCCTGTTGTATACAGATCAACTTTTTCTTTTAACATTTCTAAAGCATTTTGAGCAATTATTGACTGACCTGTTATTTTGGCTTGAGCAATTTGATTGTTATATTCTTGAATTACATCTTGCAAACTTGCATCAGATTCATTCATTCTATTCCTAACACTGTTTAACGCCCCAATTCGTGTTGTCTCATCAACATTATTTGTGTAGTTAGTGTAATTCTTCATTATTGCTTGTTTTTCGGCTTCTTGCTCCCTTTTTGCCTGTTCAGAAACATTTTGTAATTCACTAACATTCTTATTAATATCTTGATTTATAGTGTCTTTTGAATTCTTCATATAATCATCTATTTGATTGCCTTGATTATTAACCAAATCTGTTTGTTCATTAATTATTTGATTATATACTCCATTTGCCTCTTTTATTGCCTGATTTCTTTTATTTATAATTTCTTCATTACTCATAATTGCCTCCTAACCATATTTTTTTCTTATTGCCAATTCTTTTTTAGCATAATCATTTGTTATTTTGTCTTGTTTCTTTTGATAAGCTAGTTGTTTTTCAAATTGTCTCTTGCTTTCCGCTCTGTCCTTTTCTGCATTTATTTGGTCTACTATTTGCATGTACATACTATCAAATGTATTATTGAGGTTTTGTTTACTTTGTAGTTGTTCCACCATCAAGTTAGACTTTCTTTGAATATTATCTATTTGTGATTCCAACTTCATTTTTGCAACTTCTAATGAATAACCTGCCTTTTTGGAACTGTTTTCCATTCTTGCTTGAGATATTTGATTGTTTAATTCTTGCATTATTTGATTAGTGTTTGTTCTTGCTTCTCCTAATGATTTTTGTTGCGTTTCAAACTTTGTTAAGTTTTTCATTGAGATTGCACCACCAGAGATACCTTGCATTGCTCTTTGCTCTGCTTCTATTCCATATTTGTTAGTGCTATTTATATATGTTTTATTTATGTCTTTTTGTGTCTTATCTAAGTTGCTTTGTGCTTTTTGTTTTTGTTGATTTATCTTATTTATATCTAAATCTGTCTGTGCGTCTAGCATTTCACTATTTTTCTTTAAGTACTCATCCGCATAGGTATTATTCTTTTCCATAATAGTGTTATTGTTAGCCATTGCTTGTTCATAAACTCTATTTGACTCTGCTAAAGCATCATTTCTTGCTTTTTCATTGCCTTTTACTCTTGTATTTGTTCCATATAACATTGCATATTCCTCCTATCTTTTTATATATCCACCAATGAATACTTCCATTGTTGCTTTGGTAATTGAAAAAGGTTTTGTGGAACTAAAAATCATTTGTAGTTGTCGCCACTTCTTTTGTTTTATTTTTAAAACTATATATCCTTTTTCATCAGAAAAAGAACCTACTTCGATTGGTTCTTCCGAATCTTTTCTTACTTCAACTTTAATAATTGCATTTTTTGGTTCTACTTCTAATATTGAGCCACCTTTATTAGTGGTTTTTCTATATGCCTCATATCCAAAACTATCTTTTGGTGTTGCCCATTTAGAATAAATATTTTTTGTATCGTCTTTCACTCCAGATAGTAAGTATATATCTCCATTTTTATTTGCTAAATATAATTTATTATTTTTTTCTTTCATGTAGGTTATATTAAATGGTAATTCCCAATAAAACCACTCATACTCAGTATTTGTGTCTTGAAATGTCATTCTTGAATCTGCTAAAAATATTTTACTATCTATAAGAATTAGTAAATATCCTTGATATTCAGTCATTTCTGCTTGTTTATAGTTTAGGTTTGACAACATCTTCTTATCAATCATTGTAGAACGATGTGTAAGCAATCTTTCTTGAGTTATTTCTCCAGTTACTGCTTCTAATCCACTATTTGATAAGAACACTACATCATCTCTAAAGTTAATTGCTTTTGAAATGCATCCAGTATTTATATTTGATTCTACTGCTGGATATACCTTTCCTGCTTCATAATCTAGGGTTGGTGTATGTGATATGATACTTGCTCCATCTTGGCTTGGTTCTTTGATTACTAATAGTTCATTATATCCGTTAACTAATGCTTTTACTCTTGACATACTACCTTCTGGAGTCCAGTTGTCACTAGCAAAGTATCTGGGGTCTTCTAATTCGCTCCAAAAAAGAGCATTTGGATAGTCTTGATTGCCACTTATAAATATTCTATTATCATAGATTGTTGATAAAGTGCTTTTAAATATTTTATCTTTTTCTTTTGTTATTGTTTTTGAAAAAGTTATTGAAACATTATTTTCATTGTCTACTTGTTTTGATGGTGGTGTATTGAATGTTACTTTTCCTTCTTTTCTATCAACCTTGAATCCAACTTCTTCAAGTATAGTAACTCCATCTACTACTGCCACTACTGATGTGCTATCTAAATCTTGTGCATCAAGATAAAACTCTGTGCTTTCTCCGTCTCCAATGAATTCATTTGTTCTTTTTGATTGAATCATATTGTAAGCATTAAGCCTTTCTCCTCCACCTTTTGGAGAACTTAGTGTTGTTGTAACAGGTATTGTTCCTACTACTTCTTTGGCATTTGTTCCATCATATTCTATATAGTTTATTCCATCTTTTATAAACAAAATGTTATTAAATATAAATGCTGTACTCTTTTTTGGATTCATTCCTGTATATATTCCTTTTAAATCATTTTCTGATGGTTCTTCTGGAAAGTTGTTCCATTTTGCCAATTTCGTACCATAGTGTACTAATACTTGTGTAACATTGTTTATTTCATAAAAAAAGAGACCAAATACTTCTAAACCTAAAGATGCTAGTTTAGTCATACCTGGTCGCGTTTCTATTCCTTTGGTTGATGAATTATAATTTTTCCACATGTTGACACTATCAGGGCTTCTATAGGTTTGTACTGTTTCATTATAGAAATCTACACCTCTAAAGTTCTGATAAATGCTTGCCTTAGTTTTTATATCATTAGTCGGTAATGTTGCCATATGATCACAACTCCTCTACAAATCTTATTTCGCCAGTTGTTTTAGCATCTGAAAGCATTTGCTTTAATTCTTGGTATTTATACTCATACACACTATAATTCGATGCTAAATCTGCTTTTAAAATAGCACTCGCTACACCATACACTAAGCATTCTAGTGCATCCCTTGTAAGTTCCATAACATGTGAGTTTTCTGTGTTATAATCTATTTTTTCAGGGAACTTATTATAATAAATGTTTACTTTTCCATTATAATCATTGTCTAGAATAATTTTATTGTTCAAAACTTCAAAATCACATTCTCTAATCTTATCGATTTTATAAACATTATCAATAGATATTTCGTGTCCATCTTTTTCTGTATCAACTTCTTTTAATGCTGGTATAGATTTTATTTGTGCTAGTTCTACTTGAATGTTATCGATAGAATGATTTAATTTAATGTCTATATCACTATCTTTTGTTAACTTTTGTGCTGTTTCACTATCATATTCTTCAATCAGTGATAGTACTTGTGTCTTTATCTCCTCTAACGTCATCTTGTCTTCCTCCCTCATACACTTCTTTCATTGCTTTTACATCTTCTTCTATTTCACTTAATGTTGTCATTTCGTATTGTGGGATTATATATCCACAATTTTCATCCCAAATTAATATCATTCCCTCTACTAAGTTTTGTTTTATGGTGCTTGTTTCTTTTGTTTTTATTTCCTTTTTTTCGCCATTTATTAGCATTGTAATAGTTCTTGTATCTCTTATTTTTGTTGTTAATACCAGATCTTTTAATGTTTGATGTATTTTTTTATCATCTGTTTTTTCATCGAATGTTAAACTTTTAGTTATCTTTCTACCAAAAAATTGTTTTAATCTTGGTTTTAATGTGTAATATTCTACGTTTTCTTTTGTTTCTTTGTTTTCCATATTTATTCCTCCTAGGTCGTGTTTGTAGGAATTGCACCTACTTTATGCTATTAACACGAAAAAAAGAGAGATTTCTCTCTCAATATTAAAGGCTTGTTTTAATGCAAACTACTTCTTCTGGTCTAACTAGTAAACCACCGAACACATAAAGACCTTTTTGTGCTGTTTCGAATCCGTCTTGAACTTCATAGTTTTTAACTTTTTCGATTTGTTCAGCGAATGCAACTGCTTTATTTGTTCTAAGGAAGTTTAATACTTTTCCATAGCCACTAACTTCATAGTAATCTCCAATTGATGCTTTAGCTGGGCTTGTTACTTCTGTATAAACATAAGCACTAGATTCTCCAGTTCTTGTATAGTAAGTTTTACCTTCAACTATATCAGTATCACTTGTTTTTGCGTAAGTAGGGTCTAATTTTGGTAATAAGTTTTCAATTGAAACTAAAGCATTGCCATATTTACCAACAAACCCTTTCTTTGCCATTGCTACGTTGTCTGTATATAGTTCTAATAAGTTTGGTCTTACTTTTGTAAAGTAAGTAGGATGTAATTCAGCATAATAAGTTTCATTGATTTTACAATTATTTCCGTATAGAACTGCAAAACCATCTTCAATCTTATCAACTGCATTTGATTTTGTTACTGATGTACCATCAATTACACTTACCTTTCCTGCATCCACTCCACCTTTTACTAAACTAGCAACGTATTTATCTCCTTCTTCAGTTAATGCAATAGCGCCTTCTTCACAAATTGCTTCAAGTGCTCCATCAACTGTTTGTGCTTTAATTACGTGGTCAATACCAACGTTAAAGTAAAACATTTGATCCATTTCGAATTCTTGCTTTGTACAACTTGCCTTATCTCTTTTAATAGATGTCCAAGGTGTATATTTTCTAATAGTTGGTTTGTCTGCATTTAAGATTATTACTTTTTTTGCATTATGTGTATCCTTTTCATATTTAAAATCACTATGACTTCTTAATGAAGTAATAGTTCGTAGGGCTCTTTCGTACCCTTGATGCCAAATAGTTTGAATTGCATCATTCATATTTTATCATTCCTTTCTTATTTCCATTTTTTTTGTGATGCCATTACTTTTTCCCAAACTCCTGGTTTTTTCCATTCACTTGGACTTAAACCAACAACCTCTTCTGGTGTATAGAATTCTTTTTCTTGCTTGTTGCTTTCGCTTTCCATACTTCCAATTTTTTCTGGTGTTTCGGTTTGAGTTAATTTACGATAAAGATTCACTTTTTCAACCAAATCCATATCGTTTGAGAACTTTTTCTCATATTTTTGAAACTCTTTGTCTTCTAGAATGGAAGCATCAATACCATTCTTTTTTAAATCGTCTAATTGTTTATTGCGTTCTAGAGTTTCATACAACTTCTTGTATATGTACTTTTCTTTAGAATCAAGATTTTCTACTCCTAAATCTTTCATTCTATTTAGTTCATCTACAATGTCTTCTTCTCCTAAACTGATTATCTTTTGTGCTTCCGCAGTGCCTAGGATTTCATATTCTTCTTCAGATAATCCCTTAGGTTGTTCTTCAGGTATTTCTATACCTTCTTCTGTGTAGTAATCGGTCATTCTTTGATTTAATTCTTCAATATCATCAGTACCAAAAGTAGCACTTAATATTTGTCTAGTTCGAGCATACTTTTCCATTTCTTTAGCAAAGTCTTTTTCTAAGCTTCTCTTTTGCCTATCTAATCTTGCTTTCATTGCATTATCGAACTCTTCTTGTGTCATATTAACTGACTTGATGTCCTCTACTACATCTTCTGAGGTTTCTTCTGTTTCAACTTCATTTTCTAAAGTTTCTTGTTCTTCCTCATTTTCGTTAGTTAGTTCTAACATTTCTTTTTCTTCCATTTTTCCTCCCATTTAAAGTCTGTCGACTATAATTTCCATACATTTAATGTCGATATGTTAGACAAAAAACAAAAGAACTACATTGTTGCAGTTCCTTGATTTCCTATTTCATCAATAAGTTGTTGACCTTCCATGTCAATATTATTGATATTTTCATTTTCTTGAATGTAACCATTCATTTCATTTTGCATTTGAATTGCTTGTTTTTCTATTTGTTGTATTTTTGCTTGTTCTTCTTCACGATGTTCTAACAATTCTTCAAGTTTTGCCTTAGGCATTGCACTATCCCATGGTAACAATTTAACATATTCTTCAAATGTTATTAACTTATTTGATAATAGATTTTCTAGGCTCATTTCATATGCTAATTTGTCGTATGCAGATTTTGGTGTTACATCAACCTTTACATTAGTCTTTAACTTTTCTAATACTGTTCCATTAATTTTATAAGGTTTCTTTTGTTTTTCTGTTTTTGTTCCGCCATTTTCTCCAGGTACTTCTACTTCAACTTCTTCAAGTATAGTCATACCATCTGTTTTGTTATATGTTTTCCATTGATCTATGTAGATTCTACCTAAGTCTTCTACAAACATTTTAATGTGCATTAGTTGTTCATTTAATGTTTGTTGTGCTACGTTTTGTAAAGCAAGTATTGCTCTACCAGATGCTTGTTCTGGATTTACATCTCCAGTTGCTATATCTCCTGCCCCTGCTAATTCTCTTGTATTTGTTATTAATTCATTTCCAATCAAATCAGCATCGTTAGACATTGGTGCTGGTTGTAAAAAACCTATATACTTTTTAACATCATCTACTAGCATATCTCTTATTTTTATAGTTTGCCCTATTTTATCTATTGATTTTGGATTGACAATCTTTTCGATATTAACAACTCTTTGTGGATAAGAGAAATATTTTGATGAGATTAAACGTCTCATAAGGTTCCTATTTATCTCTATCTGGTTAGGTATTAAGTATTTAACTTCTCCCATACCTCTAGCAGAACCCTCTAACTCTTCCCATATCATATGTGCTACAGGATATAGTGTTAGTCCACTATCATGCTCTTTTTTTATTACAACATGCTTAGCAGATACTTTTGTGTATACTTTATCATGTTTTTTAGTAAGTTTGGTTATTACTAAAACTTTATTATCAACTTCTTCTTTAGCACTATCTCCTGCCTCGGTGCCTGTTAGATTGTCTGGGGTTATGTTTTTTATTTCTTCATCTGATAATTTATTTTCTTTCGCCAATTCAATTACTTTTTCAACAGGCATTCTTTTGGCTATTAAGATATATGGCTGTTTTTGAATGTCAACTTGATTTTCATCTCCATAATAAATATTGTTTTTACTTATTATTTCTATTTGTGGTTCATTATTTTCATCATTGTTTACATAAACTACACCTTCTGAGTTTATACACGATTGTTTCACTATTCTTCTAAGCTTGTAATCCATGTAATCTTTTTCCCACAATCTTGCTACATGTTTATTTAGTTTATCGCATACTTTTTCCGCTTCTCTTTGAAATACTTCATCTTCCCAATTTTCTGCGGAATAGTTAACAACTAATAGATTAGTCAATAAGTTACCTACTTTATATTTAACTATTGGTTTAATTACATTATAAGTAACTGGTGCTATGCTTCCTGATTTTAATCCATCCCATTGATCTTCATTATAGAAGCGGAAGTTTCTATCTGTGTCAGCATATAAACCTCTTTTTTCATTATAGTTTTTGCCTTTTTCATATAACTTCCATTCATCAGTTGTTATTTCTAATTCTTCTCTAGTTTCCTTTGTTATTTCATTCATACATCAATCTGTCCTTTCCCAGTGCCATCATAAACTTCGATATTATGCAAAACTTTTGATATCTCATCATCTTCATCTTCTGCATATGAGTCAGAAGTTTCTTCGTTTTTATTTGTGATAGCATTGACTATTTTCTTTGTAATTGGTGTAACCGATTCTTCTTTTTTCATTACTCTTTGTCCTGTGCTAAATCCAATTGAATAAAAAATTAATAAAAAAACACCAAATACTATATACATTAATGCTTCCATTTTATTTACTCCTTTTTCTTCTTACTTTTTTTGTTGGTATTGTTTGTATTTCTTCTTTGTGTCTTTCTCTGTATACTTTCTTTTTCATTTATATCCCTCCTATATTGCTAGTGGCGTGTCTCCATAGTCATAACCACCACTGTCATATTCTATCTTTACATCACTAAAAAAGTCCTCAACTGGACTCTTTTTTTCTTTCTTTGGAGTTGTTGGTACATTGCTAATACAAAAGTACCTCAACGCATCATTTATGTGAGTTATTTCGTGTGGTTCTGTTGCTACATCATTAGGCTTCTTCTCATCATGTTGTAATTGCGGTAAATACTTGATTAATGTTGTACAATTACTAAAAATCTTCAGCTTAGATGTAGTATATTCTTCACCTGTTTGCTCATTCTTTGTTTTGAATGGTTTTATCCATTCTTTTACAGTAAGCCAACCACTTTCTCTATTATTAGAACACTTGTCTAACCTTATCCCATTTTCATAGAACACCTCTGCAGTACTTTTGCCTGTGTCTCTATTTCTATTCCATAAATCTGGTGACGCTAATATATATTTATATTGCATATTCATGTAGCTTTTAAGTAGTTTACATGCTTCCGATACTATCAAATCACTTTTATGTATTTCGTTGTATACATAAGCATTATTATTCCTATCAACTGCAATAAAAAGGACTGCGAACTTATCTAGTCCATAGTCCAGTGCTATATATCTATTCCAATCAGATGGAATTACAAACGGTTCTATTACATGAACATCTCTTCTAAACTCTGGGAAGAATTGTCCGTCGAAGACATCCCAATTACCATAAAGCATTGCTTTCTTTCTATCTTCTGGTAAGTTTTCCAACACTCTTACATAATTAGGATCGTTTTCCATTATGTATTTGTTTTCAAACACCATTGCTGGTATAAAAATGTAATCATTAGGATTTTCAGTTCCTATATACTCTTTATCAATGAACAATCTCTTAACCCATGCATGGCCTACGCCACCTGGATTACATGTGAAGTACATTCTAGGAACAAATGGTTCTTTCATGTTTCCACTCATACGATTAGATTCTGTTAATGATTGAAATTGAAACTCTGTAAAGTGTGTTGCTTCCTCAAGAACGATTACTTCATATGCTTGCCCTTGAAATTGTAAAACATCTTTTTCTGTATCACAATAACCAAGTACTATCCTTGACCCATTAGGGAACATAAACTCTTTAGAAGATTCTTTATATATTGCAATTCCTCTCAACATCTTTTGCAATTGAAGAATGTGATTTTCTCTAAGTTCTTTTAAAGTTCTTCTTAACAAGAGTATTTGTATACCAGAATAATTAAGCGCTAGTAAAATCATCTTTATTCTTGAAACATGGCTTTTGCCACCACCACGTGCTCCACCATAGCAAATATACTTATTTGTTGCTTTGCAGAACTCTATTTGTTTAGGATATAGTTCTCCAACATGAAATGTCATTTACTTAAGTCCTTTATTTCTTGACTCATTTCAACTTTGATGGTTTCGTTGTTGGTGCTTTCTCCTGATGCTAACCTCATTTTGTCATACAAGGTTCCAAGTGACGTTGTTATTTCTGATAAACTATTTATTTCTAATTTACTTATCTTTTTTGCTATATCTAGTTTTTCTTTTCCAGATAATTCTTTGCCATCATCATCTTTGACATCATATACTGCATCCATCAACATATCTAGTTCATTTTGTTTATCAATAGCAGTGTCATATCGTCTTTCTAATAATAACAACGCTTTATCAATTATTCTGTTTGCCTTGTTTTGAAATAGTTCTTTTTTTTCTTCGCAAACTCTCTCATACTCTTCAGGATTAGTTTGCTTTTGTTTATCGACTATGTTCTTTACACTATTAGCGCATATGCCAACTTCTCTGGCAGTTTCGCTATAATTATTTGTAAGCGCATAACTTGCTACTACTTCTGCTATCTTTTCATTGTCTATTTTTTTACCTCTTGCCATACACTCACATCCTTTCTAAATACTGATATTTGATTAATCTCTTTCCTTTACTTGTCTTATCATGCTTATGTTCTTCTTCAAACATAGACAACATTTTACTTATTATCTGTAATTGTTCTATGGTAGGTTTATCCCTTTGTTCATTTATTATTTTTAGTATCTTGTTTATTGCAATGTAGGTATCTAAGTCTTTGTACTCTATTATGTGTAGATACTCATGTGCATATGGATTTAATACTGCCCCATTTTCTATTGTTTCTTTTCCTCCGTGTTCTCTTTTTTCTATATGATGATATGTTGCAGTTTTATCTAACTTAAATCCCATAAAACAAAACTTATCTAAGTTATATATCTTTATCATTTGTTTTGTTATTGGTTTCACTCTACCACCTCTTATTACAACCTATGTAAAACCCACCAAATCGCTTGCACTGGTTGTCCGATTTCCACTTTTCTCCCATAATAAAAACAACCTGTTGTGGTTGCTTTATTTGATGACATGCAGTCTTGCAAAACATTGGCATTTAAAGGGTTGCTTAACCTCTAGCATATCATTAAAACCGTGCCTATACACTCAAAGATGATTGCTACTTCACGTTAAACGCAAATTACTCCATTATGGAACACATTTGAATGCTACTAGTATTTATAAGCACCATACTAGCAATATATGGATTTCGGGAGGTGCTACCTCTACACTCTATTTCAAGTCCTATGGAACTTACTGAGATATAAACCTTTCCATGCATATAAGTTTTTCTATATTACTAGTATGCTACTCATAAAGAATAGCACCTTGATAAAAATTAGTCCTTAAATCTTGCAAAAAGACTTTAATAATAACCAAACAAACCCCACCCTTTCGTTCAGACTTGATATGCCCTAAACTACACATATCTCCCACCTCTTATAATTTGCAAACATTTTCGGACGCCTCGCTGGTTCTCGCGCCAATTGTGCAGGTCATGACTTCTGCTCGCTAACATTTCATGAAGAGTTTTCACTCTCTCTGTTTGCATTTATAAGCACCATAGAATAGATATAACGATATAGTGGTTAATTACAATAACTATATCTATCGCTTAACCAATACCTGTATTATTGTGCTATATATATCTATTCTATGCTATCTATAAAGATAACACCAATTCACATAGCCATTTAATCTCAACGAAAAGACTAAATTTTTTATGTTTCATGTAGACGACTTCGTTCGTTGTCTAGGGTATTAGTCGTTTTCCCCACATACTTATAGAAATCTTATTTCCACACGGGAGAATAAGCGTATTATAAGCACCAATAAGAGTAAATGTAAAGGTTTATGCCATACGCCTATGACATTTTGTAGAATTCTTCAAGAGAGTTGCAAGCATAAATTCTACACTAATAGCTTGCTTTACTACCTTTTTGCCCCTAATCTTTTATACAACTACTCTTATTACTACTCATAAAACATGAATAGCACGAAAGTTTGGCGATTTTTTTTACAGTACTTATTAGTACCATAGAACAGATATACTCACATAGCGTTGCACACTTAGTATACGCTCTACGCTTCAAAAGTGCTGTCGACTTGCTAACCTCTGTCTGTTGCGTATCCATTCTATGCTACCAATAGGTAGCACTTAGTACTTGGAGGTACAAAGTTTTTATTCTATGTTTAAGGAGTTCTTTGTGTGGTTTTTTTATTTTTCCACAATATCATAATACCATATAAAAAGTGCTAATAGGTGCTAATCTTTTATACGTCTCTCTGCTTTTTCCATTTTTTATAAATGTTTCTACACTGTGCCTTCGAGTAAAATACCTTTTGTGATATTTGCTCCCATGTATAATTTTCTAAGCATTGCTCTTTGTAGTAAACAATTAATTGTTCAACCTCTCTGTACTTATTTAATCTGTGTAGTTCTTTTTCTATATAATCTTCAAGATTCTTTTTCTTACCATATAATATGTCCAACTCTTTATCAATTGGTTCTATCTCTACAACGAAATTATAAAACTTATCTACTCTTTTTCCTCCACTTACTCTTTCACTTGTTATATCCATTGCTTTTGGTAATACTTTACTTAGTTCTAGTTCTTTTTCTTTTAACCAGTACTCTATTTTATTATCTATTTGTTCTAGTTTGTTATTTGCTTCCTTTATTGTCATACAAACACCTACTTTTCTATTCTATATGTGTTTTCAATAGTAATTAAATATCTTGGCATATTATCTATTGTTTTTTGTTCATGACAAATACTTATGTTTTTCATTAAAAATGTTATATATTCATCCTTTTTCTTCATTAATTCATATCTGAAACTTTCAACCTCTTCGCTTATCATTTTGTCAACTTCTTGTTCAGCATAATCTCTTAGTTGACATTTTAGTGCTTCAATTATATTTATATCTTTCATTATTTATCATCTCCTATAATACATCTTTCAAAATATCCGTTTTCTTGTAGTACTGCTTTCCCACCTTTGTTAATACAATTTTCATATCCTTGCTGATTCTCCTTTTGTGAAATAATGACAGAACAAATAAGAAATGCTACAATCAAAGGTATTATTAATAAGGCTTTTTTATCTTCTTTACTCATCTTTATCATCTCCTATTATTTTTTTATCTTGTTGAATTAATTTATAAATGTATTCAACTACTTCATTAAGTATTCTTTGACCTTGACAATGGAACTTAAAAGTATCATATAATTGTTCTTTAGTTATTTTGGAATAATCGGTATGATAATCTATTGTTGTTTTTGTATATTCGTTATAAAGTTTATTGCTTATTATTTTCATCTGATACTCCTATTAACTTTTTATATTTTTGTAAAACACATTTGTAATGCTCTGCTACATCAATGTCTTTATACTCATTCTCATACATAATGCTCATATCTTCAAGCCATTTTATAAATTCTTTTTGTTGCGTTTCTACTTTTTGAACGAAATTATCATAATTTATGTATTCACAATCACTACATTTATCATACATTACTATCATCTCCTATTCAAATGCTTCTTTAATTGGTACATATTTACCATCATAAATATATTTGTATTCTTTTACTTGCTTAATTGTTCCGTTTTCTAGTTCACATACAGGACTTCCTTGACCACCTCTTGCATATTCTTTGAATTTATAAGAGCACTCTTTTGCAACGCCATTATTATTGTCTAAATCTACATATTCATAATGATATTTGTTTTGCGGAAAACACATACAAATCAATCCAAGTATTATGAAAGCAATACATCCTACAACTATCATTCCTATCCATTTCAATAAATCAATCATATCTATTCTCCTACTGTTTTTTTATATTTTTGTAATATTTTTATATACCAAATATCTTGTGTTTCTTTCCAACTATCTTCAAGAAATTTTATAAACTCTTTTTGTTGATTAATTAATTTTGTGTTTTCTTCATATAATAATTCACCAGTTAAAGTACCAACTTTTTCATATTTTTTTTCAAGTTGTTTCTTTAATTTTTGATTTTCCTCTTCAAGTTTCTTATGTTCTTCTTCATCATAACAGAATGTCGTACCAGATAGTTGAATTTTTAATCTTTCATTTTCTTCAATTAATTCAGTGTTTCTATGTGTCATATCAATAAATTCTTTATCTTCTTTTGATACTTCCCCATGTTCAACTATTTCTTCTAACATGTCTCTTTCAAACTTCAATTGGTTTACATACTCGCCACTTCTTAAGTAATTTAATTGGCTTTCAAGTTTGGTTATTGTTATTCTTAGGTCGCCATTTATTTTTTTATGTTCTTCGTTTTGTTCTTTCCAATTCTGCATTTCATCAAATAGCTCTTCAAACATATCACTTGGTATCAAGTAATGGTCGCCACCTTGTATATAATATCTTCTATAATCTTCTATTTTCATCTTTATCAACCTCATTTTCATAAATATTTCCTATTACTTCTGGACTTTGGTTTTGAAATGGTACACAAACGCCATTATATAAATATCCAAAACTTCCATCTTTAAATATAACTTCTACTTTTCTTCTTTTTTCTCCAATTAAAATCAAATCGCCTTCGTAAACTTCTACACCATTTTTATCTTTTAAACCTGTGTACTGCATTAAATCACTAAACCATTCGCCAAAGCCTGTTTGCATGTTGTGATAATCTCCATTTCCTTTTTCATCAAAAACCACAATATCATGTGTCGAATTTAAACATCTCATTTTTTTTAAATCATAGTCATATACTCTAAATTTTATTTCTCTATTCATTTGTTCCATCCCAATTCTTCCACTTGTTTATTTATTGCCTGTAACTGTTCATACGGAATTATTTTCGGCACATGTTTATAACAATAGCAAGCAGATTGATAGTTACAAAAATTTGTAGTTTTTATTTCCTTTTTAGCAATCCAAAATTGATACACCGAAACTCTGTGTTCCCAGCCAGTTTTTTCTTTTTTGTATTCAATCAAATAAATATTGTTACAATCGTTTCTTTTTATTTTCTGCTTATAACCTAACTTTTCAAACATTTCCTTAGCATTCATTCTTGCTCACCAACCTTCTCCAGTTTTTCTAACCAATTTTTTAATGAAATAAATGCTGGCAAATCAATGCTGTCATTTGTTTCGTAATATCTATGAATTTCTTCTAAATCTTTTAGCATAATCTCCTTAACTCTTCTATCAATTAATTCTGGGTGTTCTTTTATAAATGAACAAGTTTCTTCAGTTATATATGTATGGCTACCTATTGCATATCTTAATGCACTAATTATCATATCTTTTAACTCATAATTGATTTCTATCATTGCTATCACTTCCTTGTTCTAGTTCTTGCATTTTGTTTAATATTACGTCTGCTCTTACTCCAAACTCTGAGTTTCGTCTTGTCGCCCAGTAGTGTGTTCTATTTTTGTCTACATAGCCAACATATATCATATCTTTAATAATGCCTTTTATTTTATTCCAGTTATCTTTTAATTCTTGGTTTTCTACCCTTAATTCACCATTAAGTTTTTTATGTTCTTCATTTATTTGTTTTAATTCTTGATTTTCTTCTATCAAACCCATTGTGTTATCGTACTCTGCTTGACATAATCCTGCTTTATAACTTTCTTGTATTAAATCTAATATTATAGGTACTAGTTCATCATCTTTTGCTAATAATGTTTTCTCGCATATATATTCTATGTTTAAATCTTTTTTGTTCATTTATTCATCACTCCTCTGCTTTTTCTAACTAATAATTCCATTTTTTCTTAATATTTTTAAATCTTCTGCTAATTTTATTTGAAACTCTTCCATATCTTTTGTGAAATCTGCTATATTCCAACTATTACACCACCAACTATCATAAGGTGTTTTTATTTTTATATAAGGATATATTTCTGTTCCACAAAAACAGCATCTTTCTAGATTTATTGATAAATCAAAACTTCCTCCACAGCAACTATAACTTTTATAAAATGTTTTAATATTTATATTATCAATTGGTCTATATAAACTATCTTGATATTTACTAAATCCCATATCATTTAATAATTTCATTGTTTCTTCAGTTAAATGTGTTATTTTAGGTTTACTATTTCTTAACATTACTATCACTTCCTTGTTCTATTTCTTGCATTTTTTCCAAAGTGTATCTCATTCCACAACCTGCCCAACCAACTTCTTCACTATTATAAAAGTTACTAGCCCATTCTTTTAACTTATTCCAATTTTGTTTTAATTGTCTGTTTTCTTTTGCATAAGCACTATTCATATCTAATATTTCTTTTATAAATTGATAAATAGTTTTATCAGGTTTATTATTTGAATTTGCAAAATCTCTTAATATTTGAAATTTATCTTTCATTCTGACACCTCCTTTAATATATCTAATAATTCTTTTCTAATTCTTGGTTCATTTAGTGTTGTATAATTTTCTATTTTATACATTATTTTTTTAATCACTTCTTTTTGCTTTTCAACTTGTTGTTCTAAATCATCAATTTTAATGTTTAATGTTTTTATATAGTTTTTCATCTCATTAAGTTTTTCAAACGGATAATGTCCATTTATAACAACATTTTTAAATAAATCTTCATATATTTCTTTATCCATATTCTTATTTCTCCTTTAGTTTATTTATTTCATCTATTAGTTCATTTATTCTATGTTGAAATTCTAATGTGTTTTTTCTTATTGTATCTATGATATATGGATTAAGTTCTATATCTTGTTTTGTGATTTCAGTTGTTGGGTTTCTTAGCCAATTATCTTCTTGCCCTAATAATTCAACATCTAACTTTTCTATCTTCTTTGGTTCTCCGATTATTTCTACATAATCATTTAAAAACTCAACAATTTCAGCATTATTTCTTGGTTCAAATTCTTTATAAATACTAAACAAAAAATCATTTTCTTCCCAATCAACACTATCATATTTTGTTTTTACTTTTGTACTTTCTTCCCCATTTGCTATCTTATTTAATAAATCTATTATTTTCATTTCAACATCTCCTTTAATTCTTTTATCTTCTTTCTTAATTCAGTATTCTTCTTTAGTTGTTCTTTTTTTTCTTCTTTTAGTGTTTCTCTCTCGTTGATTACTTCTTTCAACTCTTTTAATAAGTTTTTTTCAGTGATTTCAGCATTTAGTTTTAATGTATTATACTTAATAAACCATTTGACCTCTTTTATTGCTTTCATTTTTCCTTTAACTTTTCCTCCAATTCTTGTATCTTTATTTTAACTTTCATTTTGTCATTAAATAATTTTCTTTTCAATGACACATTTTTTTCTTCAATAGCATTTAATTTCTTTAGATTGTTCCGTTGTCTAACAAGTTCTTTTCTAGCATCACATTTATTCATCTTACAACTCCCTTATCTCTAATTCAGGATATTTATATTCAAATAATTTTTTCTTAACCTTATATACTTCTGTCCTGTACCCTTTGGTATCCTCAACTATGGTTCTTTGTTGGTTTACATCATAATATTTAAAATCAGCAACATAAGTCATTTTTCTATATGTTTTACCATTCTTTTTAAAACTAGGAATTAAGAGAAAAGCAGGTTGTAATTCTAAGTTCTTTATACATCCTGCTCTTTCCAGTAGTTTTAGTTCACTATATCGCTTGCCCTCTTTTTTTGAGTCAAACTTGTGACCGTCTATTATTATTTTTTGATTGTGATATTTCATTTTGACTCCCAACTATTAAGCAATGCATTTATTTCTTCTTCTGATTTTGTGTTTATTCCTAAGTTTTGACATTCCTGAACTACATAGTCTATGAAACTAGCCATTTGTTTTGTGTTGTATGAAGAAGTTCCATAATATGCTATGACGTCTGTTAGTCCTGGTATATTAGTTTCTGATGTTTCACATACCCAACCCAAACCTTTATCTTGCCACACCTTTTTAAACGTAGGTACTGCACTTGTTGTTATTGTGATTATTTGATATATGCCTTTATGCTTAATAAAATCTCTGTAAATATCTTCTTTAGTTTGTCCTACTGCATCTGCTATGTTACCTAGTAGAACCCAACAATAAGAGTTTGCATTTAAGCTTCTTTTTTGCTTATGTTCCTTTATATCAAACGTTTTATCTTTATCTTGATTGTATAACCAACCTATAATGTCGAGAGGTCTTGCATTATCCATAAGTTTCCTCTAAAATGGAAGGTCAGGATTTCCCATTTGGATTTGTTCTCCAAACTCTTCAAATGGGTTGCTATTGTCGTTCATTGCTTGATTAAACACTTGGCAATTAGTTTGATTTTGAAAAGATACTTGTTGAGGTTGTTCTTTCTTCTTTTCTAGAAATTGCACCGCTTCTGCAATTACTTCTGTGACATATCTTTTTTGTCCATTTTGGTCATCAAAGGTTCTTGTTTGAATTCTACCTTCAATTGCTAGTTGGTCTCCTTGTTTGATGTATTTATTAACGTTTTCTGCTTGTTTTCCCCAAACCACAATTGATATAAAATCTGCAACTTTTTGTCCATCACTTGCAACTGGTCTATTTATTGCTAAAGTAAATGTTGCTACTGCTTTTTGAGTTTGTGTATATCTTAATTCTGGGTTTCTAGTTAATCTACCAATTAAACATACTTTATTCATAAACCTAATTCCTCCAATGTGTAACCTCTTCTTTCTTCCATTCCTTTATACATGGTTCCTTTTTCAAAAGAAGGAAAGCCTATATCTTCATCTGGCAAACATATTGCTATATATTCTTTTGAATAAAAATCTTTTTTAACTATAAACTTAACCTTATCTCTAAAAGGTTTTATCACATTTGATAAATATTCTTTTTCTTCTTCATCAAGTATTTCTTTTTCTACTATATATCCGTTTTTAATTTCTAGTGTTCCAGTGAAGTCATTTGGTAATGCTTTGAAAAATTTTGTTTTATTACACAAGATTAATTCACTTTCTAAACCATTCCAATAAGCATAACTTGGGAACTTAACGACAACTTCTTTTTCTATTTTATCAATATGTGTTATTGTACCAAGTTCATAATATTCAACTATACCTTTACCATATCTAAATTTTTTAATATTTTTATTTAATTTTACTTTATCTCCAATTTTTAATCTCATTTCATTTTCCTCCCTTATATAAAATCTTCATCGCTAATACCGTATTGTTCTGCGACTGGTATTGGTCTATAATTTTCTCTTACATCATTTTCTAAATCTTCTAGTTTTTCATTCAAACTATTAATTTCACTTAACAAATCTTCTACTATGCCTATTACATTTTCTAATGGTAGTAAATTGTTTTCTATTTCATAGTTTGTAATTGTTTTTTCTTCAATTTCTTTGAATATTTTCAATTCTTTTTCATCTAATAAATAATAGAACATATCATAATTCTCCTTTTTCATATTCTTCTATTTTTGGTATTTGTCCTTTTGTTAAACATTCACTTAAATATTTGAGTCTCGGCAAATACACCTTTTCTATAAACTCATCATCATACTGTATTTCAAATCTTTCTAATCTTTGTTTATCAATTGTTCTACAATAGTTTTTATAATCTTCTTCTAATAGCCCATAAGCATCAATTTCTGCCTCTCTTTTATTATCAGCATACATTTGCACTTGAACTTGATTTATATAATCTTTATGTTTGGTTAAATCAAAGCCTTTTTCGTATTTATAAGTTTTGACTTCATGTATTCGTCTATCCGTGTTTCCATCTAGATTAACTCTCAACTTATATTTTTCTATTATGATTTGCTTATCTTTTTCTAAGCCATCAATTTCCAGACTATCTAAGATTTTATGTTCAAAGTTTGTGCCAGCCATTGTATACTCGTTGCTAAAGTTCGTTGTAAGTATTCCTAGCTTTTGCAACCACCACTTTTGAAATGTTTTTGTTTTCCAATTTCCAACAATATATTTAGTGTCACTAGCACCAAAGTAACCGCTCCTATCTTTATTTGATATCAATGTTACTCAACTCTTTTTCGAATGTAGACAATGTGTCAAAATAACTAAATAATGCTTTTACCTCTTCTTCAGTTTTGTTTAACTTGCTTGCTATTTCTTTTGTAGTTAATCCAAGTTTTAATTTTTGTGTATAAACAATTTGACATCTTTCTTTTATTTTGAAAATATCATGTTTGCTTAAATCATCTTCCCACGTATCTTTTTCATTCTTTGTCTCTTCTTTTAACCACAAATCAAAACCTAACCCAGTTCTAATTGCAACACCTTTAACAAATAATCTTGTTTGACAATTCCATAGTCTTTGTTGTGTCATAGAATTGTCTTTTACTGGATTTGCTCCATTAGTTACTGGTCCTCTTTGAATAAACTCTAAATCATCAATAACTATTTTCACTGCAGTTTCATACACTCTATTAGTGTTTCCTTTAGAGTCAACATAAGTTTGTTCCGACATGAATAAACTACTTCCAGTAGACTCATTAACTATAGGCTCAAAGTAAACTACTTCAGCACCATTTTCATGTAATAAATCTACAACCTTTGCCCAATTTAGATACTCTGCTCCATCTCTTTTTTCAACCCATTTACTGACATCAACCTTTCGCAAGTCTGAATATTTTTTTAATCCCATTTTCTAATCTTCCTCCTTAAAAATCTTTCCATATTTTTTTAAAACTACAAATATCACTGTTACCACACTCATTAATGCAATTCTTATTGCTACAAATGCTTTCATCGTTTCTCCAACTTCACTTGCCATAATCAAGAATGAAAGCACTGTAATTGTGATTAGTGTATATTCAACCCAACTCTTTAATTTCATATTTTTCCTCCATAGTAGTTGTAACAATCTTGTTCGTTTATTTCTCTTTCTTTTTCTACTTTCTCAGTTGCTCTTAAATCTTGACGTTCATTTTGTATCTTTCGTCGTGCTCTAGACACGCTTTCAAAAACACTTATGTTTTTTGTTTTCCTGAACTCACTATCTTGAAACACTTTGTAGAATTGTACATCCCTTACCCATTTTGATATCAAGTACTCCGAATAAAGCAACATGTCACTATTTCTTGTTTTTGGTATTGACTCTAATATTCTAGTCACTTCTAGCTCTAATGTTTTTTGACTAACCATAGTTACCTAACAACTCCTTTAACTCATCTTCTTCTGCTTGAGTTATTTTTTCCGTTTCAACATTTTGATCAAACCATTCTGGAACTTTCTCTTTCAGTTTTTTATTTTGTTTCTTTGCTTGTTCAACAGTAGTTATGTTTTCCATCTTCCAATTTTCTAAAATTGCTTCAACATACTTCAAGTTATTAACGCCGTTTAACACTGCAACTGCTACTGCGTATCTTGTGAGTTCATTATCTGTCCAAATTTTTATCTTTTCCATTTCGATTGGACTTAATGTTCTTCCAAAATTAGATTCTACATATTCATAAATATTTAATTTATTATTTACATATACATTAACATCTACATCTACATCTGATGTTGTTTTGCTTTCGCTTTGCATTTTGCTTTTGATTTCGGTTTTAGTTTTGGTTTTTTTAGGTCTACCACCTTTGCTACCATTAACTACCTTTGATTTGTATGATATTATTGGTTTTGAGATGTTTAACCAGATAATTTCTTCATAACTATTTGGTTCAAAATTAGGTTTTTTATCTTTGTAATAAAAGTCCATTAATTTCCCTAAAAAATTATCTCTTTTTTCTACTGGTTGTATCGTATCAATTAACCGAAACATTTCGTTGTAAATTGTAAAATTTTTTATTTCATTCACTTTGTCCTCCTAATTGATTTTTTTTACTATTTATGCTATAATCTAGATGTAATTTTATTACATAGTTGATTTTCGCGTGGTGGCTCAAATCAACTTTTTTTGTACAATCAATTTGCATCACTCCTTTAAATACCTATTTTCTTTCTCAACAATTTAGTCAATGCTATTTTTGGTTTTGTTTCTGGAACAAAATATTTTTTTTCTTTCATATCATTCCTTGTCTCTTCAATTAGCTGTCTGCACACATCCATTCCTAACGTTGGAATTAATATTTTTATATCTTGCGGAGAAACATAAAGCTGATTTAATACTTCTTCTTTTGTTTTCATATTTTCATTTCCTTTCTTGGTCTTATTTCTACCTCAATGTTATAATTAAGTACAAGTTTATTTACCCAATAATAACAGCATTAATATCACTTGTATTAAGCATGTTATTAAAATAATTAGATTAACCTTTTTTATTTTTGCAACAGTTATATAGGTTTCTTCTATTGTTTTATCGATATACCATTGATAATCTAAATTATTTTTTCTTTGCTTAAACTTTTTTTATTCGTCAGAATGTTCCATACCTACTCTCCTATTCTTTTTCTTTTATTTGTTTTTATAAGACAAATAGTCTTGTTTTAGTGCATATAAAAATTCATCAATATCTGTTTCGGATGCTTCTAAAATGTTTAATAATTTAAACACTAACGTAAAATCATTATGCAACAAATCATTTTCTAAAGCATTGTACGTTTGACGAGTTATGCCCATTTTTTCGGCTACATTCTCTTGGCTTAACAGTTTTTTACCTCTAAAGCCTTTAATAATATTTGTTGAATTCACTTTTTTATCCCTCCTAACTAAACCCATTATACAAGACTATTTGTCTTGTGTCAATACTTTTTTGACTTTTTGTCTTATTTTTTTTGACAAGTTGTCTTTTATATGTTATAATGTGTATGTCGGAAGGAGGATAGAAATGAAAAATAATTTTCCACGTAATTTGAAGTTTTTAAGAAACAGAGAAAATATGACACAAGATGAATTAGCAAAGAAGATGGGTAAAGATTATTCAACTATTGGCAAATGGGAATTAGGTCAAAGAAATCCAATGATGGCAGATATATTAAAACTATCTGACATATTTAATATATCAGTACAAGACATAGTAGAAAAGGACTTAAGAATAAAAGATGAAGATACATATGATGAAACAAACGTCCTCTTTGACAAATATAAGGATGTATTAACAGATGATGATAAAGAAACAATTAGATTTATCATTGAAAAAAGAAAAAGAGAAATAGATAAGGAGTTAGGAAAATAAGTATGCTAGTAAAGGTACTTATCCAAAGAAGGAGTAAGTATGAACCTATTATGTTTATTAAAAAAAGAAATAACTCAACAAGAGTTATTAAATTATTATAATGCTAATATAACTTACGAATATTTGCCTAAAGGCATTAATGGTTTCGTTTTTAAATATGACGATATATATAACATTTATGTAAATATAAGTTTATCTAATTACAAAAAGAAAAAGACTATACTACATGAATTAGCACATATTGAACTACATCAAATAGATATTCACAAAGATTTATTTGCTATGTATATTGACAAGTTTGAAGATGAGGCAAACAGATATGTTAAGTTTTTATTAGAAAGTTTGGAGGAAAAAATATGAAACAATTAAAAAATGTTTTTATTTCTTTAGGTATAATATGCACATTTTTTTCTACAGTAATTGCTACCGTTTATTTTTCTTCGCTTTCTCTATTGTTTTCACATTTGTCAATTGATTATAGAAATAATAGAGAAAATACGTTACCACAGTTTGTGATGATTTTTCTAGCTTGGTTTTGCCTTTCGTTGCAAACAACTGGAACAAAATTAGAAACAGGCGAAGATGTTCTATCTAGTATAGTCGGTTCTGCAATTGCTGGGTTCGTTATTACAATAATTGAATATGTGTTTATAAAAAGGCGAAAAAACAAAAGTGAAGAATATTTTGAAGAATACGATAATGAAGAAACAATCAAACAAACTTTAGAACAAGAAGAAAATGTAGAAACTGAAACATCTTTTGGTGTTATAAAGCCAAAGAAATAAAAAAAGACCCGTGCTGGAACACGGATCCGTGTATACAAAAATTAATTTTCAATCGACCAAGAAAGGAAATCTCTTTTTGTATACTCTAATTGTACTAAATAATTTAAAAAAAGTAAAGATTGGAGTTGATTTTAATGGCAATTTACAAAAGTAAAAAACAAACTAAAGATGGTAGACAATATTTCTTTAGAATTAAATACAAAGATATATTTGGAGAGTATCATGACTACTCTTCTCAAAAATTCAAAACAAAAAAAGAAGCTGAAACAGAAGAAGCATTATATAAAATTAAAGTTTTAAACCAAAAAACAAACACATCTAATATTACAATTGATGAAATATTTAAAGAATACATTGAAAATAAAAAAAAGAAAGTAAAAAAACAAACAATACTAAAAGATATTGCCTTGTATATTCATCTCGATAATATTAAAAACTACAAAATAAATAAAATTGATTTAAATACATATAAAAAGTTTGTTACTTATTTAAACGATTTACCTTTTACATCAACATATAAAAATAAAATATTAGGTTTGTTTAAAAGATTAGTAATATATTCAAATAAATACTACAATACAAGTGATAGTATCTTAAGATTTATAGAAAACTTCAAAGAAATAAATCAAATTAAAAAAGAAATGGATTTCTTTACATATGAAGAATATAAAAAGTTTGATAGCGTAATAAACAACTTTGAACTTCATACTTTTTTTGAGGCATTATATTATTTAGGTTTGAGGCAAGGAGAATGTTGCGCTTTAACTTGGAAAGATATTGATTTTACTAATAAAACTATTTCCGTTAACAAAACAGTAACAACTAAAATAAAGGGCGAAAAATGGACTATTTCGAGCCCAAAAACAAAAACTAGTATTAGAGTATTACCAATACCAATTACATTGTTAAATGATTTAAATACAATGCATTACAATGCTAAACAATATACTGATTATAAAAATGAATGGTTTGTTTTTGGCAACACTAGACCGTTTGCAGAAACAACAATACAAAAAAAGAAAAATGATTATTGCAAGAAAGCAGAATTAAGGCAAATTAGAATACATGATTTTAGACATAGTTGCGCCAGTTTGTTAATAAACAAAGGGGCTTCTATAGCCCTTGTATCAAAATATTTAGGTCATAGCAACATAACAATAACTTTGAATACATATACACATATGTACAAAAGTGAATTAGAAGATATGACAAATATATTGAATAATCTTTAAAAGTGTGTTTGTTAGTGTGTTTGAAAACATTAAAGCATAATAAAACCCTTGATATACAAGGGTAATAATCTAACATGGTGGAGGATGTGGGATTCGAACCCATGACCCCCTGCGTGCAAGGCAGGTGCTCTAGCCAACTGAGCTAATCCCCCAGACAAGTCCAATCACTTGGACACTTATAATTATACTAAAATATAAAACTTTGTCAAGCATTAAATGCTATCAATATTAATTTTTATAATTTTATTATCTTTTATATAACTACTAGCTTGAACCAAAGTTCTAATAGAATTAATAACTTTACCATTTTTGCCAATAACTCTAGGCATATCATCTTCTGAAACAAGAGCCTCTATAACAATGACATTGTCATCTTCACTAGGAAACTCCTTAACAGCAACAATATCCTTATCTAAAACAACTGATAAAATTAATTCCTCTGTTAACTTCACTAAATCCATAATTATTTACTTCTTTCTTCATGAAATTTTTTCATAACTCCAGCCTTACTAAGTAAATCTCTAGCAGTGTCAGTTAAAATAGCACCATTTCTTAACCATTTTAAAGCAACTTCTTCATTCACTTTTATTTCAGCAGGATTTGTAATTGGATTATAAAAACCAATTAATTCTAAATACTTACCATCTCTAGAAGATCTAGAATCAGTAGCAACTATTCTATAACTTGGTCTCTTTTTAGAACCCATTCTTGTTAATCTAATCTTTACAGCCATAATCTTTCTCCTTTCAAAACTACTAGTATTATACACAACAATTATATGCCTGTCAACCTTTTTTGTTGACAATTATAAATATTTAGACAAAATATCAATCATTTGTTTACTATCATCATTGAAAATAATACAATCTTTAAATCCATCTTCAATAAAATGATCCTTTATAAATTCTTTTTCTTTATTTATTGCCACTATAACCGGTATTTTAAACCTTGGTATTTGTTTTAACTTATCAAGAATCTCAAAAGCTGTCTCATTACCAAGCTCATCCTTTATTATTATCAAATCATAATCTTCATTATGCTCTATTTTATCCACACAATCTTGTCCAAATAATGTAATAACCTTATCCGCATCTTTTTCATCCAGTATCTTTTTTACTCTTTCCAACTCACCATTATTATCTACAAGTAACACTCTTAATCTTCTTTTAGGATTACTATAATTATTTATATCCTTTAATATTAACCCTGTACTATCATAATTTATTTCTTGATTTATTACTACCGTAACAATAGTACCCTTATTTTCTTTACTTGTTATATTAATATTTCCCCCAACCACTTTTAATAGTTTATGAACTACTGGTAGACTTAAATTAAGATTATTTTCTTCAACCATATTATCTGTTAACTCTTCTTCTTTTGACAACAACTTATTCACTTTACTTATATCCATTCCCATTCCAGTATCCGTTATTGTAAGTATAAATCTACACATATCATACCTTGCTATTGCATCAATTTCTAAATCAATATGACCAGCATCAGTATATTTTATTGAATTATTTATTATAGACATCAATATTTGCTTCAATTTAATTTTATCTCCATATACTGTTTCAGGATAACTTGTATTTTCTTTTACAGTAAACTTTATTTTACCATCTTTATTACTATTCTTTAAATTATTATTAGTGCTTAACTCTATATCCTTGAATAATCTCTTTATATTATAATTATCCTCTTTAATCCTACTATTTTTCACATCCATACTACTTATATCAGTAATATTATTAATTATAAAATTTGCACATTTAGCACTATTATCTATTTGTTCAATCAATTTCTTTTCTATATCCCTATTTTCTTCTTCCTTTAATAAGTTTATATCTTTAGATATATCTTTAATTGGTTTTCTCAATTCTTGAGATATTTTAAATAAGAAATTAGACTTTTCATTTACTGATTGCTCTGTTAATTCTTTATTTTTTGTTAATAAATCTATTATTTGAGTATCAGGGTTCTCCATAGTAAAATACATTGTAAGCAATATATAAGTCTCTACACTAGTAATAAGCAAAAGACTAGGATTTTTAAATTGAATAAACATCGCAAGTCCACCAAGAACAAAAAATATTAAAACAGGAACATATTTTTTTTGAATTATTCTTCTAAAATTAATAAACACAATTATAATCATACAAGCTATTTCTATTCCAGAAATTAAATATGAAAAATTAACTGCTGCACCATATGTATACCTAACAGAAAAATCGCTACTTGTAAAAAGATTTATAGGTAACAAAAAAACAACAACAGCCATTAAAATTACACAAAATTTAGTAATATTAAATATTTTATTCAACTTTTTATCCAAATAATAATTATCCTTTGAAATTATAAAAATATAAAGAGTAAAATAGGTAATCCATAGTAACATAAACACTAAATACAATTTAAATATCAAATTACTTATTATCGGATAAAAATTATATAATATACTACCAACGCTACATAATGCTTCAATAATTAATGAAACAAAATTTACAAATATAAGAATTGAAAACATTCTAATAGAAATAGTATTAACATGCGTTTTCAAATTAAAAACCACAAGTAATAAAAAAGAAACCAAAAAAGCACATATAGTAAAATAAAGAACAGAGCTCATAATATCACCTCGAATTTTATAAATAAATTATAACAAAAAGAAAAGGTAAAAACAATGCTATTTAAGCTTTTTTACCTTTACACTTTTATTCATATTTTCTAAATAATCATAATCAATCTTTTCTGTACCAGATTTTCTTGGCAATTGATCAATAAACTCAATATCAGTAGGAATCTCGTATTTTTTCAACTCCACAGATGAATTATCATTAGAAATAGTACCATTACACATAGTTAAAATATAATCTTTTGCCCTATCCAAATCATATACACCATCTTTTAAAACAATATAAGCTTTAGGAACAAATAACAAATCTTGATTTTCTTGTTTAACAACAGCACATTCATCAACAATATCAATCATATTAATAGCATTTTGAACATGATCTAAATACACCTTATTTAAAGTTGACATTATAAAAAATCTCGACGCCCTTCCTGTTAACTTAAAATAACCATCTTCATATAAAATACCATTAGTACCTGTATTAAAATATGTTCTACCATTATATTCAAACTTAGCCTCTTTAGTAAGCTCAGGTTCTTTATAATACTCTTTAAATACATTCTTACCAGATATACACAAAGTTCCTTCCTCATTATATTTCTTTTCCTCTAAAGTTTCAGGATCAATAATTATAGGATATGAACCAGTAAGTACTTTACCAACAGTATCTGGCTTAACATCTATTCCATAATGATTAGTTCCTGCACCAACTGTTTCAGCATTTCCAGAACCATTACTCATTTCAACATCACTATCATGTAATTTAAAAAACTCTTCTCCCTTTTCCTTTTGAGATGGTGTAAGAAAATCTCCACCAGATATAAAAGTATGAACTGATGAAAGATCCAGTTCTTGAGTAACATTCCTCATAATCATTTCAAGTAAAGCAGGGCTACCAAATATAATATTAGGATTTTTAGATAAATAATAAGAAATATTTTCTTTATTCAAATCAGGTCCAAGTATTGCTGTCCTACCACATAAAAGAGTAAGTAAAGTAGAAGTAGCAAATCCATACGGATAAGCAAAAGGCACACAAACCAAACATTTTTCATTTTTAACTGGTTTTAAATTAGAAGAATTCTTCAAATAAATTCCAGAAGCTAAAATATTCTCATTAGTTAAAACTACTGACTTAGGATTACCTGTTGAACCACTAGTAAATAATATTAACGAATCATTTTTTTTACTCTGATACGGATTAATAAACTTAGTATAATATTTTGAAACACTTTCTAAATCGTTAAACGAAATCAAATCATCATATCCCATTTTTTTATTAATATTAAAATCTTTTTTATTAATATCCATTTTATTCAAAGTAACAACATTTTTAACTTTCGTAGAATTCTTAATAGTCTCATTATATTCTCTAGTTTTATCAAAATTTATAAACAAAGAAGATTCAAACAAATTCAAATAATATTTTACTTCCTCAACATTAGAAGAAGAATTTAAAAACGTTGTAACTGCTCCAATTCTATTTGCAGCAAAAAAAACAGCTATAGCCTGATAAAAATTCGGCATTGAAACAGTTACAATATCTCCCTTTTTAATACCTAACTCCTTAAGAGCCTTAGAAATAATAACAGAATTATCAATTAATTTATTATAACTAACTTGCAAATCTAAACAATCAACTGCACATTCATTTCTATAAAATTTACTCAACATAATAAGCGAATCATAAACACTTATATTTGGTATAATTGGATTCTTTTTAAAATACGATACATTCTTTAAATGTTCTTCATCAATAGATGGATAACCAGTTTTGTTAATCATAATAATATTCCTCCTCAAGATAAAATTATGGCACAATTATACCATAATTTAACTTTTTTGTCCACAAAAATCAACTAACAACTTTCGTTCCAACATTCCCTGAAAAAACATCATCCAAAGAAGTAACATCAGAACAGTTATAAATATACATTGGAATTTTATGCTTTACCAAACACGACAATGCTTCAATATCAAGAATCAAAAGAGATGAAACACCCTGCTTAACAGCTAAATCAAACAACTCTAAATGCGTAAGAACTCGATACTCTTTAGCATCACCTACTTTTGGATCCTTATTATAAACATAAGAAACATTCTTCGCCATCATAATAACATCTGCCTCGTATGAAATAGCCTTATTAACAGCAGTCATATCAGTAGACAAGAAAGGAACACCAAGACCGCCACCAAAAACTACTACTTTTCCACATCTTAAATCCTCAATAACAGAAAAAACATTTTCCTTACGAACCATTCCTGGTATTTCAAAAGCTCCATACAACGAAGTAGAAACACCATTCTCATTAAAATAAGAAGAAATTGCCATTCCGTTCATCATTGTCGAAAGCATCCCTATATTATCAGAAACAACTCTATTTATATCCAAGCCATCTCTACCTCTATAGAAATTACCCCCACCAACAACCAAAATAATCTCATCAGAAGAACGCCCTTTAACCAAAGAAAGAATCCTATCAAGCATACTCTTATCAATATTATTATCTTTTTTAAGTGACTCACCACTAATCTTTAAAAGAATCCTCATATAAAACTCCTATAACTTAATATTATTTATTTCGTCACCAATAATATCTCTAATTTGTTTAAGATGACCAGGATTACTCTTATCAAGCAGGAAATATTGAACAATTCCATAACTAGGAATTTCATTACCTTCAATTATACAAGGACCATCTTTGCAAATTGCTACATCCCATCCAACATACCTAATATTTGGCACAAGTAAAGCAGCCTCTTTAACCATATCAAAAGCCTCTTTTATATATGGTATTTTATCTATAGAACTAAAATCAAAACCAGTCAAAGGATGCTTATCATAAATTGTACCATCATCATCAGTAAACTTACATAAAACATTTCCTGAAACATCAAGACGAGTATAAGAATCCCTACACTGTATCGCAGGATTATAATCCATACTAATCCTAAACGCATTAGTAATAATATGCGCAACACCATCCTTATACAAAGTAAGAATCCTAAGAGTATTAACAGCATAAGGATTAATTTTCTTTACAACATCATGTTGAATAATTTCTTCCTCCAACAAAAACTGTTTATTAGAAATTAATTTCTTCTTAAATTTCTCAACATCTTTAATATCAGAAACCTTTATTTTTTCTATACCTTCTCCACCAAACTCTGTCGTAGGTTTTGCAAAAACATTCTTTTTTCCTTTCAAAAACTTTGACAGCATTTCTACCGAAGCAGTTCTAACATCAATAAAATCCCTCTTCAAATAATCTCTATAAATTCTATTAAAAACTAATTTATCATTCATAAGAGCCCTATAAGGTTTAGGATTCAAATATGAAAGTATACTTATATAGTTCTTCGAAGTAACAAAATCCTTTTTTTGTTCCTTAGTAAGATTAATAAAATCACTCTTAAAATAATCAGTATAACCTATTTTATAAACAAGAAAATTCTTAACCATATCCCTCTTAACATAAGAAACACTCTTATTATTTGCACTAGCAATACGACTAGCAAGCATATTCATTCTATCAAGCTTAATCTCTTTAAATTTATTAACATATATTCTAAATATTCCCATTATTTCACTCTCCTTTTAAATCTACTTGGTAATATATCATTAAGTACATCAAAAAATACTCCTTGTTTTATTGTAATACCAAAATATATTACTAAACACACTCCAAAATATATTATAGCATACACAATAGACATTAATCTACTACTACAATCATCAACAATAAAAGATTTAAGCCCTAAAGCTACCAAAATCATAACAGTAAAAGGAATTAAAAGCTTTAAAAACGTCTTATAAATACTCTTAAAACTCATTCCACAATCTCTCTTTAATGACCAGAAAGTAATGACTGATATTGCGCCAAAACCTAACATACTAGCAACCATTGCCCCATAAACAGGATAAATACCAAGCTTATAAAAAAGTATCATCATCGGAGCATCTAAAACTGCATTAATAATTATTCCTATAAAAACACTCTTATATAAAATCTTAAACTTATTCATAGCCTGTAAACTAGAACTACAAACATTCTCTAAAGATGCAAAAATAGCAACAAATATAAACACTTTCATAGTAAGAGGTCCATAATGACTTTGTCCATAAAAAACATTCCACACAGTCGAAGAGAATATACTTATTAATATAGCCAAAGGAATTCCAGTATAAAGAACAATTTCAATAGCCTTATTAAAAGTATTATTAAGCTTCTCTTTCTCATTAGCAACAAAATGTCTTACAATATTAGGAATTAGGCTAATAGCAATTCCACAAGCAATCGAAGTAATTATCATCTGAAGCTTTTCACCCCATGTCGAATAAGTACTAATAATTGTTTCAACAACTGCCTGTGAATAACCAACTATATTATACAAAACTCTATTAATAATAATAACATCAATAAAAGTATAAACACTATATAAAAGACTAATAACAATATAAGGAAGTGCATAACCAATTATCTTTTTTATAATTTCCTTATTTGAAACATCATCCTTCTTATCAGTAGTAACAAACAAATTATCCTTATCTTTCTTTAAGAAATGAGCTATATAAAATCTAGAACCAAGCGCTCCAACAAAGGCACCAAATACTGAAACTGTAATCGCAGTCACTTCACTAAGCTTAAGCAAATAAATAACAACATAACTACCTACAATTACTACTAAAACACGAACTAATTGTTCAATAACTTGACTCCAAGAAGTAACACTAATATAT
Source organism: uncultured Bacilli bacterium (assembly GCA_934096805.1). Taxonomy (GTDB): domain Bacteria; phylum Bacillota_I; class Bacilli_A; order RF39; family UBA660; genus JAEDJI01. The sequence goes on along the minus strand of CAKOMW010000001.1, from coordinate 283,095 downwards.
CTATGTCCTTGTAAATAACCACGTGCCACAGACAAATAAGGAACCGTAAGAATCGCAAATGAAATCGATCTAATCACAAGTGCTACATCAGAAACACTATTTCCACCCGTTGCATCTCCAATTATAAACTTAGCAATAACCGGAGCAAAAACCATCAACACAAAAAATATAAAAACAGACAAATAATTAATAAAACGAATAGAAATAGAAAACATCCTTGACTTTGCCTCTTTCATATTTAAAGTTTCATACTCACTAGTAAGTTTACTAATAGCAATAGGGATACCAGCAGTAGAAATAGACAAAAATATTGTATATATCATATAAGCATAACTATATAAAACACCAGCCTGTTCCCCAATAATTGCATAAAAAGGAATTACATAAAGCAATCCTAATATTTTAGACAAAAATATACAAAAAGTAGCGATAAAAGCACCCTTTTCAAACGATAATTTCTTCATAAATTTCCTCCAACAAAATTAGTATACCACGTAAAATAAATATTTAAAAGAAGATAACAAAAAATGTGTAAAGAAAAAACTGCCTAAGCAGTTCAAACTATTCATCTTCCTTTTACATTATCATAAACAATACCATAAGCATTAGTAACCCATTGAGGTCCAGAATAAACAAACGCTGGCATCACCGCAGACTTATCAAATATTTCCCAAGAGAAACTATCATAGCCATTTTCATTTGCAATATTAGTCATTGTATTATTATCAACTACTTTACATTCACTAGGTATCATTTCTGCAATTTTTCCATACACTTCATCATAAGACATATCATCACTAGTTCCTAAATTAATAACATCATCGATATATATAGTTCTCTTATCATAAGAAGAATCATTATCATAGTTCTTATCATAATAATCTTTAGAAACAACAACAGGTATAAAAACTGTTCTCTTTCCATTTCTCATTCCAGTAGTATACAAAACACCATCATCATGTTGAAAATCAACAATAGGAATATTTTTATCAAGATAAGTGTAATTAAACACTACATGCATAAAATCAAAAACTACATCCTCTGAAACATTATTCTTATAATAATCTTCAATCATATTAGAAAAATTATTAATTAATACTCTTTGCATAAAATTCACCTCCATAAATATAAATATTATTATAAAAGAAAAAACAACAAAAGTAAAACAATAATCAGTCAAAAAGTGTAAACAAGTGTAAACAAAGCACTAGTAGTCCTTAGAAGCAAGAACCTTAACAAAATTATCATAAGCTTGCCTTTCCAAATCAAGATCAAGTAGATTAAGAGCCTCATCATCGGAAACCAAAAGCTTAATAATATACTCTAAAAAATCCGGATTTCTAACAAGAATAGGTCCCTCAACATAAGTACCCATAAAATTATTATCTCTAATTCCAGAATCTTCAAACAATGAATCACAACAACTAGAAGTAATAACATAATTATGATTCTCAAAGCCAAGAATAGGCTTATCTAAAAAATTACAATTATAAGAAACATCCTTCTTTATTCTAGTAACATAAGAAGAATAAAAATCAAAAATTCCTAAACCAACAATCTCTTCTTTACCATTTAATCCCTTACCAAAAATATCAAGAGAATTACCAGCAATCAAAAATACTTTACCTGAAGAAATTGCCTCTTTAATATCAGACTTGTATCTCATTAAATCAGAAATAGCAATCTTCAAATTATTCTCAGTACCAGAACCAATAAAAACAAAATCATAAGAAGAAAAATCCATTACAGAACCAACTGTTGGCTTAACAACCTCCACCGGAACATTCATAACTTGAAGTTTATCAACCAATATTTTAACATTACCATCATTGCCATATAAATTAAGTAAATCACTATATAAATGTGCCACTACCATATCTTATCACCACTATCCTTTATTTGTTTCTTTAGTATTTTTTCCAAATCAAAATAAACTAAACAATAAACATATGAACTACACTTAGAAACAACATTTCTAATTTCATTATAATTAGTTTCAATCTTTATCTTATTCCTATCAATACCAGCAACAACAAGTCTTACAGCCAAATCATAAGCAAAAGGACCAACTACGTAAACTTCTTTAAATTTATTATTCTTAAGTTTTTCAAAATCAATATCATAAAACCATGAAATATCTTTTTCATCATATCTACCACTTATTCTAGTAAACCCAATAACCAAAGAAATCTCATCCTCTATACTTGAAACAAAATCTATAGATTGATTATAAGAAAGAGGAGTCTCATTCTTACTAAGCAATATTGTACCAGATACCCCATTTACCAAAAACTTTTCAACTCTATTAGCTTTCATATCCAAATTACTAAAGGACTTAAGCATAACTGCCTTATCTATTCCAACCAATCTACAAACAGTATACGTTGCAGCAATATTATAAGCATTATATAAAACATTATTAGTAATATCAAACTTAACATCATCAATCACCAAACAACCATCAGAAACCGAAGCCGGATACTTAGGATCTTGTCTCTTAAAATCACATGAAGTACAATGATAAGAGCCAAAATTACCATAATTAAAATATTCGTAATCTATCTTACTTCCACACTTTGGACAATAATTAACATCAATCTTATAACCTGTATCAATAGAAGAAAACTCACTCTTAGAAACACCAAAATAAGTAATTTCATTATTCTTACCCAAAGAAAATTTATAAGAAAGAGGATTATCAGCATTAAGAATCAAATGCATATCATCAGTAATATAATCATTAATATCATCAAAAACTATATCAAAATGACCATTTCTTGCCAACTGATCCCTTGATAAATTACATATCACAAAATAATCAGGCTTAAAATAAGGAAGAACTCTCTTAACATATCTTTCATCAACTTCTAAAACCAAAGCATCAACCTTGCTTTTTCCAAAAATAGTACTATTCTCAATAAGAGAAGAAGCAACACCATAAGATAAGTTAGAACCCTTTTCATTACTTCCTACTCTATAACCAGCATTTCTAAAAACATTAGTAATCATTGATGCAGTAGTGGTCTTTCCAGCCGTACCAGTCACAAAAACAGTATACTTAGGTTTTTCAAACCTCGACAAAAACTTTTTATCAAGCTTTATCCCAATTTCACCAGGAAGAGAACTACCCCTATTCATTAGTTTTAACAATTTTTGCACTATTTTACAAAATAAAATATATAACATTTTAACATCTCCCATTAATAAACTACAAAATAATTATACCACTACCAAACCCCAAAGAAAAGAACTAAAGAAAAAAGATATCAATAAAGTAAAAAGCACTTTGTAAACAAAGCACTAAAAATAATTATTTAAATTTTTTAATAGTTCTAAGCATTTGATTACAATAACCCATTTCATTATCATACCAAGCAACAACCTTAACAAGCTGTCCTGCTTCACTATTTAAAACCTTAGTAAGAAGTCCATCAACAATAGCACCGTAACTAGTACCAATAACATCACTAGAAACAATAGGATCCATCGTAAAATGAATTGTATCATTACTATTATTCTTAAACATCAAATTAATTTCATCAACACTAACCTCTTTATCAAGTTCAAGCACCAAATCAATCACACTACCAGTACCAACAGGAACTCTAAGTGCCGAACCGTCAAGTTTTCCTTCCAAAGACGGTATAACCTTTCCAATACCAGATGCAGCACCAGTTGAAGTAGGAACAATATTCATAAATGAAGCACGACCTCTTCTAGATTCAATTCCTTTCTTATGTTCACAATCCAAAACAACTTGATCATTTGTAACAGCATGAACCGTTGTCATATAACCTCTCTTAATACCAAAATTATTATTTAAAAGATTAAGCACAGGAGCTAAACAATTAGTCGTACAACTTGCGGCACTTATAACCACTTCACTACCATCCAAAATGTCATCATTAACACCATAAACAATAGTTTTTACATCACCCTTACAAGGAGCAGAAACAATTACTTTCTTTGCTCCACTCTTAATATGCAAAGATGCATCCTCTAACTTAACAAACTTACCAGTGCACTCTAAAACGATATCAACTCCAAGCTCTCCCCATGGCAGAAGTAAAGGATCAGTACTAGAAAAAATCTTAATCCTTTTATCACCAACAATTAAAAAATCATCATCATAACTAATCTCATCTATTCTATAACTACCTTGAGTTGTATCATACTTAAGTAAATGTGCAAGATCCTTAGCACTACCTAAATCATTAATTGCTACAACAGAAATATCACTTTCATTTTCAATCAACCTAAAAAGTAATCTTCCAATTCTCCCAAAACCATTAATTGCTACTTTCATTACTATATCCTCCTATAAAAAATAACTATTACCAATAAATTCTCTAAGAATCGATTCACTAGGAATCTCATCACTATTAATTGTCGTAAACATGCCTAAGAAATTAATAAGTCTAACCGCTTCAGAATAAGCCGAAGAACTACTATCAATTTCATAAAGAAGCGGTAAAACATAAAGCTTAAGCACTCCTATCTCGTAAATAAGAGAACTGTTGTAAACAACATCAACATCATTCTGATAAGGAAATATATAACTTTCCTCACCACGCCTTACATTTTGCCATGTATTAATTGTATGTTCCGCACTATAACCTCTCGTCCTATTATCTCTAATAATTCTCCTAATAAGTCTAATATCAGAATTAGAAACCATATTCAAATTATCAATATTCAAATCAGTAAGAGGAGAAATATAAATCTTATACTTCCTATCCTTAGGAACATCATATGTAAGATCATCATTAATCGCATGAAGACCCTCAATAATTAGTATATCAGAATCACCAAGTTTTAATGTATTTCCAAGATACTCTTTTTTACCCTTCTTAAAATTAAAAGTCGGTATCTTAACCTCTTCCCCATTAAGAAGCCTATTTAAATTATCATTAAAAAGCTCAATATCAATAGCCTTAACACTTTCAAAATCATAATCCCCATTATCAAGCTTAGGAGTCTCTTCCCTCTCAACAAAATAATCATCAATTGATAAAGAAACAGGATTATAACCAAAACTCTTAAGGAACATCGACAACTTTTTAGAAGTACTAGTCTTACCCGAAGAAGAAGGACCAGCTAACAAAACAACCTTAATTTTATCACCAAGATTATATATATTCTTAGCTATATTAAGCAAATCATTACTAGAAATAACCTCTGTTATCTTTATAATATCATTAATTCCTCCAAGAGCAACAATCTTATTTATATCCGAAGAAGTAAATATTCCAAGTTTCTTACCTCTTTTATAAGAAATATTAAATGCTTCAAGAATCTTATCATAAACATTAAAATCAGGTATGTTAGAATCCCCAACAACAGGAAATCTCAAAACAAAATTATTATCATCAACTAAAAATAAATCAAAATCTTTAAAAACACCCGTACTAATAGGCATAAAACTAAATAAATAATTATAATAATCTTCAACTCTATAAAGATTAACATAATGATTTGTCAAATATTTAAAAGTATCAGCTTTTTCCATATCACCATTATTTATAAAATACGAAATCGCAGCACTCTTTTCTACTAAAACCTTATCAATACTAAGATTCTTAGAAACAAGCTCCAACATTTTATTCTTAAGAATAGCAATATCAGAAAGATTCAAAGCATTATCACTCTTCATCCTAATACCTTTATCCAAAGAATGACACGCTTTAAGCGTACTACAAGAACCATAAACCATCTTATAAGAATAAGCAAGTAAAAACATCAAACCCTTTTGATAAATACTATTACCAATCGGATCCATAACCGTAATAAACCTAACAGTACAATCCCTATCAAGACAAGTCTTAAGTTCACAAATTTCATTATCAACAAAAGCTACTAAAATAGGAAAAGAAAACTTATCCTTAAAATCATCAGCAACAACAGACAACTTAGTACCTTTATCATAAGAATATACATTATCTAATATATTAACATTAATCTTTGACATATTACACCTCTTATTATCTATATATTATATTTTATCACATAATGTCCTATTTTAATACGAATATTATTAAGAAATTTTAGTATTTTATAAATAGGGTGATAAAAATGAACTTAATTCCAGTAGTAATCGAAAAAGAACAAGGTGGAGAAAGAAGCTATGATATATATTCAAGACTTCTAAAAGACAGAATAATTATTTTAAATGGCGAAATAGACGACAACACTTCAAACATCATCGTTGCAGAACTACTATATCTAGATTCAGAAAATCACGATGACATAAGTATCTACATTAACTCACCAGGAGGATCCATTACATCAGGAATGGCTATATACGACACAATGAACATTATAAAAAGCGACGTTTCAACAATCTGCGTTGGCATGGCAGCATCAATGGCCGCATTCCTTCTCTCAAGTGGTACAAAAGGAAAAAGATACATTTTAGAAAATGCCGAAGTAATGATACATCAACCACTCGGAGGAGCCCAAGGACAAGCAACAGAAATAAAAATCGCAGCCACAAGAATACTAAAACTCAAAGATAAACTAAACAAAATTTTATCAAAAAACACCAATCAACCACTAGAAAAAATAGAACAAGATACTGAAAGAGACTATTTTTTAGAAGCAAAAGAAGCCAAAGAATATGGCATAATCGATAAAATAATTGAAAATAAATAAAATATCAGATATAATTAAAACGGTGATGCTATGAAAACATGTGAACTAATTTGTAATCTAGAAAGTGGAAAAGGTATTACAAAAAAAGAACTAAACAAAATAATTAATACCATAACTACTTTTGACTATAAAGTAAACCTGTTCATTACAGAAAAAAGTGGAGATGCTAAAACCCACGTCAAAAATATCAAAAAAACAGACCTTGTCCTTTCAATCGGAGGAGACGGAACATTCAATGAAATCGTAACCGGAAACTTTATGAGACAAGAAAAACTAGTCCTATCCCACATTCCCGTCGGTACAACTAACGATATCGGTGCTATGCTAGGATTAGGCAAAAACATAACCAAAAACATAAAAGAAATTCTATCCGGAGAAATAAGACAAGTCGACCTAGGACTAATAAATAATCAACCATTTGTATATGTAACAGGCTTCGGAAAATTTATAAACGTTCCCTATCAAACATCACGAAAATTAAAAAAGAAACTAGGCCATGTTGCCTATCTAATAAATGGTGCCAAAGAATTCTTCCAACAAACAAAACTTTACGAATTAGAATACACAATAAACAACGAAACATATCACGGTCTATACTCTCTGATTTTAATCTCAAACGCCAACAGAATTGCTGGTTTCAATAACATCTACAAAGATGTAAAATTAGACGACAACAAACTAGAAGTACTATTCTGCAACATAACAAGAAGAAAAGACCTTGTAAAAACAATAATAATGTTAATAAAAACTGGTATAACAAATGCACCAGGACTATACTGCTATACAACAGATAAAATAGAAATAAAATTTAAAGATGAAGTCAAAAACAATTGGACAGTAGACGGCGAAAAACTAAAAGAACAAAAAAAAGAATACACCATAACCGTCGATAAAAACTTCAACATGCTTCTACCAAAGAAAAACCTAGATAAGTTATTTACAAAATAACCCTAGGTTTTTTTATTTATCATCAACAAAACGACTAGCAATCTCATGAATTTTCCTAAAACGATGACTAAGACCAGACTTTGTAAGAGGCTTCCCCGTCTCATAAGAAATAATTTCACTAAGCTCACCAAGAGAAACCTCCGGATACTTCAAACGATAAGAAATAACATCACGAAGCTTTTCATCAACTAAAGAAAGACCTAACTTATCAACAATAATGTTAATATCTTCTATCTGCTTTGAAGAGGCACCAATAATCTTATCAACATTTGCTTGTTCACAATTATTAAGACGATTAGTCATATTTTTATGATCCCTATATATTCTTATATCTTCATAATACATAACAGCATTATTAGCACTAATAAGCCTTAAAAAATCACCTATTTTTTCTGCCTCTTTTACATAAACCATATAACCCCTATCTCTATCAATAATCTTACTATTTATATAAAACTCACCAAGTAAAGAACAAATAAACTCCGCATCATAAACCCTATCAACTAAAAACTCTAAATGATACCTTGAAGTCTTTGGATCATTAACACTTCCTGAAGCAAGAAAACAACCACTAAGATAAGCCCTCTTAAAAAAATCAGTACTTAAAAACAAATTATCTAAAGAAACAGAATTACCGTCAAAATCAATAATCATCAAATCATTAAGAATATACTTAACCCTTTCACCAATAATTATATTATAAGAATTTTTTTTATTAAAATTATTCACACCACCCTGTACAATATCAACATTAACTCCATAAATACGTTTAAAAAGACTAAATAAAAACCTTGCAATCTTAGCATTTTCAGAACTTAAAATAAGCTTTTCACCAAACAAACTATAATTATTACGAACAAAACCAGAGAGCAAACGAATAGCTTCACCATCATTATACTCTAAAGAACAAACCTCATTTTTAACCAAAGTCGCAAATGACATAAAATCACCTCATCAAATAATTAAAAATAGCAGTAGCAAGCTTCATACTATCATGCCTTATATAATTATCTTCAATTGTAAGTAAATCAGAAGACAAAACCTCACATCCAAGACTCTTTAAATAATCCATATCAATCTTAACAAGCTCTTTATTTTCATACCTAACATACCTATCAATAATCTTCTTAGGAATAACCGTATTAGACACTAAAACAGCATCAACCTTCTTCTTACCAAGATACTCATTAAGAATAGCAACATGATCTCCAACAGTATAATCATCAGTTTCCCCTTTTTGAATCGCAGCATTACAAGTATATAAAATTCTAGCCTTACTTTTATCAATTGCACGAATAACCTCTGGAGCAATAAGATGAGGAATAATACTAGTATATAAACTACCAATACTAAAAACAATAAGATCAGCATTCTTAATAGCATCAACAACTTCACTAGATACATGAGGCACCTCTTTATAAAAAAATCTCTTATACCTATGTTCCACATCAGGAATATTCTTCTCACCACTTACAATCTTTCCATCAACAGTCTCAGCCATCAACGTAAGATAATCCTCAGACAAAGGAAGAACCTTATGCTTTACATCTAAAAAATCACTAAGTACTTTTATACTAGAAGAAAGACTCCCTGTCATATTATACATAGCAGTAAGAATAAGATTACCAATCGGATGTCCATTCAAATCACTATAAGTATTAAATCTATAATTAAACAAATCTTTTATTTCAGAAGAAGAATCAGACAAACTAACAATAGCCTTCCTAATATCACCCATACCAGGCATAGAAAATTCCTCACGAAGTTTACCAGTCGAAGCTCCATCATCTGAAACAGTAATAACCGCCGTAATATCTACAGGAAACAAATTAAGACCACGAAGCAAATAACTAATTCCCGTTCCTCCTCCAAAAACAACAACTTTTTTATTCATCATATCACCAATCCATCTCAAAAAGTAATAAAACCCAACTATATTATACACTAAAACAAACAAAAAACAAACAAAAAAAGAACAGACCTAAGTCTATTCCATTAAATCATCCTCCAAAGCATCCATTGCTTCTTCTTCCATAAGTTGATTCTTAAGTTCATAAGAAACATCCCTATATTGTTTAGCACCAGTCCCCGCAGGAATAAGTTTACCAATAATAACATTTTCTTTAAGACCTTGTAAAGTATCAACCTTACCCTTAATTGAAGCATCAGTAAGTACCCTTGTTGTTTCTTGGAACGATGCTGCAGATAAGAATGATTCAGTCTCTAAAGCAGCCTTAGTAATACCAAGAAGAATTGGCTTACCAACCGCAGGCTTTTTACCATTAAGAATTGCTTCTTTATTTACATCGGTAAATTCTCTAATTCCAACAACCGAACCAATCAAGAACTTAGTATCTCCTCCATCAGCAATTCTAATTTTAGAAATCATTCTACTTACGACAACTTCAATATGCTTATCAGAAATATCTACACCTTGAGCACGATATGCTTTTTGGATTTCTTTTAAGATATACTCTTGAGCAGTAATTCTATCAGTAACCGCAAGAAGTTCCCTTGGACTAATATTACCTTCAGTCAACTTATCACCAACAGATACTACATCGCCCTTAGAAACACGAAGTTTTGCACCATAATTAGTAATATGTTCACTTTCTTCAAGTTTATTCTTAATAATAATTCTATATTTTCCATGATCTTCATGAATTTCTTTAACCTTACCATCAATCGTAGCAATAGCAGCTTGTCCTTTAGGATTACGAGCTTCGAACAATTCTTCAACACGTGGTAACCCTTGAGTAATATCTTCTCCACCTGCAACACCACCAGTATGGAATGTTCTCATGGTAAGTTGTGTACCAGGTTCACCAATTGATTGAGCAGCCATTATACCAACAGCTTCACCAATTTCAACCAAGTTACCAGTAGCAAGATTTCTACCATAACATTTTTGACAAACACCATTCTTAGTATTACATGTAAGAACATTTCTAATTTCCACTGAAGTAACACCAGAAGCCACAATCTTTTCAGCAAGTTTTTCAGTAATCATTTCATCTTTATCAACAATAACTTCCTTAGTCTCAGGATTAATAACTTTTTTACTAGTATATCTACCAACAATTCTATCATATAATCCTTCAATAACAGTATTATCTTTATCATTGATAAATGGCATAACTGTAACACCAAAATCAGTACCACAATCATGTTCCTTAACAATTACATCTTGAGAAACATCTACAAGTCTTCTTGTTAAATATCCAGATGATGCTGTATTAAGCGCAGTATCCGCACTACCTTTACGAGCACTATGAGTTGATAAGAAGAACTCAGATACAGTTAACCCTTCTTTAAATGAAGATATAACTGGTATTTCAATAGTTTTTCCACCAGGTTTAGCCATAAGACCACGCATACCAGAAAGTTGCACGAATTGTGAAATCTTACCACGAGCACCAGACTTCATCATCATAAATATTGGATTTTCTAAAGAAGAATCCGCAATAGCTTGAAGTTCAGCTTGAACTTGATCCTTAGCTTTATACCAAGTATTAATAACATTTTCATATCTTTCTTCTTCAGTAATCAAACCTCTTGCATATTGTTTATTAATCTTATCAACCATTTTCTTACCATCTGCAATAATTTGAGGTTTAGAACTACTAGTAGCAACATCATAAACAGAAACAGTTGTACCACTTATAGTTGAATACTTAAATCCTAAATCCTTCAATCTATCAAGCATAATAGAAGTCTCAGTAGTTTTATAAAGCTTAAATATTTGAGCAATTATATCCTTCAAAGTCTTAACAGGGAATGGACTAACTAAAGGCATTTCACTAATAGCCTTCTTAATATCAACACCTTTATCCACAAAATACTTATTTGGAGTAATTGTTTCAATATTTTCCTTAGTAGGTTCATTAATATATGGGAATGTATCAGGTAATATTTCATTAAACTTAATTTTACCAACAGTAGTAATTAAATATTTACCACTTTGTTCTTCAGTAAATAATTTATGTTTAAATGAATCAACCCTAATAGCAATCCTTGTATGAAGAGGTAAATCCCCTCTATCATATTCCATAAGAGCTTCATTAGCATCCTTAAATACCCTACCTTCATTAACTTCATCCTTCTTTTCCATAGTTAAGTAATAATTACCTAAAACCATATCTTGAGCAGGAGTAACAACCGGTTCCCCACTTTTTGGATGAAGAATGTTATTTGCACCAAGCATTAACAATCTAGCTTCAGCTTGAGCTTCTTCACTAATTGGTACGTGAACTGCCATTTGGTCTCCATCGAAATCCGCATTAAAAGCTGGACATACAAGTGGATGTAGACGAATAGCCTTACCACCAATTAACTTAGGTTCAAATGCTTGAATACCTAACCTATGAAGAGTAGGAGCTCTATTAAGCATAACTGGATGTTCTTTAATTACTTCTTCAACAACATCCCAAACTCTTTCATCTTGATTATCAATAAGCCTTTTAGCAGCCTTAATATTATGAGCAATATCCTTTTCAACCAATCCATTAATTACATGAGGTTTGAAAAGTTCAAGTGCCATTCCCTTAGGAAGACCACATTGATACATTTTTAAACTAGGTCCAACAACAATTACTGAACGTCCTGAATAATCAACACGCTTACCAAGTAAGTTTTGTCTAAATCTACCTTGTTTACCTTTTAACATACTAGAAAGTGACTTAAGAGGACGATTTCCTGCACCAGTAACACTTTTACCCCTTCTACCATTGTCAAATAAAGCGTCAACTGCTTCTTGAAGCATACGTTTTTCATTTTGAATAATAATAGATGGAGCACCTAAATCAATAAGTCTTTTCAAACGATTATTTCTATTAATAACCCTTCTATATAAATCATTCAAATCAGAAGTAGCAAATCTACCACCATCTAATTGAATCATTGGACGAAGTTCAGGAGGTATAACAGGTATAACATCCAAAATCATCCATTCAGGCTTATTACCAGATGTATAAAAAGCATCTAATATATCAAGTCTCTTTAATAAACTAGTTCTTTTTTGACCTTGAGCAGTTTCAAGTTTCTTACGAATATCTTCTATTTCTTTACCAAGATCAACTTTCTTTAATAATTCCTTAATAGCTTCAGCACCCATTCCTACTTTGAAACCATCACCATATTTTTCATAATATGCACGATATTCCTTTTCAGATAATGTTTGCTTATTTTCTAAAGGTGCAATACCCTTATCAATAACTACATAAGAAACAAAGTATAGTACTTCTTCTAAATCTCTTTGACTCATATCAAGCACAGTACCCATACGAGATGGAATACCCTTAAAATACCAAATATGAGATACAGGTGTAGCAAGTTCAATATGACCCATTCTTTCACGTCTAACTTTAGAACGAGTAACTTCAACACCACATCTATCACAAACGATATTTTTATATTTTACACGTTTATATTTACCACATGCACATTCAAAATCCTTAGTAGGACCAAAGATTTTTTCACAAAATAATCCATCTCTTTCAGGTCTTAAAGTACGATAATTAATAGTTTCAGGCTTTTTAACTTCACCATATGACCATTCTCTTATCTTATCAGGAGATGCAATACCAATTTTTAAAGCCTCAATCTTATTAACCTCTATCATTAGTAATTCACCCCACTTTCATTTTCCTTCTTTAATGATTCTGGATCAAAATCAACATCTAAATCATCAGACTCAAACCCATCTTCTTCACTTTCACAAGAACCATCTTCAACTTTTAAAGCAACATCTTCTTTTTCTTCTTTAGAAACTTCTACTTCATTAAAGTTCATACTCTCTTGAACCTCATCTTTTTCTATTTGCTTTAAATCTAAAACTTCATTATTATCATTTATAATTTGAATATCAAGTCCTAAAGCTTGGAATTCTTTTATAAGAACCCTAAACGATTCAGGAACACCAGCTTGATCTACCTTTTGTCCTTTAACAAGAGCCTCATAAACTTTAACACGTCCAATAACATCATCAGACTTAATAGTCATAATTTCTTGTAATGTATGAGCAGCACCATATGCATAAAGTGCCCAAACTTCCATTTCTCCAAATCTTTGTCCACCAAATTGAGCTTTTCCTCCAAGTGGTTGTTGAGTAACTAAACTATATGGCCCAGTAGCACGAGCATGCATCTTATCCTCAACCATGTGGTTAAGTTTAATCATATACATGACACCAACAGAAACTTTGTTATCAAAAGGTCTACCAGTACGTCCATCATAAAGCACTGTTTTACCATCTTCATCCATTCCTGCTTCCTTCATCATCGCAATAACATCTTCTTCTTTAGCACCATCAAATACTGGAGTAGCAACATGAACACCAAGTTTTTTACAAGCCATACCAAGATGCAATTCAAGCACTTGTCCAATATTCATACGTGATGGAACACCAAGTGGATTAAGCATTATATCAACCGGTGTACCATCAGGTAAATAAGGCATATCTTCTTGTGGAAGTATTAAAGAAATAACCCCTTTATTACCATGACGACCAGACATCTTATCCCCTACTTGAATTTTACGCTTTTGAACTATATAAACACGTACCAATTTAGAAACACCAGAAGCAAGTTCATCACTATTTTTCTTGGTAAATACCTTAACATCATGAACAATCCCATCTCCACCATGTGGAACACGTAAAGATGTATCCCTAACTTCACGAGTTTTTTCTCCAAAGATAGCATGAAGAAGTTTTTCTTCTGAAGTAAGCTCAGCCATTCCCTTCGGAGTAACCTTACCTACTAAAATATCCCCTTCTTTTACTTCAGTACCAATTCTAATAATACCATCAGCATCCAAATTCTTACGAGCTTCTTCACTAACATTAGGAATATCTCTTGTAATTTCTTCAGGGCCAAGCTTAGTATCACGACATGGCATTTCGTAATCCTCAATATGAATTGAAGTATAAGCATCTTCCTTAACTAATCTTTCATTCAATATAACAGCATCTTCATAGTTATATCCATTAAACAGCATAAATGCAACAGTTACATTCTTACCAAGAGCAAGTTCACCCTTATCACAAGAAGGTCCATCCGCTAAAATAGTAGTGCCACGTTTTACTTTATCCCCAACTTTTACAATTGGTTTATGATGGAAACAAGTACCTTGGTTTGATGCCGTAAAATCAGTTAGATAATACTCATCAACTCCACCCTTGTTTTCAACAATAATCTTTCTACCATCAACATAAGAAACAACTCCATCAGCTTTAGCAACAATTGTTGAACCAGAATCTCTCGCTGCGATATATTCAACACCAGTACCTACAAACGGTGCTTCTGGTTTAAGAAGCGGTACAGCTTGACGTTGCATATTAGAACCCATAAGTGCACGAGTCGCATCATCATGTTCCAAAAATGGAATACAACTAGTTGTAATAGATACAACTTGTTGAGGCGAAACATCTATATAATCAACCTTATCTGGAGTAGCCATAACATTTTCTCCACGATAACGAGCAGCAACTGTTTCATCAATAATCTTATTATTTTCATCAGTTTTAACAGTAGATTGAGAAATAATCAAATCCCCTTCTTCATCAGCAGTAAAATACACTATTTCATCAGTAATAACACTATCTACAACCTTACGATAAGGAGTCTTAATAAATCCATAATCATCAATCTTAGCATAACTAGCTAAAGTTGTAATAAGCCCAATATTAGGTCCTTCTGGAGATTCAATTGGACAAATTCTACCATAATGCGATTCATTAACATCACGCACATCCATTCCTGCTCTATCTCTAGAAAGTCCACCAGGTCCTAAAGCAGAAAGACGTCTCTTATGAGTTAACTCTGCTATCGGATTAATTTGATCCATGAATTGTGACAATTGTGAACTACCAAAGAATTCCTTTAATATAGCAGTAATAGGTCTAATATTAATAAGAGTCTTTGGAGTAACTTCATTAATATCTTGAGTAGTCATTCTTTCACGAATAACCCTTTCCATACGAGTAACCCCTACCCTAAATTGATTTTGTAAAAGTTCTCCTACTTGACGAATTCTTCTATTCCCTAAGTGATCTATTTCATCAAAATTACCAACACCATCAAGTAAATTTAAGTAATATGAACAAGATGCATAAACATCAGAAATAGTAAGTCTTTTAGAGTCGATACTTTGATCATTACCAATAACCACTAATTTCTTTTTAGTACCAGGTTTATAAACCTTAACCATTTGTACTTTATTATAAGTATCTAATTCATCATTAATCTTAACTTCTTTAACACCATAACCATTTTCAAATATTGGTTTTAAGGTTTCAAGAACTTCCTTAGTAACAACTGTATCCTTAGGAACAACAACTTCACCATCAACTTTAATATCTTCCGCTAAAGTTTGATTAAGTAATCTATCAAGAACATTTAACTTAATATTAAATTTATATCTACCAACTTTAGCTAAATCATATCTAAATTCATCAAAAAATCTAGTAATAATTTGATTCTTAGAACTATCAAGAGTCGCAGGTTCACCTGGTCTTAACTTTTCATAAATTTCAATTAAAGCTTCATCAGTATTTCTAGTAGAATCCTTAGCAATAGTATTTTCAAGAAACTCACTATCACCAAACAATTTAATAATATCTTCATCACTAGATAATCCAAATGCACGAAGTAATGTTGTTAAAGGAACCTTTCTAGTTCTATCTATACGTACATATAAAATATCCCTAGCATCAGTTTCAAACTCTAACCAAGTACCACGAGTTGGTATAATTTGTGAAGTAATTAAAAGTCTACCATTCTTATCAAGTTCTTTATTAAAATATACAGATGGAGACCTAACAAGCTGTGAAACTATTACACGTTCAGCACCATTTATGACAAAAGTACCACTATCTGTCATAAGTGGCATATCACCCAAGAAAATTTCTTGTTCTTTAACTTCACCAGTTTCATTATTAAATAATCTTACATCAACCTTCAAAGGAGCAGCATAAGTCGCATACCTTTCCTTACATTCCTTAATAGAATACCTAGGCTCATCAAAATGATAATCACCAAACTCCAATGATAATGTACCAGCAAAGTTCTCTACGGGGAATAAATCATTGAATACTTCTTCAATACCTTTCTCAATAAACCAATTATATGATTTTTTTTGTATTTCCAATAAATCTCTTAATTCATAAGTGTTTTTAATTTTGGAAAAATTTCTTCTTTTTCTATGGTCACCACAGCTAACTACCTTAAATGCCACAAAAAATCACCCCTACTTTCAAATTTTTAAACAACAATTCGTCTTCAAAACAGACAAATAACCAACTTATATTATTACCACAATTTAATCAACTTGTCAATCAAAAATACATTTTATTACAAAAAAACCTTTATTTTTTTTCAAAATTGAAACATTACCAATTAAAGACAAATCCTTAATAACACTCTTAGCGCCTTGATCCTTATTAATAACAAATATCAAAGATCCTCCAGATACTAAATAATCCTTAGCCTCAAACAAGAATTTATATAAAATTTCCTTACCAACCCTAATCGGAGGATTGGTCACAATAAAATCATATTTTTTCGAAACGCCAGAATAAACATCACTACAAAAAACATTAACACCTGAAACTTTATTTAAAGAAACATTCATTTTTGCAAGATGAATAGCCCTCTTATTAACATCAACTAAATCATAATTTCCATGAAAAAAAGAAGATAAAATGATTCCGATAACACCATAGCCACAACCAATATCTAAAACATTTCCATGTATGTCCAAATCAAGAACAGTTTCTATCAAACTTCTACTCCCAAAATCAAGACCACGTTTAGAAAACACCCCATTATCAGTATAAAAACTAAAAGTCTTATCCCTAACTTTTACCAATATTTTTTTTATATTACTTTCAATATTATCATTAGTAAAATAGTGAGTCATTTTTCCTCCTCTATAAACGACAAAAAGCCCATGTTTAAAACAGGCTTTAAATAGTCAATTATTTTAATTCAACTTCAGCGCCAGCTTCTTCTAATCTAGCTTTTAATTCATTAGCTTCTTCAGCAGGAATATTTTCTTTAACATTTCCACCTGCATCAGCGATATCTTTAGCTTCTTTTAATCCTAAACCAGTAACTTCTCTGATTATTTTAATGACATTAATTTTTGCTGCACCAGCATTTTTAAGAACAACTGTTAAAGTAGATGGTCCTTGTTCTTCTGCTGCTGCTGGAGCTGATGCTACTGTAACTGCACTTGGATCAACACCAAATTCTTCTTTCATTGCATCAACTAATTCCTTTACTTCTAATAATGTCATTTCTTTTAAAGAGCTAATAAATTCTTCCTTTGTTATTTTTGCCATAATATTTTTCCTCCCTTAATTTAATTTATTTTTATTAATTTTCTTTTTGTTCTGTATAAAGATTTAAAGCAATTGATAAATCTTTAACTATTTGAATCATACCACCAGCAAGCATAGTATACAATCCTTCACGTGATGGAATCTTAGCAAATTCATCTAACTTATCCTTATCAGCCATATTGCCTTCAACCATACCTGCTTTAAGTACTAAAGCATCATTCTTTTTAGAACATTCGCTAAGTACTTTAATCGCTGCTATATCATCTTTTGAAAATGCAATAGCAGTAGGACCTTCTAAATAACTATCTAAGTCAATATTCAAATCCTTAAGAGCAATTTTAAGCAAAGTATTTTTGTATACCTTGTAATCCGAATCAGTTTCTCTAAGCTTTATTCTCAAATCCTTAGTTTCACCATCGGTCAAACCACGATAATCAAATAAAACAAATGACTTGCAATTAGATAACTTATCCTTGATTTCAGATACAACCTCTTGTTTCATTTCTAAAACTTTAACACTTGGCATAAGACACACCTCCTTATAATATTCAGTACCTAAACAAAAGAGCCTTTTGCATGCAAAGACTCTAGATTACTTTATAAAAGTCCTCGGTAGGATTTACTTCTACACCTACTGTCTTTGGCACTTAAAAACTAAATTCAATAATATTATACACTATTTCCTATTAATTGTCAAAACTATTTTGATCAATTCTTACAGATGGACTCATAGTAGCAGAAACACTAATAGACTTTACATAAGTTCCTTTAGCAGTTTGAGGTTTAGCTCTTAAAATTGTTTTAACAAACGCATTTAAATTTTCCACTAAATCTTCATTACTAAATGAAGCCTTACCAATTATTCCATGAACATTTCCATAACTATCTGTTCTATATTCAACTCTACCTGCTTTAGCTTCAGTAACAGCTTGTTTAACGTTGTTAGTAACTGTACCAGTCTTAGGATTTGGCATTAAACCTTTTGGTCCTAAAATCTTACCTAATTTACCAAGTTGAGGCATCATATCAGGAGTAGCTATAATTGTATCATATTCAAACCAATTTTCCTTTTGAATTTTTTCAATCATATCAGCATCCCCAACATAATCAGCACCAGCTTCAACTGCTTCTTTAGCATGATCTCCCTTAGCAAGAACTAATACTCTACAAGTCTTACCTGTTCCTTTTGGTAACGTAATAGCTCCTCTTAATTGTTGATCAGCCTTTTTAACATCTAAGTTAAGATTCATAGCAACTTCAATTGTTGCATCAAACTTAGTATTAGCAAGTTCCTTAACTAATGAAATAGCTTCTTCACTAGTATAAAGCTTACCTTTTTCAACTTTAGCAACTAGAGTTTTATAATTCTTTCCTCTATTTTTCATTATTTTAACCTCCTTATGTGGTAATTGCGGTTTTACCTCCCACATAGGGTAACCCTATGTAAAATAACTAATAACTATTTTATTTATTCTGCTATAGTTATTCCCATGTTTTTAGCAGTACCTTCAACGATTTTCATTGCCTCTTCTATTGAATAAGCATTTAAATCAGGTAATTTAATTTCAGCAATTTCTTTTAATTGTTCCTTAGTCAAAGTACCTACTACTTCTTTAGAGCCTTTAACAGAACCCTTTTGTACTTTAGCATATTTCTTAATTAAAAATGCTGCTGGTGGAGTCTTAATTACAAAATCAAATGTCCTATCATCATAAATAGAAATTTCAACCGGTAATACATCTCCCATTTTTTCTCTTGTAGCATCATTGTACTTTGTACAAAATTCACTCAAGTTAATTCCTGTAGGACCTAAAACTGTACCAACTGGTGGAGCTGGTGTAGCCTTTCCTGCAGCAATTTGTAACTTTACTTTTCTTGCAACTTCTTTTGCCACGAAAAACACCTCCATAAATTTTTGTTAAGAAAGCGAGTGGTCTTAATAGCATGACCGCAAATAGCTAAATGCCTCCCACTAAATATATATTAAAAAATATATAGCGTTTAAATAATATCACTAAATTAGAAAAAATGCAAGTCTTTTACGCTTTTTCTATTTGAGATAATTCAACTTCCACCGAAGTTTCTTGCCCGAATAAATCAAGTAAAACTGTAAGAACTTGATTAGGTAAATCAAGAGATTCAATCTTACCTTCCATTCCTGCAAACGGACCAGATATCACTTTAACAAGTTCTCCTTCAACTAAATCACTAGAAACTTCAAGCCTTGACATACCCATATTATTAAGAATTTTGTCAACTTCATAAGGTTGTAAAGGGGTAGGTTTAGCACCCTTACCACTTGAACCAATAAATCCCGTAACACCAGGAGTATTACGAACAACAAACCAAGCTTCATCTGTCATTATCATTTCAACAAGAACATAACCAGGAAATAACTTTTTAACCTTTTCCTTAGAAACTCCATCCTTTACTTCAACTTCTGTTTGTTCTGGAACAATTACTCTAAAAATGTAATCCTCCATTCCCATCGAAGAAGCTCTCATAAGTAACTTTTCTTGAACCTTTTTTTCATGTCCAGAATAAGTATTAACTACATACCACTTTTTATCCATACTATCTTAATCCTTTCAATAAAGCCATAATTACATTAAGACCATAAAAATATAAAGCTAAAACTATTGTCATTGAAAAACATGCAATAGAATACTTAACCATATATTTCTTATCAGGCCACTTTACTTTAGACATTTCACCTTTAATATTATTTAATGCTTTCATATTCCACCTCTTAATTATATGTTTAATTCCAAAATAAAAACACTTTCGTGTCAACAACTAAAGAATATCACAAAAAATAAATAAAGTCAATAAAAAAACACCGAAAATTCAGTGTTTTACCATGAAAGAGGCATATTAACCATATCCAAAGGATCAAGCGTACTTCCATATCCACTTCCATACATAAATTGAAAATGCAAATGTGGACCAGTCGAATTACCAGTCGAACCTACCTCTCCAATTTTATCCCCTCTTTGAACAATTTGACCGGACCTAACATTAGCTTTACTCAAATGTCCATACAAAGAAGTATAAGTGCTATTACCCACTCTATGAACTATTAAAACAGCCTTTCCAAATCCTCCATAATATTCATAATTATCAGCATATGAAAATATTACTTCACCAGTACCAGATGCCATTACCTTAGCACCAGTCGCTGCCGCAATATCAATACCATCGTGGTGACTAGCAACACCATATATTGGATGAATTCTACCACCATAATAAGAAGTTATATAACCATAAGTAGTAGGACGAATAAAACCTTTTGTCGAAGGAACATTAGTCGAACAAGTAGTAACATCTTGATTTTCAGAACAACCCTTTTTCTTAAAAAATGCTATTTGATCATTTAAAGCTTTAATTTCTTCATCAGCAGTCAAAGAGTTTTCAGAATACTTTCTTTTTTGAGAACCAAGCTTCTCAATTTCAACCCCAATTTCTTTATTAAGAGCAGAAAGATTCTTTTGTTGTTCATCTAGTTTTTTGATTTTACTCTCATTTTCTTTAATCAAATCGTTCATCTCACCAACCAACTTGTCATTAGCATCAGTAAGTTGTTCCGCAACCGAAAATCTATAAATAAAATCTTCAAAACTATCAGCGCCAAAAACAAACTTCAAATAAAAATTATCACTATTTGAAATCTGATAAAAAGATATCAAATCCTTAATTTCTTCTTTCTTAGCGTCAATCTCCTTATCAAGACGTTCAATATCCGCCCTTGTAGCATCCTGATCCTTTTTAGCCTGAACAATCTTGTTAGTTATTTCATTAATCCTAGCATTAGCATCATCAATTCTTTTTTGAACCTCAGCACTCTTAGACTCATTCTCAGCCTTTTCAGCTTCAATAGCCTTTATCTTAGCTCTATAATCAGCAATTGACTCTGCATTAACACCAAAAGGTACTAAGAAAAAGATACTAAATATTATAATCAAAACCCATTTCTTCCTCATTATACTCTTATATACCTCCTTACCGCTCTAGAACTTCCCAACATTCCAACTGTCATTCCAACAATCAAGATTATAATTGAAACATTAATAACGAAAGGCATCGGAGCAACAAGTTTTATAACTGGAGAGAACAAAATTCCTCCAAAATAATTATACAACGCCTTATAGCCAAACACTACAATAAATATTGGAATAATCGAACCAATGACTCCTAAAATAATACCTTCAAACACAAAAGGAAGTCTTATTCTAAGATTTGAAGCTCCAACAAGCCTCATAATACCTATCTCTCTTTTTCTAGAAAAAATAGTAAGTTTAATAGTATTAATAATAAGGAAAATAGTAACCACTATAAGCGAAAGCGCCACAGCATACGTAATCTTTTTAATCGCATCAAACACTCCAACCAATTTTTCAACTAATCCTTCTCCATATTGCACAGTACTAACACAATCAACAGTTTCAATTTCTTTAGCAGTATCGCCAATCTTCTTTACATCACGAACTTTAATAGTATAAGTATCCTTAAGAGGATTATTTTTATCATCCCATTCTGCTAACACAGAACTAAAAGTATCATTTTCTTTTTGCATATCTTTCTTAACTTCAGCCTTAGACTTAAAAGTATAACTATCTACATTACCATTAGTCTTAATAAAAGATTCAAAATTATCACGTTGCACATCAGTAACATCCGACTTTAAAAAAGCAACAATTGTAACATCCTTTTCAATTTCAGTTGTAAAATTTTTAACATTTTCAGACAAAAGAAGCGCCGAAGCAATAATAATAAGCGTTATAGTAATACAAGAAACACTTGCCAAAGATAAACTAAAATTACGAAAAACACTCTTAAGAGCATCCCTCAAACTTCTTAAAAAAGTCCTACAAGCTTTCATTCTTAAAATACCCCCTTTCATAATTCTTAACAAGTCTTCCATCCTTTAGAACAATAACTCTTTTCTTAAATTTTTCAACAATACTTATATCATGAGTAACCATAAGAATTGTCGTACCATCTTTATTAACATTATTAAGAATTTCCATTATTTCCATACTAATCGTTGGGTCAAGATTCCCAGTAGGCTCATCACAAATAAGAATTTTAGGATTATTTACAATCGCACGCGCAATAGCTACCCTTTGTTGTTCCCCACCAGACAGTTTATCAGGATATTCCTTCACTTTGTCCTTCAAACCAACTTTATCTAAAACATCAATAACTCTTTTCCTAATAGTCTTGTTATCAGCACCAGTTACCTCCAAAGCAAAAGCAACATTTTCATAAACAGTAAGCTTAGGAAGAAGTTTATAATCTTGAAAAACAACTCCAAGTTTACGACGAAGCTTATAAACCTTTGAAGTCCTAAGCTTAGCAACATTAACTCCGCCCACTATTATCTCACCACGGCTTGGCTTTTCTTCACGATAAAGCATTTTTATAAGAGTACTCTTACCACTACCAGAACCACCAATTATAAAAACAAAATCACCTTTTTCAATAGATAAGTCCAAGTCATATATAGCACCAACACCATTAGGATAAGTTTTAAATACATTCTTCATTTTAATTATATCCAAAATAAGCACCTCACTCTTTTATACCATTATAACACAAACAAAAAAGAAAAAAACAAAAAACAGACAAAAAAAGACCTCTTTTTACATCAAAGATCTTCTTTTAATTTTATATCTTGTCCTAAAACCTCATAACTATCACACACAAATATAAAAGATGAGGGATCAATAATACCTATCATTTCCTTAGCAACATAATACTCTGAATTAGGTATAATAGTCATTATCATTTTCCTCTTTTCGTCATTAAACTTTCCTTTAACATTATATATAGTAGCATCATGACCCAATTCTTTATTTAGCACAAGAACAATCTCCTTATATTTATCACTTATTATATAAAAAGCCTTATTACGAGAAACACCAAGCATTATCTTTTCGCTAACATATTTAGAAATAAAAAGATATAAAAATGCATAAAGAAGCATATTAAACCCAAAGAAACAAACCCCAAAAACTACAATAACAAAATTTATAATAAAATTAACCTTAGCAATAGAAATATTAAAATACTTAAAAAATATTCTTGATATAACATTAAGACCACCATTATTTAAACCTTGCTTATAAATAATTCCTTGACTAATACCACCAAGCAAACCAGAAAAAAGCACCAACAATAGCACGTTAGATGAATCAATTAAAAATATATTCTCTATACCAGAAGTAACCTTAATAAACAAAGGATAAACCAAACTTGAAAAAAGAGCGGCAATAGAATTCTTAGAATCTAAAAAAAGCAAACTAAAAACAAAACATATAAAAGAAATTAAAAATATAACTAAAGACGCATCAAATCCAAAAGCTTCTCTAAAAATAATAGAAACGCCAACCGCTCCTCCAGCAACTAAATTAATTGGACTAATAAAAAGATTAAAAGTAACTGCCGCTAAAAATAAAGCAAGTGTCATAAAAGCAAATCTTTTAACATTTTTAGAATCATTAATAAATCCTTTAATATCAACCACAACTATTCACCTCCAAGAACCTCATAAGCATCTAAAACAGTGAAAAATGCAGTTTTATCAATAGTTCTAATACCCTCTTTAAACTTATAATACTCCTTAGTAGGAATAAGAGTAAAAAGAACCTTAGTTTTTTCATTAGAATAAGCACCACGAGCATCAAAAACCGTAACACCATGACCAAGCTCATCAATTACAAAAGCTGAAATTTTATCAACCTCACTAGTGACAATATAAAAAGCTTTCTTATCAGAAATACCAAGCATAGACTTATCCACAGAAACACTAATAATATAAAGAATAATAATAGCATACAAACACTTAGTCCAACCAAATATAAATGCACCTATAAGAACAATAGAACCATCAACTATAAGCATAGCATTGCCAACAGAAACCTTAAGATATTTATGAAGGATTTGATTTAAAATATCTGTACCACCCATAGTATAACCATTCTTAAACACAAGACCAACGCCAAACCCATACATAATTCCTCCAAATAATGCAAGCAAAAGTTGATCAGTCATATCAACCTTAATTAAATCTCCAACATTACTAGTAAGTTGCACAAATAAAGGAAACAAAATTGCAACCACCAAAGCTTTAATAACAGGCTCTCTTCCCAAAAACAATGCACCTATAAGAAGCAAAACAAAAGATAAAATAAAAATGACAAAAGAAGGGTTAATATCAATAAAATTAGTAATAATCACACTAACTCCAGTAAGACCACCAAAAACAATATCATTTGGATAAATAAACAAATTAAAACTAACCGCAGCAATAAAAACTCCAAGCACAACAAACAAAAATCTTTTAAACTTATTTTTACTATTAACAATTCCTAAAATACTTTCCATATCTAACTCCTTAAATATCCTTCTATAAACAAATCCAAATCCCCATCTAAAACTCCATTAACATCACTAGTTTCAATATTCGTACGATGATCTTTAACCATAGAATACGGATGCATTACGTAACTTCTTATCTGAGAACCAAATTCAATATTCTTAATTTCTCCCTTCAAAGCAAGTTTTTCCTTTTCTTTAGCCTCCATTTCCATAACAAGCAACTTAGCCTTCAGTATTTGCATCGCTTTTTCCTTATTCTTTAATTGACTTCTTTCATTTTGACAAGAAACCACAACTTTAGTAGGCAAATGTGTAATTCTTACTGCACTATCAGTAGTATTAACACTTTGTCCTCCAGCACCACTACTACGATAAACATCAATTTTTAAATCCTCATCCTTAATCTCTATATCAATTGAAGAATCAATTTCTGGTACAACATCAACAGATGCAAAAGATGTATGTCTTTTATTGTTAGAATCAAAAGGAGATAAACGTACCAATCTGTGAACACCTTTTTCACACTTCAAATAACCATAAGCATTAAAACCAGTAACAAGAAAGCTAACTCTTTTTATACCAGCTTCATCCCCATCAAGTATATCAAGCACTTCAACCTTATAATCTTTACTAGAACAATACCTAGTATACATCCTATAAAGCATATTACACCAATCACAAGCCTCAGTTCCACCTGCACCAGCATGAATCTCAACTATACAATTAGAATGATCATATTCTCCAGAAAAAAGCACTTCCAACTCAATTTTTGAAACCAAATTATCTAAATTCATAACAAAAGAAGTAATGTCATTAAAAATATCTTCATCAAATGAATCACTAATCATTCGAGCAAAATCAATATATGAAACAATGTCCTCTCTCAAAGAAACACAAGAAGAAATACTCTTCTTTTTATTATTTAAATCATCAATAATACTCCTTGCCTTATTAACATCATCCCAAAAATCTGAAGAATTAACAACCTTTTCTAAAGAAGCAATCTCTTTTAATTTAGCATCAACGTCAAAGTAACCTCCATAATTCATCAACCTTTGAAAGGTTATTAGTAAGTACTTCCATTAATTCGTTAAGTTCCATCTATCATCACCTACCACAATTATACAAAAAAAAAGGAAACAAAGCAACCTCTTATTATTGACGAAAACTCTGTCTTTTCCCACAAAACAATCATCAAAAACGAGTAATAAATACATTATTTTCTCAAACATAGATTTTTATTAGCCCTTTTATCAACAAACAAATGCAATGAATCAATAGAAATATAATCTTCATCAAAACCAAACTTAACACCAATGCCACCAGCCTTAACCCAATTAAATAAATTAGTTGAATAATCATCCACCAATATAGCACCATTCGCATTAACTATTTGATTCTTTAAAACCCCATTAGGAACACAAATAATACCAACATCCGTATTTTTACTACGAATATACTTAGTTTTAGCAATCATCTCAGACAAAGAATTAACAGTCGTCAATATAGAAAGTCTAAACACCCCTTCTTCACAAATCATATCAATATATTTAAAGGCATCATTAAGCTCATCAGAATTAGCAAGCAAAAAATTCCAATCAATTTCTTGATAAAACTTAACAACACTAGCCCTATCTTTTAGATTTATTCCCAAATCTCTCATCATTTTATAACTAACATTTATTGTATCTTTAATAACTCCATCAAAATCCAAATATAAATCAATCATAATATCCTCCTTAAGTGTATTTTTTACACATCATATTTTAATTAAAAAGATTCAATTTAAAATAAATTAACCTTTCTAATATCATCACAAAATTTATACATTTTCGCAGGTTTCTTTCCGTTAAATAAAGCATCTTTATGAATATCTTCAATTATACCATCATTAAGTAATTTCTTCCGAAAGTTTCTACGATCTAAATTCTTTCCCAATAAAGTTTCATAAACTTTTTGTAACTCAGGCAAAGTAAATTCCATAGGTAATAATCCTCTTAAAATAGAGCTTTCTAAAACTTTGTCTTTTAACATTTCAATCGACTTACCTATCACTTCATTATGATCATAAGCAAGCGTTGGTAAACTATTAATATCAAAAAAATCAGCACTAGAAGTCTTTAAGGTCTCTTTTTGCAACTCTATACCATCAATATTTATAACCCCTATAAAAGAAATACCAATCATTCGCAATAACTTACTTCTATCAAGGGCATCAAAAATCGTTCCAAACTCTAAATCAATATTAACCAAACCAGTTTTTTCCTTTAATTCCCGTTTTGCTCCAGTAACCAATAATTCATTATTATACAAAGCACCACTCGGCAAAGCCCAAAAATCTTTATATGGCTCATTAGTTCTTTTAACCAGCAATACCTTTATAACACCCTTATCAACTGTAAACAATGTTGAAATAACATGAACACCTATATTCTTATATAACTTATTAGTTACTTCCATTTATATCACCCTATAATTACATTATAAGCGTAAAAAATACACTTGTCAAGAAAAAACATACTAAATTCACGTTCGCACTTGAAACAGTAAATTTATAAGATTTATATTTTATTGCTATTCATCTACTATACATAGTATATCCTAAAAATTAGACCTTTTTCATTAATAACTTTAACTATTCGTTGTGTACTTAATTCTATCTATATGATAAAATATATTTATAAAGAAGGAGAGTGATATTAATGGAATTATACGTTGCTATACCAAAAGCCATTACTGATATATATTGGAATAGATTACCAAAAAAATCAGAAGCTTTAGGCGTATTTTACGTAACACCTGAAATTACAAAAGGATTGCTAGGAAAAACAACAATTACAGGTTTCAAAGAAGCAATCACCGGAAAAAAAATTATAGATCGTTTTTATTATGGAACCGAATATGGCATTGAATCAAAAGATGTAGACTGTATGATAGAAAAAACTGCACAAGTTGGAGATTTAGTATGGGAAGTAATAGATAAGTCTACTGCCGATAGATTGGTTCCACCGGAAGAATTACAAAAACTTATGTCTTTATCTCCAGAAGAAATACAAGAACAATTACAAAATATCAGGACAAAAGCAAGAATTATAGGACAAGAACAAAGAAATTTAGAAACAGAAAGAAGATTTGACAATCCAAATATGAATCCCAATGAAATTTATCTTGCTGTACCAAGAGCTATCACTAATATACACTGGAATGGACTATATTCTAAATCAGAAGCTTTAGGTATATTTTGTATAAAACCAGAAGTAAAAAAAGGATTGCTAGGAAAAACAACAATTACAGGTTTCAAAGAAACAATCACTGGAAAAAAAATTATAGATCGTTTTTATTACGAAACTGAATATGGCACCGAACCAAAAGACATAGACTGTATGATAGAAAAAACTGCACAAGTTGGAGATATAAGTTGGGACGTAGTAAATAAATCTACTGCCGATAGGTTGTTGCCACCGGAAGAATTACAAAAACTTATGTCTTTACCTCCAGAAGAAATACAAAAACAATTACAAAGTATCAGAACACAAGCAATAAAAATAGGACAAAACGCAAAACATGTTCGTTAAAAAAGCGCTTAATAAAACATAATACAAATAGCATATAATCATATTTCAACAATTTAACTACTAAAAAAGTAGTTTTTTTATACACTTATTTACTAACAACATTCCTTGACAGTAGAATTCATAGTTAATTTATTTTCATTAATGATGCTTATATATAAACTTATATTTTGGTTAGTCATGTCATACAAATTATAATTTACTCTTATACTTGTTGTAATTGTTTTTTAAATATCATCCTAAAAAAACTTCTTACTAATAGTCCAACAAAAAACACCTGTAATAGATAATAAAACAGCTATCATTAAAATAAATATAAAATATTGAAACTTTGTCTTAAGCACTATTCAAATCCATTTACTTAATATAATTACATCAAATTTTACTTTTTTATTCAATGTGTGATTAATTTATTTTCAATTTGCTTTGCTTCACTCAAAAGCCTATCAAATCATATCCAAATTATAATACGAATAAATTCTTATAACTTCACGAGTCCCTTTTATTTGAACTTGTGCAATTTTTGCACAAGTTCCATCTCCGGTTAATTCTCTCTCTTTATAAATATTACTAATATGTCTTATAATTCCATTTCTATCAACATTAAAAAGGACGCTAATGCCTCAGTATTTAGCTATACATCTTCGTTTTCTAATAGTACTTCTACTTTTGTATTCCCTTCTTCATCACTATAAAATAGCAAATAGTTTTTTAAATAAGCATATTTATATCATTATATAATCAACATGTTCTTAATATCTATCACATTTTTGTCTTAAAAAAGCATTCAATACTTACTATCATAATTATTTCAACTTAATATTGACCAAAAAAGATGTCAACAAATTTTTATTTTGTTAACATCCTTTAATTTCAATGGACTTTGTCCACATTTCGATTTATCGGGTGACAAACATCAAATTTGTTACCCTTCTTAATTTGATTTTTTTCCTATTCTTACTTTCCACAGCATTGTTTATATTTCTTACCAGAGCCACAAGGCCTTTTGTATTGGGGATTTTGGCAGCTTTTGGGAGCACTTGGCTCATTAATTCGGCACTTGGCTGCACCCCAGAGCACTCCTTAGCACTCGGCAAACCTAGCAGAACGTATCTAAAAACGTATCTAAAAAATAACAAATTTTAATAAATTACAATTCTTATATAATTATTACTTTTTATGATTTTTACCATTTGATAAATTGTTTTTTAATGTATTATATACTTCTTTTAAATGTTCAGTATCAAGTAATGGTAATTCAGTTATAATTGTATGTGCCATTCTTGCTTTATCTTCATCACTGAATTCAACAAATTCATCTGGATCAGATAAAGGTTCTTCGCTTCCATCTTCTGTGCGAATTGTATAATCAAAATCTTTGGGCGAATATCTTCTAGCTGATTCGCTTATTGAAACTTGTTGGCCTTTAATAAATTCAGAATTTTCATACCCTCTTTGTGGAATAATTAAACTTTCTACATCCTTTGCTTTTGGCGTATGTTTATATTTTCTATACATAGAGAATACAAATTCTAAATTATATTTTCTTATAAAATTACTAAGTAATATTAAATCTGTTTGAAGTCTTGTATTATATCCTAATCGTTTAGCTAATTCTTTATCATAAAAGATCATACCACTTGAATGTTCAATAATTCCTATTCTTTCAAATGAAAATCCTTTCATTTCCAATTTTTGTGGATTAATAACAGGCTTTAATGTCCCATCTAAAATTGCCTGTTTAATTGTTGTTTCTCTTTGTAACATTTTTTCCAATACTTTAAACAAATCTTTTCTATCTTTCATCAAAGTTCTTATACTATCTTCTGTAGGGAAAACACTTTCAAATAATCTCATAGAGGCATCATCTTTAAAATCTTTCTCATCTAATCCCATTAAATGAAAAAATCTAGTTGGTGAAATTGATATTCTTTCAGTTCGACCTATGCTACTATCTATAATCCAAATTTTATCTCTATATAATCTATCATATAACTCCATATTATGTTCAAGTGATTCAAAAATTTTATCAAGTCTATCTTCTGTAACTCTATATTCAGTCTCGGTTAAATCATTTGGTCTTTTAGTAGATAATCTAAGTGTATCATCCGAAATAGCAAAGATCTTTTTTTGAGAATAACTATCTAATAAATCATACATAACATCATATAATTCATATTGTTCAAATAAGTTAGATATTTCTTTATTTGCTAACAATAACATCAATATTGATTCAACTTTATTATCTATATTCATTTCCATCAATCGTTCAATATTAGTTTGATATCTATTAATTAAATATTTATCACATAGCTTTAATACTTGCGCTAGTTCATGCATCGTAACAATTTTACCCATCTTATCAACTCCTATATAAATTATACCATAAATTATTGTTAAAAATTTTGATATTACTGCTTTTGAGTAATAAATTACAATTTAGATAAGTTTTATATTCAATTTGAAAATTATTTTTCAATATACTTTTTATCCTTATTTTATAAGGGTTTGCAATACTTTTTAAGAGTATCTAAAACGTATCTAAGACAAAAGACATGTCTAAAATTACCTAAATATTGTAATCATAGAAAAACCCGCAATCCCTTATTTTATACGGGTTCGCGGGCTTATTTACCACAACATTGTTTATATTTGCGTCCTGAGCCACAAGGGCACATCTCATTCCTACCAACTTTCTTAACTCTCTTAGTATGACCCTTTTGAGTATCATCAGTTATATTAGTAGTTTTATTCTTAACAACTTCTTTTCTTTCAATATTTTGTCTAATTTCTGCTCTTAAAAGATATAAAGTAATAAACTTATCAATATTAGAAAGCATCTCAGCGAAAAGCTCAAATCCTTCTTCAGTATAAGCTCTAAGTGGATTATCCTGAGCATATTGTCTTAAGAAAATACCTTCTTTCAAATGCGACATAGTATTTATTTGTTCCATCCAATACTTATCAATAACATTCAAACTAATAACTTTCTCAAACTCATTAACAATTTCTTCAGGAACTTCTTTTATCTTATCTTCATATTCCTTAACAATCACATCATAAATACTATTTATAACACCATCTACATCATTTAAATCTAAAGATTGTTTATTAATACTAATTCTTATCAAATTAGAATTAACATACTCTAAAATCTCATCCAAATCACTATCACTAAGCTTATCATTTTGATCTAAATGTGATTCAACAACATCAAGAATATGATTATACATAGATTTAAGAACATCTTCATGGATACTATCCTTATCCAATATATCATTTCTCTTATTATAAATCATTTCTCTTTGTTTATTCATTACGTCATCATATTGTAGAACTGTTTTTCTCATATCAAAGTTATTACCTTCAACTCTCTTTTGAGCTGACTTAACAGAGTTAGAGAAAACCTTACTCCTTATAGCAAGACCATCATCTACACCCATGCTTTCTAAGATATTCTTAATTTTTTCCGACCCAAATCTAGTCATCAAATCATCATCCATAGCTATATAGAATTGTGAATAACCAGGATCACCTTGTCTACCAGAACGTCCACGTAACTGATTATCGATACGACGAGATTCATGTCTTTCAGTACCAATTACACATAAACCACCAAGTTCTTTAACACCTTCACCCAACTTAATATCAGTACCACGACCAGCCATATTAGTAGCAATAGTAACAGAGCCCTTCTCACCAGCCTTCGCAATAATTTCAGCTTCACGTGCATGGTTCTTAGCATTTAAAACTTCATGTGGAATATGTCTTTTCTTTAACAAATCACTAATTTCCTCACTCATTTCAATAGCAATAGTACCTACAAGCACAGGTTGACCAGTTTTATGTCTTTTTTCAATTTCATCAACTATAGCCTTAAGTTTAGATTTCTTACTAGCATAAATAAGATCAGACATATCTTCCCTTATAACTTTCTTGTTAGTAGGAACACTTATAACATACATGTTATAAATATTTCTAAATTCTTCCTCTTCAGTCTTAGCAGTACCAGTCATCCCAGACAACTTTTTATACATTCTAAATAAATTTTGGAATGTAATAGTGGCAAGAGTTTTAGTTTCTTGTTCAATTTCAACACCCTCTTTAGCTTCAATAGCTTGATGAAGTCCATCACTAAACGCTCTACCAGGCATTAAACGTCCTGTAAATTGGTCAACTATTATAATTTTACCATCTTGTACAACATAATCAAAATCCTTCTTCATTGAATAGTTAGCATGAAGAGCTTGATTAATAAAATGAACTAAAGTAGAATTATCTAAATCATAAAGATTCTTTAGTTTAAAATAATCTTCAGCTTCCTTAACACCTTCATCTGTAAGACTTACTCTCTTCAACTTAGCATCATAAGTATAAGACTTTTCTTTTTTTAAACGCTTAACAAACTTATCAGCTTCCAAGTAAAGATTCTTACTTTCAAGAAATCCCCCCGATATAATAAGTGGTGTTCTAGCCTCATCAATTAATACCGAATCAACTTCATCGATAATGGCATAATTAAGACCTCTTTGAAGTACTCTATCTTCCTTTCTAATTGCCATATTATCTCTCAAATAATCAAAACCAATTTCATTATTTGTAGAATACAAAATATCACAATCATATTGTTCTCTTTTTTCACTAGGATTAAGATCCCTTAAATTAAGACCAACTGTAAGTCCCAAAAAATTATGAATTTGCCCCATCCAAGAAGAATCACGAGTAGCTAAATACTCATTAACCGTAATAATATGTACACCTTCTCCTCCAAGAGCATTTAAATAAGCTGGAAGCACAGAAGTAAGAGTCTTACCTTCTCCAGTCTTCATTTCAGCAATATTACCATAATGAAGTGCAAGACCTCCAACTAATTGAACATGATAAGGTTTTTCTCCAATAACTCTGTAGCATGCTTCTCTAGCAGTAGCAAAAGCTTCAACCTTAATATCCTCTAAAGTTTCTCCTTCACTAAGTCTTTTTCTAAACTCTATAGTTTTATTTTTTAATTCTTCATCACTTAATTTTTGATACTCAGAATCAAGTTCTTCTATTTGATTCGCAATCTTTTCAAATCTTCTAAGTTCTTTATATTCATGATCTATCATCTTTTTTAAAATCGCCATGTTAATCCCTCCAACAAATATTTTACAACAAATAAAAAAAAAAAGAAAGCTTTAACCCTCTTTTTTCCTTTATTTTAGCAAAAACATCAGTTTTTTTAACAAATAAAACGTCTTACTAAGTTAATTATTATATTTACTCTAAAGTTAAACATTTAAGAAAATATCAAAACTTTTTTATTTCATATACTTATCAAACAATTCTTTAACAAAAACCTTATACTGAATATCATCATTCTCCTCCACTTCTAAAGAACAAATCGGAGGAAACATAACACACCACCAATTTTCCCCTTTAGCCTCACCAAGCTTAATAACAAGTGATTCATAATAACCACTCTCATACTTAACACCCTTATATTCCTTTTCAGGAAAATAATTATCTCCATAATTAATAGAGAACTTTTGGTTATAATTGCCTTTTTTTAAGTAGTTACCTATCAAGCTATTATATTTATCTAAATTATCAAGAACAACCAAACGCGATTCTTCCAAAGAAGTACTATCCTTAAGATCAGAAGAAATAACAGGTTCAATAAGTTGTTTAATCTTTATCTTAATATATTGATCATCAAAACTATCACTATTAGCAATAATCCTTATCCTAATTGAATCATCAGGAATAACATAATAATTAGAATTAAACTTATTAACATAAATAACAAGTACTAAAAAACAAATCAATATAAGAAAAAATCTTTTCATTTATATCACCTACATACATAATGATACAAATATAAAAGATTTATTCATTTATTATAAAAATATATCTATTAAAACCATTCAAATCATTTTTCTTAATAATTTTTGCATCAGGAAAATAATCAAAAGCCATCTCCTCAATCAAATCATTTTGATTCTCACCAGTTTCAAAACAAATAATATTTTTCTTATTAACAATACTCTTAATATCTTTAAAAATTCTTCTATAAAATAAAAGCCCATCATCACCACCATAAAGAGCAATATGCGGTTCATACTTATCAACAGAAGAAGACACAAAACAAGACCCCTCCTTTATATAAGGTGGATTACTAATAACAACATCAAACTTTCTATCAATACCCTTATACAAATCAGTATGAATAAACTTAACCTGAGAAAGATTGTCATTATACTTAGCAACTTTTAAAGCCGAAGACGAAATATCAGTAGCACAAACATCATACTTATCACTAAAAGAAGCAAGAGTAATTGCAATAATTCCACTGCCAGTACCAATATCAAGAATACTAACATCAGAAGAAAAATACTTATCAATCAACTTCTTAGTTTCAAGAACCAAATATTCCGTCTCAACTCTAGGAATTAAAGTATTTCTATTAACCTTAAACCATCTATTATAAAAATATGCTTTATGACAAATATATTGAATAGGTACCCCTCGCACAAGCTTTCTAAGAACACTCTTATACTTAATATAGCAACCCAAAGACAAAGAGTCATCAAGCTTCAAAGACAAATCCACGTTAGATAAAGATAAAACTTGCCCCATAGCAAGTCTTTTTTTATCTAGATTTATCTTATCATTTTTATAAATAACATCCCTAATCTTCATTTTCTGAAAGTTTCCTCTTTTGGTCTTCATTTATAAGAGCATCAATAACATCACCAAGATCACCCTCCATAATTCTATCTAACTTATTCAAAGTAAGACCTATTCTATGATCAGTAACCCTATTTTGAGGATAGTTATAAGTTCTAATCTTTTCCGATCTATCCCCAGTTCCTATCTTACTCCTTCTAGAAGCACCCTGTTCTTCTTCTTGCTTTCTAATAGTTTCCTCATAAATCTTAGTTTTAAGTATTTGTAACGCCTTTTCTTTATTTTGTAATTGGCTTCTTTCATTCTGACATGTAACAACTATTCCAGTAGGCAAATGTGTCATTCTAACCGCACTATCAGTAGTATTAACACTTTGTCCTCCGGCACCACCACTTCGATAAACGTCAACCTTTATGTCAGACTCTTTAACTTCAATTTCCAAATCCTCTTGCTCTGGCATCACTACCACTGTAGCAGTACTAGTATGAACTCTTCCTTGCGATTCTGTAACAGGTATCCTTTGCACCCTATGAGCACCACTTTCATACTTAAGTCTTGAATAAGCACCTTCACCTTTTACCATAAACTCTATCTGAGAAAAACCGCCATTCGTACCATCAACTGCATTCAAAACCTCAATTTTATACCCAAGAGACTCAGCATACTTTTGATACATACGAAAAAGATCTCCAGCAAAAATATTAGCCTCATCTCCACCAGCAGCACCACGTATTTCCATTATTACATTCTTACCATCATTTTCATCCTTAGGAAGAAGCAAAATTTCCAAGTTTTTTTCCAAAGACTCCTTAAGCTCATATAAAGAAGAAAGTTCTTCTTTAGCAATATCCTTAAGCTCACTATCATTGAGTAACTCCTCATCATCACTAATTAAACCAATAACTTCCTTATACTTTTTATAAACAGTAACAACTTCAGACAAAGTACTATGCTCCTTGGATAACTTAGTAAGAAGACTAATATCAGAAATTACCTCTGGCTTTGAAATCTCGTCAGTAAGCTCATTATACTTCTTTAATATATTTTCCAATCTATCTATCATAATATCACCTCAAACAATAAATAAAATTATTGTTCATTTTCTAAATCTTCTTCATCAACAATAACAAGATTCTTGTATTCTTCAGTAACATCAGAAATATCATCATCTTGATCATTATCATCATAATTGTCTTCTTCAAACGAAGATTCATAATCATCATAAAGTTCATCAGAATCATCATCGTCATAATCATCTATATTACTATCTAAACTAACACTAGACTTATGATTCTTACGAAGATCCCAAGTTCCATCATCTAACATAATAAATCTCTTATCATTACTCATCGAAGTATAAAAATCACCAATTTTACTCTCGTAAGTAGAAGTAGAAAGCTCTAACAAATCAACTATCTTCTTAAATAAAACTGCAGTATTTTGTTTACTTTCTTCATTAAGCAATAAATTAGCGATATCATTATACGACATAACTTCTAATTCCTCTTTTTTTAACTTATTCACTTTCATTTCGATACATCCTTTCAAATTTATTATTTAAAATATTATATGTATTAAAAATCCATATGCATCCACTACATATTTATACATTAATTTCATTTATTTTTCAAGTACTTTTTCTTCATTTTCATACATAATTAGTAAATTATATATTTTTTCATCAAGCAAATACACAATTCTTATCTGATTCTCCAAAAAACAATAACTTTTTAACATCATTTTGTTAATAAATAAAGAATCATTCTTAGCCAAACATATCCTAACTTCGCATTTATCAAAATCAAGAACAATTTTAACCTCAGAATCTTCCTTTATTAACATTTTTTTGTTAATATCATAACTAATTTTAGATAAACCATCAGAACAGGTCACTATTCCGTCACATAACTCACCTGCAGTACTTATTTTATAATCATTTACACATATATATACATTAATTTTTTCCATAAAGACCTCTTTTCCATAAGATTATAATATTAAACAGAAAAAAAGTACATATTTTTTTTATTTTTTTTCAAACTATTAAAGAGAAAAAAGGTGAAGCCATGAAAAAATTAGGAAAAATAATACTAAAAATCTTTGTAATTCTTATAATTTTTTTTGTAACATGTAACATAATTGGATACCTCTACGCTCTTATCACACCAAAAATGGACATAAAAAGTGCCAACAAATTTTACCTATACGACAACAAACAACAATTAACCTTTCAAGGAAACGGAAGCGAAGAATGGGTTAATCTAGAAAACATGGGAAACTACATAAAAGAAGCAACCATATCAGTTGAAGACAAAAACTTTTACAAACACAAAGGCTTCGACTACTTAAGAATAACCAAAGCCATATATGAAAATATAAAACACAAAGATCTAGTTCAAGGAGCATCAACCATAACCCAACAATACGCCAAAAATCTCTTCTTAGACTTTTCTAAAAGTTGGAAAAGAAAATACAAAGAAATGTGGATAACATTTGAATTAGAAACCCACTACAAAAAAGATGAAATTCTTGAAGGATACTTAAACACAATAAACTATGGACATGGAATGTACGGAATAGCAAACGCAAGTAAATACTACTTTGATAAAGACGTAAAAGACTTAACCCTAGCTCAAGCCGCAATTCTTGCAGGAATTCCAAATTCACCAGCAAATTATTCACCAATAGACAACTATACCCAATCAAAACAAAGACAAAAAGTTGTCCTAGAAAGAATGTATAAAAACAAATACATAACCAAAGATGAATATGAAAAATCTTTAAAAGAAGATATAAAACTAAGTAATAAAAAAGAAAACAGCAATTTAACATCATTATTATACTATTATGATGCCACAATGGAAGAACTATATAATTTAAACGAAATGCCAAAAAGCTATCTAGAAACTGGTGGTATAAAAATATACACAGCATTAGACATAAATGCCCAAAAAAGCCTAGATGAAAGCACAAAAAAATATACAAACGAAGATGCACAAACAGCAAAAATAATGATGAACTCAAAAACTGGAGGAATAATTGGCTTAATCGGAGGAACCGACTACGGATATTCACAATACAACCGCGCTACAAATGCCAAAAGACAACCAGGTTCAACTGTAAAACCATTTTTATACTACAAAGCAATTGAAAAGGGATTTACTTCCACCACAAAATTCTTAAGCAACAAAACAACATTTAACTTCGACAACAACCAAACATATTCTCCAAAAAACTATGGTAATATATACGCAGGAAAAGAAATCACCCTAGCAACAGCACTAGCATACTCTGATAATATCTTTGCCGTAAAAACACATCTATTCCTAGGACAAGATGAGCTAGTAAATACCCTTAAAAAAGTAGGAATAAACTCTGACATAAAAGAGCTCCCCTCAACTCCACTAGGAACATTTGAAACAAGCCCAAAAGAACTTGCAACAGCCTATACAACACTATCAAATGAAGGAAAAAAAGTAAAACCCCACATAATAGAAAAAATTGAAGACATCAATGGTAACGTTTTATATGAATACAAAGAAAAAGAAGAACAAATCCTAGACCCTGCAATCACCTTCATAATAAGCGAACTACTAACAGGATCCTACGACAAAGAACTAATAGATTACACCTATCCCACCTGCTATAGTATGATTTCTGACCTAACCAATAAATACGCCATAAAAAGTGGAAGCACTGACACAGATTCATGGATAATTGGATACACTCCCGAATATGTATTAGTATCATGGACAGGATACGATAACAATAAAAACATCACCAATAATGATGTAACAAAAAATAAAAAATCATGGTCCTATGCCATGGAAACATTCCTAAAAGACAAAAAAAATAGTTGGTATAAAATACCACCCACTGTAATTGGCGTTTTAATGGATCCCATAACCGGAGAACCAGCAACAAACGAAAGTACCCATAAAAAAATACTATACTACATAAATGGAACAGAGCCAACGAAAGGAGAAAATTATGATAAGAAAGAAAAAGAACAATAAAAACGATATTGAAACAGAATATCTCTACTATCTAATGAATGACTTAGGACTACTAAGAGAAAGCGAACTATACGACGCTGGAATAACACCAGAAAACTGGGACAATCCAAACGAAGAAACTTTAGAAAAACTTGAAAATTATAAAAATAATCGAAGAAAATAAACTATTCTTCGATTATTTCAACTAAAGAACCATTATTAAGTAAAAATGCATTAGCATCATCCGTGTCCAAATGAAGTTCAAAAACGCCACCATCTTCTTTTATATGAACATTATCTAAAATACCGCCCTTTTCACCACGAACCAAAACGCTATATGAAGAGTCCAACAAACCATACTTAACTCTATCATCATGAGAAATATGTATATGACGAGTAGCCAATATACAACAATCACGAACAAGTTCCCCACACTCACCAATTATAGTAACAACTGCCCCATGACTAACATCTCCAGAACTTCTAACCTCTGGAGAAATACCCAAAAAATAAGCATCTGTTCTACTAATTTCTACTTGTGTATAATCCCTACAAGGACCAAGCACTGCCACATTATCAATAATACCCTTATCAGTCTTTAAACTAACTCTTTTATTAGTTTTAAATTCACCAGGCTGAGAAAGATTCTTTTCACATTCCATTTCTGAAGAAAACAACAAATTATAATCAAACAAAGACAAATGAACATGTCTATTAGAAACCCCAACACTAACTTTCAAAATATCATCTCCCAAACCATTATAACACAAATAAAAATAATGTACTATTTAAAAAAACAAAAACATACACTTAAGTGGTGATAAAAATGA
Source organism: uncultured Bacilli bacterium (assembly GCA_934096805.1). Taxonomy (GTDB): domain Bacteria; phylum Bacillota_I; class Bacilli_A; order RF39; family UBA660; genus JAEDJI01. The sequence goes on along the minus strand of CAKOMW010000001.1, from coordinate 242,711 downwards.
ATAATAGTTATTATAATCCTGGTTTTAATACCAACCCTAATCTAAACAATACCATAACACCAAGTCCAATAAGCGAAGACTTGCCTATGGAACAATCATATGTTGAAAACATCCTAAGATTAAACAAAGGAAAAGTGGCAAGCATCTATATGACATTCCCTGATTCAAACGAATATAGGGACAGAATCTTTACTGGAATAGTAGAACAAGCAGCAAGAGACCATGTCGTAATAAGCGATCCAAAAACAGGAAAATGGTACTTACTACTATCAATTTATATCGACTTCATAGTTTTCGATGAAGAAATAAACTATAAAGTCATTTAAGAAACCAAAAAGTTTCTTTTTTTATAATTTAATGTTAATAACCAATAAAAATATGATATAATCAAACATAGGTGATAATATGATTTATATAATTATTTCTATTCTAACTATAATACTTGCTATTTTAGCAATAATATTTATAAAATGCCGAAACCTAAGTGATTTGGAAGAAGCAATCTTAACATGTGACGAAAAACTAAATGAATACCTAACCAAAAAAAATGAACTAATAAACGAAGTCCTTAAAAATATAAACGACGAAAAATTAACCAAAACATTCAGTTACAACGAAGAAGACTCCATATACGATAAAGAAGACATCCTCTTTAACATCAGATGGGACATTAATAAATTTTTATTAGAAAATCCAAAAACAAGTAAAAAAATAAAAAAAGAAACTGATGAACTAAATGAAATAGACGATAACATCGAAGGACTAAAAGACTTCTACAACGCCAATGTTATAAACTATAATGAACTATTTATAAAAAAACCACTTTGTCTAATATATAAAATACTAAAATTTGACCAATACAAATCATTTAAACTAAGAAGACTAGACGATTATGAAATACTAAAAAATTAGTCAATAGAAAAATCTATTGGACTAATTTTTTTTGACACCAAAAACGAATTAGTGCGAGAAAAAGGTCTACTACCAAAAAAACCATTATAACAAGAAAACGGAGAAGGATGAACAGATTCAATTACCAAATGAATAGGATTAGTAATAAACTTCTTCTTACCTCTAGCATAACTACCCCACAAAATGAAAACCACCGGAACATCCTTTTCATTTATTTTTTTTATTACCGCATCAGTAAATAACTCCCAATTATACTTTCTATGAGATAAAGGTTTATCCTTTTCAACAGTCAAAATACTATTCAAAAGAAAAACACCTTGTCTTGCCCATTTAGAAAGATTACCACTATTTGAAATAGGAATTCCTAAATCATCATAAAGCTCTTTATAAATATTTAAAAGAGATGGTGGTCTTTTTACTCCATCATTTACAGAAAAAGAAAGACCCATCGCCTCACCCACACCATGATAAGGATCTTGACCTAAAATAACAACTTTAACCTGATCATAATCAGTATACTTAAATGCATTAAAAACATCAGAAGCCTCAGGAAAAACAGTATGAATCCTATACTCTCTCCTTATATCAACAACAAGTTGTTTAAAATAATCTTTACTGAACTCTTCTTTAAGTACATTATCCCATCCCTTATTAAGCATAAATAATACCTCCAACATAATTATAAAACAAAAAAAGTCTAATTACTAGACCTAACCTTATCAACAACCACATCCCTAAGCATAAAAATAGAATAAGTATTAATAATAGTCAAAAGACCAACAAAAATATCTATCATTTTCCAAACAAATGAAGAAGAAACAATACCACCAATAAATAAAGAAAGTATGGTAACAACTTTTAAAATAGTTATTAACAACTTTTTGTTAGTTAATCCTTTTAAATTATTTAATGCATAATAATAAACCGTTACAATAGTAGAAAAAGCAAATAACACAAGAATACTTAATAAAACAACCTCCCCAAAATATCCAAAATGATAATTAAAAGCATACTTCGTAAGCTCTATACCATTTATTGAAGAACCTTTAAGCAAACCAAAATCACTAGTAGAAACAATCAAAGCAGTCACCGAAGAAATTACAAAACCAATAAAATAAGTTGAAACAATTCCCATATTACCTTGTTTTATATAATCATTATTATTACTCATACCACTTATCATCGCACTAGTACCAACCCCAGCCTCAGTCTGAAAAATACCCTTTTGAAAACCAATAAGCAAAATATAAATAATACCTCCAGACATCGCATCACCAGAAAATGCCGACTTCACAATATTAATAAACAAAGTAGGAACAAAACTAACATTATCTAAAAAAACCAATAAACCCACAAATAAATAAATAACCATCATTATAGGAAATATTTTATTACAAAAATTAGAAACTGTTTTAATTCCCCTAAGAAAAATAAAACTAGATAAAACAGTAATCAAAAAAGAAACAAAAATTACATTAACATTATACATTTCTCCAAACAAAGTCGTCATAGTATTATTCTGAATAGCAATAAAGCCAGTAGAATATGAAACAATCACCAAAATAGCGTAAAAAACTGCCAACCATTTTTTGCCAAGACCATTCTTTATATAATAAAACGGTCCTCCTTGACACTCATATTTGTCAGTTTTTTTATATAAAATTGCCAAAATGTTCTCTACATAACAATTTATAGAAGTAAAAAATGTAATTACCCAAATCCAAAAAATAGAACCAAGACCACCGTAATATATAGCAAAAGAAATACCAGCCAAAGAACCAACACCAATCTTTGAAGACAAAGACATAATCAAACTATCACCAGCACTTATTCCATCTTTTGAACCAGACCTCTTAAAACAAGAAAAAATTTTTAAAAAATTAACCTGTACAAATCTAAGTCTAAAAGAGTAATATACACTTGATAAAGTAAGAAAAGAAACAGCAATTGCCCATATTAACTTATTAATCAAATCCATAGCCTCACCAATTAATTATATGAAAAAAAGTAGGAAGCATATCCTACTTATGATATTTTTCGTTATTAATTATTTTAAAACTTCGATAAATCTGTTCAAGTAATAAAACTCTAAAAAGTTGATGAGGAAAAGTCATCTTAGAAAAAGAAACTTTCTTAGGAAAACTATCTCTAATATAATAATCAAATCCATTTGAAGAACCAATTATAAAAGTAATATTACTGCTATAAGTAAGCTCATCATTTATAAAATTAGCAAAAGAAGAACTAGAATAAGAAACTCCATCCACATCAAGCAAAACAACATTATCTCTATCCTTAATTTGACCAAGTATACTATTTTTTTCCTTAGCTAAACAAGATTTAACATCCCCATCATTGCAAGATGGTAGCTCTATTAATTCAATCTTTGTATATTTGCCAACTCTTTTAATATAATCATCACAAGCCAAACGCAAATACTTTTCTTTAATTTTCCCAATACATATTATCTTAATCATTAATAACAACCTCTTCCAAAGCCTCATGCTGTTTCGCAACAAGAATTTTTTCTATATTCTTATCACTCAATCCATCACACATCATCCTATAAACTAAATCACTATCATTATTTTCCAAAGATAAATGTGCCAATATAACACCTTTAGTCTTCGAACCAACAATATCATTTAAATAATTAAGAGTCTGCTCATTAGATAAATGACCCTTATCCCCTAAAATTCTTTTTTGTAAATAAAACGGTTTTGAACTATGTCTCAACATATCAACATCATGATTACTCTCAATAATGTAAAAATTCTTATTACAAATCTGATTTAAAACTGATTTATTGATATAACCAGTATCAGTAATATAAACAAGTTCTATATCTCTATCAGTAACACTAACACCATTACAATAAGAATCATGAGAAAGATCAAAAAGCCTAACTGAAACATCACCACAAGTAAATTCCCTTTCATTATTAATATTATCATAAGAAACCTTATCATGAAGTTCCAAAGCCATAGTATAAACAATAGGCTTCTTTTTCAAAACAGACTTAAGTCCACTAATATGATCTTTATGTGTATGAGTTATAATAACAATATCAATAACAGGACTATATCCGAGCCTCTCTGATATATTTTTATACGTAAGTCCAGCATCAATCAAAATATTACAAGAAGCAGTTTCGATAAAAGTAGCATTTCCTAAAGAACCGCTTCCTAAAACTATAACCTTCATTAATAAAGTGCAAATGGATTAATTACAGAACCATTTTTATAAACAGCATAATGAAGATGCGTTCCAAATGAAAATCCTGAATTCCCCATAGTTCCTATTATTTGTTTTTTAGATACAACTTGCCCTACACCAACACTTACACTATTAAGATGTGCATAAAGTGTTACATACCCATTACCATGATCAATTTCAACATAATTACCATAACCTAAAGAACTCGTATTATTACCATAACCAGCAGCTACAGCAGTTACCGTTCCACCTTGAGCTGCATATATTGGAGAACCAAGCCCAGTACATGAAATATCAAGAGCATAATGTCTCTCATAAGAACGATACTCAGCATAATTAGAAGTCAAACAATAGCCACTTCTAGTAGGCCAAGCCCAATATCCATTCGGAGCAACATACTTAACTGTACCAGAATAACTACCACTATAAACAGAACGCTTAGTACCAATCTTAACTATTTTATCAACAGGTTCCTTTATCACTTCAGAAGAAACACCAACCGCACTAACAATAAAGCCATTCTTACGTTGTACTTTCTTAGTTACTCTTTCTTCACCATTTTCACCCTTCTTAACTGTCTTAGACTGTCCCGTATACATAGAACTATCCTTTTGCTCAATAGTATCATACTTAATAGTCTGCTTTGCAACCTCATGTGTTACTTCAGTTACTGTTATTCTAGGTTCAATTAAATTAACAATCAACTGCTGACCCTCATATAAAAGAGCATCTTCACCAGACAAATCACTATTAGCAACAAGCAACTCTTTAATATTCAACTTATTAGCCTCAGCAATTGAAGCAAGAGTATCACTAGCTTTACATTTATATATTTTTTGTTCATTCAAATTACCAAAAATTAAATACTTAGTAAGCTCCTTAACACCAGAAACATGTTCATGATCATAAAAAATCTTTTCATTAACAGGTATTCTATCTTTTTTAATAGTTATTTCTTCTTCAATATAAACATTTTCAATAAGAGTCCCCTCATCTAAAATTTCTTGTTGCTGCTCTTTCAAATACGCTTCATACTTATCCTTGTCAACAAAAGACTTAACAGTTTCATTAATAGCATCATTCAAAGTACTTTTATTTAACAAATATATTTTCAAATTAGTATTAGTATCCGTATCATCAGAAACAGTTGCACTATCCAAAGCATTACTAGTTTTCTTTTCATCGCCTTTCTTTTTTATTGTAACCACATAACCATCAATAGTAAACGCCTTTTCATTAGAAATCTTAGAATAAATATCCTCAACAGAAGAAATTTTTTCATTATAAGTAATTTCCTTTTCAATCTTTAAATTAGTAGGCTCATAAACCCTTTTTACATTATATTGATCTTTTATGCTCTGTTGTTTTTCATTGATATAAGCCTCAAACTCACTTTTAGACTTTATTACCCCTATATTCTTACCATCTAAATAAACACGATAAACATCTTGGGCTTCATAATAAACTTCATCCGTCTTATCAAACAAAATAAGACCCAAAGATAAAACTAAAGAGAGAAAAATAGTTAAAACAATACTAGTCTTACTCAAACTAATCACCAACTTCCTTATAATCATTAGAAAAATTCATAAATGATTGTGTATTCTTTTTAAATAATAATTCAGCAGTACCAATACTACCATTTCTATTCTTTCTTATAATAACTTCAATTTTACTTATATTATCTGGAGTGATAGCCTCCTTATTATGATAATCATCACGATACAAAAATGCAACAATATCAGCATCTTGTTCTATTTGTCCAGATTCCCTAAGATCACTCAAAATAGGACGCTTATCTTCACGTGCCTCCAAAGCACGAGAAAGTTGCGCCAAAGCAAGAATAGGTATCTGAAGCTCCAAAGCAAGAGCCTTCAAAGCACGAGATATCTCTGACACTTCTTGTTGTCTTTGTCCAGAATATCTGCTCATACCACTAATCAAAGTTAAATAATCGATAACTATTAAAGACAAATTAGGATCTTGTGCCTTAATTCTTCTAGCCTTAGCCTTAATATCCCCAACAGTAATATTTGTAGTATCTGCTATATAAATATTAGTGTCAGCAAGCGTTGCCATAGCACTAGTTACACGTCCCCAATCATTGTTTTCCAAATTTCCATTTTTAAGCTTAAAAGCTTCAATCTGTCCAACGGAAGCAATCATACGTGGAACAACTTGTTCAGCTAACATTTCAAGTGTAAACAATATAACAGATTTCTTATTATTAATAGCAACATTCTGTAAAATATTGAGAGCAAGCGCCGTCTTACCAACAGAAGGACGAGCTGCCAAAATAATAAGTTCTCCAGGATGAAATCCATCAGTAAGCTTATCAATATCAATATACCCTGTAGATAATCCACTTATTTTACCTTTATTCGCAGCAAGTTTCTCTAAATTAGTTTGAACATTAGTAAGAACTTCAGACATAATTTTAAAATCAGTTGCCTTTCTATCCTTAACCACCTCTAAAATTCTGCTTTCTGCCTTATCAAGAGTCTCCTCCAAATTATACTCATTACTATAACCTAAAGTAGCAACATCAGAAGAAGCTTCAATAAGTCTCCTAAAAACGCTTTTTTCCAAAACAATATTTATATAATAACCAACATTAGAAGCAACTGGAGTCTGCTCCATTATTTCAGTAATATATTCAACTCCACCAACAGCACTAAGTAATCCTTGATCTTTAAGTTCATTAGTAATAGTAGTAAAATCAACCGGAATACTATTCTCATACAATTTCTTTATAGCATTAAAAATTTTAGCATGCTTATCCAAGTAAAAACAATCACCCACTAAACTTTCAGTTGCTTGAACAATAGCAGATTTTGAAAGTAACATCGAACCTATTACAGATTGTTCTGCCTCAATATTTTGTGGCATTTCTCTATTCATAAAAGCATCCTTCCCTTCCTAAATTCAAAGCATGCATTAAAATGCAAACCTCAAATCATTTTATTTTCAGTTATAATAAACAAAAATTTTATTGCCTACTTTTTTAATTCAACCCTAATAATAGCTTCAATATCCCTATACAATGTAACATAAACCTCATGAAAACCTAAACTATTAAGAGATCCAACAATATTAATTTGATTTTTATCTATATTATATTTTTCCAACTTTTCTTTTATTTGTTTAACAGAAACGCTTCCAAAAACCCTATCATTGTCACCAGTTTTAACTTTAAAAGAAATTTGTTCTTTTTCAAGCTTAGTTTTTAATTCCAAAGCTTTTTTCCTGTTCATCAAATCAAGAGCTTCTTCTTCTTTTTTCTTTCTATTTAAAATACTCATACTAGCATCTGTTTTTTTTACAGCATAACCATTCTTAATCAAAAAATTATCAGCATATCCATCCTTAACTTCTTTGATTTCTCCCTTTTTACCTTTACCCTTCAAATCTTTAATAAAAATAACTTGCATAATATCACTCCTCAATAATATCCAATAATTCTTTAACAATACTTGAAACAGACTTATCTTTAACTAAAGCAGCAGCTTCATTTTTATTACCACCACCATCAAAAGTTCCCATTAATGAATTAACATCTATATCACCAATAGATCGGGCACTAATCCCAACTTCATTATCACCAATTTTAGCCACAACAATTGATGCCTTAATATCCTGAAATGTAAGAAGAATATCAGCAGTAATTGCCAAATCTTTTCTCGTATAAATCTTATTAGTCTTATCAACCGCAATAGCAACATCACCGTAAACCTTAGTTCCATGAATTAGTTTAGTCTTTTTCAAATAATCACTAAGATTATCCTTTAACAATTCTCTAGATTGGCTCATATCTGCTCCTCTACTAAGCAAATAATAGCAATAATAAAAAGTTCTACGATTAAGCTTATAACTAAGACCATTAGTATCTAAAATAATACCAGACAAAAGCAAAGTACAATAAAAACTAGGTATTTTTATCATAAATTTGTCAAGCAACATTGTTATAATTTCAGAAGTACTACTAGCAGATTTATTAATATACAAATAGTCAGTTTTAATTGTATCATTATTAGTATCATGATGATCAATAACAATTACATTGCGAGCAACTTCAAGACTATCTAAACAGATAAGCTTACTTTTATTGGTATCTAAAACAATAATCAAACTTTTATCATTAAGCTTTAAAGAAACATCTGAACTATTAATAAATTTAATATCATTAAGTTTCTCTAAAGACTTCTTTATTCCATAATCAAAATCAACATCATCAGATACTAAATAAAATTTTTTCTTAAGTTTCTTACAAATCAAAGAAAATCCAACAACCGATGCAAATGCATCCATATCCATGTTATTATGACCAACGATAAACACTTTTTTTGCAAAAAACATTTCTTTAATTAAAACTTTCTTTAAATTATTAAAATCCATAGTTCCTCCTTGTCTTTTCTATTATACTATATTTTTTAAAATATGTCATTTCACAAACAAAAAAAATAAACAATTTCTTGCTTATTTTGTAAATGGTAATAAAGCTATCATACGAGCTCTTTTAATTTGTTCAGAAATATATCTTTGATGTTTAGCACAAGCACCAGTAACACGTCTAGGTAAAATCTTACCTTTTTCATTTATATATTTCTTCAATATATCAACATCTTTATAGTTAATTTGTTTACCAGCGCACATATAACAAACTTTTTTTCTTTTTCTATAAAATTCTGCCATAATTCTCCTCCTTTTAGAAAGGCAATTCATTGTCTCCGACTTTTATTTCTTCACCAAAATCTTTAAATGGATCATCAACAACATTTGTAGATTGATTATTACCAAAATCATATGGTGTTGCATTATTAACAGGACCTTGTTGATAACTATTATTAGAAACAGGATTATTCACCCTTTGTTCACGACTTGCTTTAGATTCAATAAAATGTACAGCATCCGCTACTACTTCCGTAACATATCTCCTTTGTCCATTTTGATCATCATAAGATCTAGTTTGGATTCTTCCTTCAACAGCAATTTGACTTCCTTGATTTATATAATTTTTTACATTTTCAGCTTGTTTTCCCCAAACAACTATATTAATAAAGTCTGCTTCTCTTTCACCATTTTGGTTAGTAAATTGCCTGTTAACAGCCAATGTAAAAGAAGCAACTGCTCTATTACTACCAGTATACCTAAGTTCAGGGTCTCTAGTTAATCTACCTATTAAACATACTTTATTCATATTTTACCTCATTAATCTTCAATTTTTATTACCAATGAACGAATAATATCTTCACTAATATTAATCATATGGTTGAATTCATCAATAGCATGAGTTGTTGCTTCAACAACAAGAACAAAATAATAACCTTTTTTATGCTTTTTTATTTCATAAGCTAAATCTTTTTGTCCCATTTCTTTCATTTCTAAAACCTTACTATCAAACTTTTCAAATAGTTTAGCAACATTAGAAGAAACTTCCTTTATTGCACTCTCATCAAGTGTAGGCTTTACTATGAACATTATTTCATACTTTCTCATCTTTACACCTCCTTTTGGACTCTGGCCTAAAATAAGGCAAGGAGTAATTTAATACTCGCAAGTATTATACAACAAATTATATGTTTTGACAAGTACCAACAAGAACAAAAATTAAAAAAGGAAACATTAAAAACATATTTCAATAGAAACTATCCTATAAAAATGCAAAACAAAAACTATCAATTACCAGAATACTCATCTCTTTTTATTAAAGTACCAATATAAATTAACTGCTCACGTTTATTTTTACAAGTAGTAAGTACAATTACATTTTTATTTTCACCCTTTTTAATTGAAATATAACCAGTTCTTTTTTCCTCATAATAGCGGATAATTCTATAAACAAACCTTTCATCATTATAATAAACATAAACCAAATCATTAAGTTCTAAATCTCGTAAATTTCTAAAAAATGAAACATCAAGATTGCCACTATGAGCTGCCAAAATGAACGTACTACCATCAACATCAGGCATCTCATAAGGATAAATTATTTCAATATTATTAGCCACATTATTAAAAGAAGATAAAGGAGATACCAATCCTCTTTTTAGACCAATTCTAGGTATTTCCAAAAAGGCTATATAAGAATCTGATTCTTTATTATCTGAAACTTCATCAGATTTATTATTATAAATAGAAAAATCATCAAAAGAAGAAGCATTTTCCCTGGTAGTGGGAATAATCTTAACATCATAAAACAAACCAAAATCTATAAAAATAAAAATTATAACAAAAAATATCAAAAAGAAAATAGAAAGAAACAAACTAAGCCTTCGCATAAAATATTACACTTCCTAACAATAATGTCAATAACAATAACAAGTAATCAAACTTATACCCTCCAGTCTCAGGAATTTTTACAACCATATCATTTTTCATATTGACTTTCACCAACTGTTTATCATTTTGAATATCGAAGCAAATAGGTTTCTTTGAAATAGCATAACCTTTTGGAGCCCTCTTTTCATACAAACAATATTCTCCAGCAAACAAATCATCAACCTTTATTATTCCATCTTTATTTGTTTCTCCCTTAAAAATCAATTTGTTTGTCTCTTTAAAATAAATTTCAATTAAAGCTCCTGACAAACCCTTTTTACCACCAGAATCAGTCTTAAAAAATTCTAAAGAGCCTTTTTTTCTTTCATTTTCCATAGTGACATTAACTTCTTTTCCATTCGAAGACACTTCAAAATAAATTTTTTTGTTATCCAACTTATAATACTTAAGAGCCTTCTTTTCAACAATGTAATAACGTCCAATCTGCAAGTTATCAATCTCAATTCTTCCATTCTTATCCGTAATACCAGAATAAATAACCTTATCAGAAGAATCAAAAACATCAATTTCAGCCCCAGGCAACACCTTACCTAAAACACTATCTTTTTTCTCAAATATTAACTTAGAGAACTTTACATTATCAAGATTATAAGTATAAGTTTTTTCTTCCTTAACTTCAATCACAAACGAATTAACTATACTATAACCAAAAGCACCTTTAATTTGACGAATTGTATATTTACCATAAGCCAAATCTGCAGAAGCCTCACCATTTTCATCAGTTATAAGAGTTTTAACTAACTTATTTGAAGAAGAAACAACCTCAAACTTAGCACCGGCCTCAACCGTCATCTCTTCATCTAAGCCACCCTTTCTCTTTTTCAAAAGAATACGTCCTTTAATAACAACATCTGAAACAACCACAACAGGACTAGCATTATTCCTATCAATTTTAAATTCATAAACTTTATCACTAATCTTATAACCTAATGGAGCCTCTAATTCCTTTATTTTATAATTTCCATAACCAAGAACAGCTTTAGCTTCACCCTTTGAATCAATAGTAATCTTAGTAACTAATTCATTAGAAGAATTATATATTCCATAAACAGCCCCAGAAAGATTAGCATCTCCTAAAGCCTCAAAACTATTAGTAGAACTATCAACTTTCTTAACAGTAATTGAAGCACCACTAACTTCGACATTAAGTGAAAAACTAGGAAGCGACGGTTTGCCAACAGAAACAACATCTTGATACTTCGTACTGTAGAAAAGAGCAAACTTTTCACTAGTCCTCGAAGACTTACTATATGACAACGTTTCATTACCAGTCTTAATAGCAGTAATCCGAATTTTATTAGAAACACGAGAAACCTTAACATTCTTAGGAGTACCTTTTAAAGAATAATTAGAAAAAACACCATTCTTATCATTAATTTCAATAGTTTCGCCAACTAAAAGTTTAACTTTTTTTCCAGAAAAACTAGGCTTAATAGAATGCTCCTTGACCAATTTATTTAACTCATTTACTTCTTTTAAATATAAATTCTTATTAGGTTTTGAACTCCTATTAGCCTTAAAAGTCCACTTCAAATCAGAACGCATTACCCTCCAAATCATAACCTGCGTAATACCATACCATTTTTTTGAAGTGTGATTTACATTATTATCTTTGTAACCATAACCATAATAAGCCAACAACTGTACCTTATTATATTTACTAGTAGTAAGCTTAGAATTCTTTATAACATTACTTTTATCAATCAAATACTTATGAGAACCTTTTGAAGCACCAGACAGTGCCAATTCCGGCTCAATGCAATAATAAACTCTTTTATCAGCAGTAGATTTAATAATCCAACTATTATAATCCATACTAGATACACTAGAAGAAGCAAAAACAGTGAATCCAGAATTAGGATGATACACTTCATAAAGCCTGCCCTTATACGAAGCAGCATCAACTCTATTTATTAAAAATAAACTTAATAACAATAAAAAAATAAAACAAATTTTCTTCATACACATCCCTCCCAAATAAAAAATATAAGTACCCGAGTATAAGAACAAAAATCACAAACTTGTCCCTTGCTATCAATATAAACTATTTTAGATCACATGTAAAATGGCACTTTTTTAAAATTCAAATGCAAAAAAAGTATCACAAGCGAAAATTCCCCTAGAGAAAAAACACATTTTGACACCAAAAATGCAACAAAAAATCAATTTTCAACAAAATAAAAAAAAGTTAAGAATTTACATTCCTAACTCTTTTTTTAAATCATTCTTATTCATTTTAGAATAACCTTTTATTCCCTTTTCTTTTGCAATATCCTTAAGCTCTTCCAATGTTAAATCGTTGTTATCAGTATCACTATCATCAGAAACATCAAGTTCTTTCATTTTTCCATGACTCACTAGATAATCGATTTGTTCTTTAGTAAGAGTTTCATACTCAACAAGATTTTCAGCAATCAATGTTACAAGATTCATATTATCTGTTATAATCTTTTCAGTTTTCTTATAGCATTCATCAATTATTTTTCTAATTTCTTTGTCTATTTCAAATGCAACTTGATCAGAAAAATTACGTGACTTATTATAATCTCTACCTAAGAACACACTAGATTCATTTTGTTCTAATTGCATAGGTCCAAGGCTACTCATTCCATACTCACAAACCATAGCTCTAGCAATTTTAGTTGCACGTTCTATATCATTAGAAGCGCCAGTTGTTATATCATCAAATACCAAATTTTCAGTAACTCTACCAGCAAGTAAAGTAGAAATAGTTTCTAACAATTCATGCTTAGTAGTATGCATCTTTTCCTCTTCACTTTGAATATTAGTGTAACCACCAGCCATTCCTCTAGGAATGATAGTAACTTTTTGCACAATATTTGATTGCTCTAATTTTAAACCAGCTACAACATGCCCAGCCTCATGATAAGCAGTTATTTTCTTATCATTAGTCGTTACATTTCTCGAAGTTTTAGCAGGACCCATTAAAACCCTGTCATGAGCTTCATCAACCTCTTTCATAGTAATTTTATCCTTATTACGTCTAACAGCAAGAAGCGCAGCTTCATTTAATAAATTTTCTAGATCTGCTCCTGAAAAACCAGAAGTTCTTTTTGCTAAATTCTCTAAAGTAACATCACTACCTAATATCTTATTTTTAGCATGTACCTTTAATATTTCCTTACGCTCATTCATATCTGGAAGAGAAACAGTAACTTGTCTATCAAACCTACCTGGTCTAAGAAGCGCAGGATCAAGCACATCCGGTCTGTTAGTAGCAGCAATTATTATTATTCCTTCATTCGCACCAAAACCATCCATTTCAGTAAGCAACTGGTTCAAAGTTTGTTCTCTCTCATCATGACCACCACCAAGACCAGTTCCTCTTTGACGTCCTACTGCATCAATTTCATCAATAAATATTAAACATGGAGCAGTTTGTTTAGCTTGTTTAAACATATCCCTAACACGGCTTGCACCAACCCCTACAAACAATTCCACAAAGTCAGAACCACTTATATAATAGAAAGGAACATTAGCTTCACCAGCTACGGCACGAGCAAGCAACGTTTTACCAGTACCCGGAGGCCCAACAAGTAAAATACCCTTTGGAATCCTTGCACCTAACTTTTGGAACCTCTTTGGATTTTTCAAAAAGTCAATCAATTCCTTAACTTCAATCTTTTCCTCAGTAAGTCCAGCTACATCATCAAAAGTAACCTTATCATCATCAGAATGCAATTTTGCTTTACTCTTGCCGAAATCAAATGATTTAGAACTTCCTCCTACTTGCTTTGATAAAAAGAAAAAAGCCAAACCAATCAATACAACAAAAGGTAAAACATTTACTAATATTACAAGCAAAGAACTATTCTCAGGATTCTTATTAGTTTTAACCTTTAAATTATTCTTTTCAGAAATACTCATAACATTAGAAATCAAATTATCCGAATAAGGAATATTAACAACAAAAGTTTCTTTTTCTTTATATCCAGATAACTTACCATTTATTTCATAAACTGAAGAATTTGCACGAGGCACAACTGTAAGTTCAGTAACATTACCCTTTTCTAAATTACTAATAAACTCATCATACGTAAACTCATGTTCCCTAGAAGAAAAAGTATTAACTAAAACTATAATTAACACAAAAAACACGAGAATAGATATATACTGAAAAGCATTTTTTCTAACATTATTTTTCATTATTTTCCCTCCCTTGAAAGTTATACCTTAATATTATATCACATTTTTTATTTTTTGGAATATCAAAGTTAGATTTTTTTAAACCCGGTATCCAAACAACAGTATCATTAGAATCAACAACAATAGGCCAATCATCTCTCTTCTCTAAAGGAATCTTGCAATCAATAAAAATATCCTTTACTTTTTTTGAACCATTCATATTTTTAATTACCATTCTGTCCCCAGACCTTCTTGTTCTAACTATAAGCGGTAACAAAATATCATCACTTTTTAATCTACAGATATTATTACCATTTTCAAGTGCATACGAAACTCTCTCAATAATCATTTTATTAGGAAGAATAACATTATCACCAATTTCAATTTCATACTGATCTATTTGACCAGTTTCAAAATTAACAAACAAATTATTATACTCCCTCACAACCTTTACATTATTTGGTAAATTAACATACCCATTAACCTTTTTAGAAGAAATAAAATTCATTATTAAATTTATATGAACATCGTTAATTAAAATCATATCATCTTGATAAAAATCTTCTAGCATAATATATAAAATCTTAATCTTAAAAATATCATCCAATTTCAGAAACTTATCTATATGTAGACATCCATCATTATAAATATCACAAATGATACTTTCCATTTGCTTATTAATATAATCATCATACATCATAATTGTATTACTATATTTCAGAAACTTTTTATGAACATTTTTGTCCTCACTTTT
The DNA here is from genome assembly GCA_934096805.1 of uncultured Bacilli bacterium. GTDB lineage: Bacteria > Bacillota_I > Bacilli_A > RF39 > UBA660 > JAEDJI01. The sequence continues at coordinate 227,344 of CAKOMW010000001.1, read as the reverse complement.
CAAAAAAGGCAAAACAGTCTTACGATAACGATTTCTAGTATGAATATCTAAAAAATTAGTCTTATCAATGAAATAATCAATATCGTTCTCTAAATTATAATTAATAATATCATCCTTAGTAACAAAAATCAAAGGCCTAATTATTTTATAAGATTCTTTATCAACTTCCATTTTAAATCCACCATATCCAGACAAATTAGATCCCCTAACTATTTTCATCAAAACAGTTTCAATAAGATCATCACCATGATGAGCAGTCATTAAATAATTAGCATTATATTTATTAACAACATCTTCAAAAAAGGTATACCTAATATTCCTAGCCTCATTTTCAAAATTATCATCACCATATTTTTCAATTATCATCTTTTCAAAGCACACTTTTTCTTTAGCACACAACTCTTCTAATGCATTCATCTCATTATAACTTTCATCTCTAACATTATGATTTACATGACAACAAATAATAGATATATTTTTTTTCTTTCTATAATAAAGCAAAATATTAAGAAGAGCCATAGAATCCGGACCACCAGAACATCCTAAAACAACAACATCATCTAAACATAACAACCTATCTAAATAATTAAAAACCTCGTTCATTTCAATCACCACTTTCAAATATAATACATTGATTCTCAAAAAAAGACAACTAAAAAAATAATAACATTGTTATTATTTGATCCTAATAATGTATTCCCCATCACCAGAATACATGAATTTTTCTCTAGCGTATTTTGCAATATAATCAGGCTCTTGTAATTTATTAACTTCAGATTTTAACACTTTTTCTTTTTCTTTTAGATCATCAAGTGTAACAGCAAGCTCTTCCTTTTCTTTTTTCAATTCAACAACATCTTTGAATACATTAACAATATAGGTAATTACAAAAAAATTAACAGTCAAACATAAAACAGTAACTAAAAAAATTCGCTTAAAATTTCTTTTAACTCTTTTTTGTTTGCGAGCCATATTATAATCACCTACCTCTACCATAAATGATAACAAAATGTAAAGTAAAATTCAATCAAATTGACAAAAAAACACTAAAGTTTACACTTTAAGTGTCTATAAATAGATCTATAAAATAAAAACGAACAAAACAAACCACTTCCAAATAATAATAAATAATAACAATTTAAAATTCCATTATTAATTCTTATCAAAAAAAACAAAAAAATAAAAACCATAAACAACATAAAAAATAAATTATATAAAAATCTTAAAACAAAATTAAAATAAAGTAATTTTCTCCTAAAAAACCAAAAAACTAAAAAGTAAATAAAACCATAAACAAATAAAAATAAAAATGTAACTACTTGTACTCTTAAACTCATTTAAATACTTTTTCAAAAAATCCACTTTGTTTCACAGGCTTTTTCAAATCCTCAATATAACTCATACTTATAATCAATCCCTTAATAGAAACAACACCATCCTTAGTATCTAACCTTATTAACTCTAATCCTTCACCTTTAATAGCCAAATAACCTTGATTTGTTTCTAATAAGAATTCCTCTTCATCAAAACTATCAATTTTGATTACACCATTAATATAAATATTTTTTCTTTCATTAATGCTAATACTGTGACTACCACTTATATTTTCTTTCATAATATTCCTCCCAATGAATTTTATGAAAAAATGTAAACAAATATGAAAAAAACACACATAAAGTGTGTTAAATACTATTATTCAGCAGTTTTATATGCTTCTAAAATAGCTTCTTCAAATAATGCACGAGTTTCAGGATTAATAGGATGTGCTATATCACGATAACCTCCATTTGAAGTCTTTCTACTTGGCATAGCTATAAACAAACCATTATCTCCTTCAATAATACGGATATCATGAATTGCAAAACAGTCTTCTATTAAAACTGAAGCAATTCCTTTCATGCGAGATCCTTCTTTTTCAACTTTACGTACATTTACAGATGTAATTTTCATTATTAAGCTCCTCCTTTTATGAAGCAAACCGCTCCTAAATATAATTTTATATTATTAAAGATAAAAAAGCAACACATATTTACAATAATTTACATTGAAATTTCTACAATTTCTATATTTCCAATCAAAACATCAGAATAAGAAAAAGATTTAATCAAACCATTTTCAGTCCTTATTAAAAAAATTGACTTATATACGGCAACAATAATTCCATAAAACTCTTCAATTTGATTCCTTGAGCCATTAACTCTAAATAATATTTTTTTTGATGTATTACTATCAATATATTCTCGTATCTTATCTATTGTCATCTAGGATACCCCACATACATTGTACCATTAGTTATAATACCACCCATACCATCGGTACCATACTTAGTCTTTTTTAAAATATTTATTAAGTCAATAGGCTTACCTCTATTAGATAAACTAACACTACTAGCTACAATCGCCGGATCAAGTGCATGAATATTTATACGTTTAGGACTACTAGCAAAATTAGCACCAGCTTTTATCAACTGTTCATAATTAGATTGACACGCCCCTGCAATTATAATAAGTTTTTCATGATCATTTTCATACTTCCTAGCATTTATCAAAGTATTTACAAAGTTATTACTATTCTTATAATTAGAATTATCTAAAAAATCAACATTATCCTTATCATAATAAGCATCATGCCCTGTAATAACTAAAATATCTGGTCTTGTTTCCTTTAAATGATCTATAATTTGATTAGGCATATCCTTTTCACTAATAACTGCACCATACGACAAAATATTAAGTTTATTATATAACTGCATACAACGTTTTAAATAATCATTATCAGCATCAATATGCAAAACTTTCCCAGGCAAATAAAAATATTCATCCCTATTTAAATCAGAAAAAGAAATCATTCTATCAGTCAAATCATCATCGTCTAAAACCAAATCATTTTCACAATCTTCGCAATGAACCAAATCGTCTACAAAGGCATCTGCAACCAGTCTAACATTAAGCCCTTTCAACATAACAACATCATCATTAATATTAATTATCTTAAAAACTGTATCATTATTATAAGATTTTCTTGTAACCAAATCACCAATATTAAAAAGCATATAATCATCTCCAAAAAATTATATGCTCAAAATAAAATAAAATAACAATTATCTAGCACTTCTCTTTATTAGCTTAGCATGCACAACCACTCTGTTATTATCAGAATAACAAGTACTTAGCGTTAAGATCTTACTATCACTAGAAACATTTGCATCAAAATTATAAATACTTCTTTTCTTAATCTTTTTCAAAAATTTTAAGTAATCTTTATCACTAACAAAATCAGTTGTTATGTAATAAGTCTCCTCAGGTACAGTATAAACTGAAAAAACCTGCCACATTGTATTCTCTTTCTCATTAGAAATTCTTATTACACGATTATCTCTATTTTCAAACCATTCTCTATTTAAAACTTTCTTCAAAGAACCAAACATAGTTCTATCAAGCCTAGAATGAGCGTAAATTATATTATTTCTATTAGATAAATTCTTATCATTTCTATAATCAAGAAAAACCCACCCAGCCTCATTTACACTTCCATCAAATGCATGAGTTAAATAATATTTATTATTCTTACTTTGAACAAACGGATAATTAATATTAGTATTATTAACATTTATCCAACCAACAGTGTCAGCATTCTTAGCCTTTAATTTAGTAATATCAACATCTATTAAAGGCATTTTAATAAAATACCAATAGTCACTCTTTTTACTTTCGCCCTTAGAATCAACCTTTTCAGTTGCCTCATCATCCTTAATTTCATTCACCTTAGTATCATTATTAATAGATTCAACAACATCATCAATAGCTTTATTATCACTTGCCCAAAACAAAATTTTAAATATACTAAATAAAAAAACTAATAAAAAAATCAAAAAAATAACTAAAAAAATTGTATTTCTTCTCTTTTGTTTAATCTTTAAATCACCACGAGCACTTATCTTTTTAACATTAGAACTTCTCTTATTATTTTTTCTTGCCATAATATAACTGAAAAAATTCAGTATTCACCTCACTTTATATAAAATAAATATACAAATTCACTACGATAAGTATACTATAAATATTAATTAAAGTCAAAAAAAGTAACAATTCAATCCTTAGCCAATTCGTTAGCTATTTCACAAAATATCTGAATATTAAGTTGTTCCGCTCTCACACTAAGGTCAAAGCCATGTTTTAGTAAAACTCTTTCTATTGCATCTAAATCATAATTTTTTAAATTATTTTTGATTGTTTTTCTCTTAAATTTAAAGCAATCCCTAACAACTCTAAAAAACAAATCTTCATTATCAACACTATACTTCTTATTATTTGAAGTAAAAGCTACAATTGCACTATCAACATTAGGAACAGGATAAAAACATTTCCTATTAACTACAAATAATTTCTTAACATCATATTTATAATTTAAAAAAACAGTTAAAGAATTATATTCCTTAGTGCCAACTTTAGCTGTAAATCTATCAGCAACCTCTTTTTGAACCATAAAAATCATGAGTTTAAACTTCAAACCAGAAACAATCAATTTTTCAATAATCGCAGTTGTAATATAATATGGAAGATTAGAAACAACATATAAATTATCCAAATCAAAATCTTTAATATCCAAAACAACATCTCTATTCAAAAAATCATCAAATATGATTTTAAAATTAGAAAAAGAATTAATTTTAGAAAAAAGTCGATCTTTAACATCCAAATCTATCTCATAACCCAACACAAATTTAAATTTCTTACACAATTCACTAGTTAGCATCCCATCACCACAACCTATCTCAACAACTAGAGAATTATCTAAGACATCGATACTATTAACTATTTTATTTATAATGTTCTTATCAATTAAAAAATTTTGACCGTACTTTTTCTTAAAACTAAATTCGTTCAACATAAAAAATCACCACACTTATAATAACATTTTTTTTTGAAATAAAAAAGCAATTGATTACTTTTTTACACAATCAATTACTTTTTTCCTCTACAGCATCTGAAATTGCCTTATTTTTCTTTTTCTTATCAAAAAACGAAGCAATAATAAACAAGACATTAGAACCAGAAAGTAAATACAACATCGACTTAATCGAGGCTAAATTATCAGCTAGAAAAGCAGCATTATATGAAATACCATACTTATAATAAACAATCATATTCTTATCAAATTGAGCTCTTAGACATATTAGACATATAACTAAAAGTATTAAAAATGAACCAAAATTAAGCAAAAGAGATTCGCTACAATATTTTCTACCAACAAATAAATTTACTACAAAAATCAAAAATACTATAATAAATGGAATAAATGTAGAAATTGCATCAGTAATTTTTTTATCTAATCTTCCATACATAGCTAACATTCCATATAAAACCAAAGCAAATGCTACTAAAAGCAAAATATATTTCAAAAGAAATAAAAACTTAGAAAGAACCTTACTCATTAGAAACACCTCCAAAAGTAGAAGAATACCAAATAGCCAAATCCAAAATTAAAGAAGATACGTTTTTATAATTATTAACAGTAAGTACAAAATCATTCTTTAAATCATCAAACACAGTAAGCTTATTAATATCACTAGAAAATGAATAAGAATTAGTATTCAAAGATTTATTATATAAGTACTCAGCATTAGAATAAGCATAATTAAAATTCTTTTCATAAACAGAATACATAGAATCATAACTCTTACTAGCAGAATTATCAAGAACAACTTGAATTTTTAAATTAGAATTAAGCAATGCATTACATTCTCTATTAATATCTGAATACATATAATGATTATCATTATAAGAATTATAATATTTATAATTAACAGCACCAGAATTTTTATAAATATCTGAATTTTTAAAAGTAGCAATACATTTATCTATACTTCCTTTAACAGAAGTAGCAACTGAGCTCGTATTACTCTTAGAAAGCAATTTTTCAGATTTTTCTATATTCTTTTTCATTTCAACAACATTACTATTATTATCAAAATCAACTGAATAAGTATGCGAAACATCTCTATAATGGTATAGATTTATAAGCAACAAGAAAGAAGCCATAATAATTCCAATCATAATTATCATATTACCAAAGAGATTCAAAAAATCTTTAATCATTATTTTTCCTCCTTTTCATCATCTAAAGCATCAAGCAAATCTTTCCTAGCCTTTTTTGTCCTATCATCTTTTCTAATAATTGTCCTAGTTTTTCTACCTGCTATCTTAAACACTTTTAAAATATCGTAAATAACAACACCAAGACATGGTATTAAAATGACACTGACCCACCCAACTTTAGAAAGTAAAAATTGTTGAATATATCCAGCTTTGGGAATCTTAAAAAGAACTTTACCAAGAACATTAGAAGAAGCTACAGGAGAAGAATCAGGAGAAGGATTGTTATCCCCCTTAGTAATATATTGCATTTGCCCATCAACTTCTACTGGAGTCGAATGTATCCTATGTGTTATTGTTTTCCCATAACTAATATTAGAAGAAGACACAAAAGTAATAATATCTCCCTTATAGTAATTATCTTTCTTATAAGTTACAATTATATCCCCCGCTTTTATTGTAGGATACATACTAGGAGACAAAATGGTGTAAAAATTAACTTTTACTTCCCCCAAATCATTATTATTAGCGAGTAATTTAACCCTAACTACATAAACAAGTAAAAATACCATAACCATCAAAAGAAGAACAAACAATGCTGAAGTAATAACTTTTAAAAACAACTTAAAACCTTTTTTCACAACTACCAATCCTTTCTTTAATAACTATCAACACCAATATAGCATTTAAAAACTCTGGAAACGTTATCAACCTTATAATCAGTTGAAAGCCACATTCTAAACACATATTGATCATAACTATCTCTATCTACTCTATTTCTAATTAAAGTATACCCATTTTTTCTAACTTTACTCTTAGGCAAATCAAAAACTCTATTAATTTTTTTATTATTAATTTTTACTTCTTTTCCATTCTTAAGCAAGTAAATCTTAATATGCTGAGGAGAAATAGTATTTTTCTTATCTAAAATCAAAGAAACTTCATAATTAGCATATTTTTTTTTCTTTCCACCATGAGGTTTTCCATAATATTTTTCAGAAACTGAAAACTCATACATCTCACCTTTACCATTTAATTTCATGCCAACATCATCTGATATAGGATAAACATTAATCATATTAATATAATTTCTACTATCATTAAAAGAAAAAACAACAGAACCAGTCGTAATCGTATTATCCTTAACATCATTAAAACGATCAGCCATAGAAAAACATATAAATGAAATAAGAGATGTCAAAAGAACCAATAACATCAACACTAAAAAAATAAAAGTTCTTCTATTTTTTTCTTCAGGATGAAGTATTTCTAGAGCTACATCATCAGCAATTTTCAAATTATCAGCATTTGTATAAATTTCATTCTCAATATTATTCTTTTTGTCATTCATACAATTCACCCACTTATTATCTTACTAACATTAGAATACCACAAATATCAACTTTTTTAAAGAAGTTTTTATAAATTATTTGAAAAAGTGTAAAAAAAAAACAAGCAAAATGCTTGTTTAACAAAACTCAAAATTAAACTTGAGTTGCAGAAACTTTGATTTTAAAACTAAATGTTTCAGCAGTAGTAGCTTTTTCTTGTGTCCAAGTACCTTTAGCAGCTTTACAAGCTTCAGCAGTTTTTATAGAACTATCAACAGCATCATTAACTGTACAATAAGTATTATTAGCAGTACTAGCTTCTCCACCTTTTAATTGGTATTGATCAGAAATCCATGCTTTTATAGTATAAGTTTTATTAACACCAGTAGTACCATTAATAGTACCCTTATCAAATACATATTCATTTAATAAGAAACTATTAGCTAAAACTTTTCCAGTAGAAGCAGCTGCATTGCCAGTAATCATATTATCAATAGCAGTTTGATCAAATCCTACATTAGCTTTAACAGAATTAATAGTAGCACCAGCACTTGCACTACCCATTAAATAGTTATCATTATTATCTTTAATATTAACCATAACTAAACTATCTGTTAAATTGGTATTATCTTGTGTTACTTCTGTAAAACCTATTTCATATGCAACATTCATTGTACCATTTAATGCAGAAGTTAAAGAGAAAGATTTACCTTCGCTTGCTAAACCTTGAGCATCAGTTTTTATATATTCATTATCAAGTGCAAATAATTGTTGTTGATCAGCACTAAATGTTAATGAAACTGAACCAGTACTAATTGTATTTTCTCTAGTTCCTGTTGCAGAGAAAGTATACATAGCGAATGAAACACCAACTACAGCAATAACTAATACTAAAACACCTAAGATAGATAAAACCATTGTTTTATTATTTTCCATTTTATTTAACTCCTTTCATATTTTAAACATTACCATAAACATCAACTCTTAAAGAATAAGATTTTCCTTGTACAGCACTATAATCTTGTGCTTTATCAATCCAAATTCTTAATCTATAAGTATCTGTTTTACCAGCAGTAGTGCCAGTGTTTGAATCAACTTTTAATAATTGCTTAGCAGTTGCAGAACCATTATAAGCAGTTAATCCACTAACCTTAGTATTATTAGTGACTTTGTTAACCCAATCATTACCACTCTTTTCTTGAAGATTAATTCCTATTTGATCATCAGTCAAATCACCCTTAGTTTTTTCAACAGTTACAGTGTATGGAACATTTAAATTATTAGCAGTAGTTGAAACTGAAAATTCAAAGTATTTATCTGCATAAGTAGTCAAAGCAGTAGCTTCATCCATTGGTAAAGCATCAGTGATACTTATTCCATTTGTAACTTCAGAGAAACTCATTGTTATTGAACCAGAAGTAATAGTATTTGCTTTAGTTTCACCACTCATAGTAAATAAAGCGAATGAAATACCTACCACTGCAACAACTAAAATTGCAACTCCTAAAACTGTCAATAAAATTTTCTTAGAATTATTTTCTTCCATTATGTTTAACCTCCTTTACTATAATCATAATAATATATTTTGAACAAGATTGCAAGATATTTTTAATATTTTTAATAAATTTTACAAAAAAAATCAATAGTTATAAAACCATTGATTTAATATCCATATCGAACAATGTCGAATACTACATTATTAACTGTTCTAACTGGAGACTTAGACCTTTGACTTTCCTTAAGCAAATCAACCATCGACGAATCAACACCCCTATCAAGAACAATAACATACATATTATTATAAGCCTTTACATGCATCTTTAATATAGTGCCACATGGAAACATAGAAGAGGCTGCAACAATTCTAACTTTCCCATACTCTTTATCATTATAATAAATATTCCCATTTTTTGCATTTTGTCCATTACAACCAAGACGACCACTACAAGAAGCACAATCAGGACCATAATGAACTAACTTAGCTTTAAAACTTGTAGGATACTTCTTAGAATTAAAAACAGCATTAGCAACAGAATTATAAAAAACAGGCTTCAACTCTTTCTCTAACAATTCTGACTGCCCATTCTTTAAAATAGAATACTTAAGCAACTCAGAATTATCATTCTCTATTTTTATACTATTAACATCTTTTTTAAATGTATATATAAGACAACTCCCAATAGAAATTAATCCTAAACCAAATATAAAAAATAAAGACATTAGTACTTTAAACTTTTTACTTCTTTTATGATTCAAAAAAATCACCTCAACTAACAAAATTCTATCATATTTTTGTTTCTAAGTCAAATAAACTAATTGCATTAGCACTGGTAATTTTTTCTACATCAAAAACAGAAATCCCCTTTAAATCAGCAATTTTTTCTGCAATTACCCTAATATTTTTAGGTTCATTCTTCATACCCCTAAATGGTGATAAATAAGGGGAATCTGTTTCTAAAACAATATGTGACAAGTCAATTTCCTTTATAATATCTCCCAGCTTACTATTAGAAAAAGTAACAACACCACCAATTCCTAAATAAAACCCCAGTTCAATAAACTTTTTAGCCATTTCTAAACTACCAGAAAAGCAATGTATAACACCCTTAACCTCACTATCCTTTAATATATCATAAGTTTCAGAAATCGCATCCCTAGTATGAATAACAACCGGTAAATCATATTTTTTTGCCAAAAGTATTTGTTTTTGAAAAAGTTCTATTTGTAAATTCCTATTATCTTTGCCATAATGATAATCAAGACCAATTTCCCCAATTCCAACAACTTTATCTTTATTATCAATAATTTGCTTTTCAAGCAACAACAAATCGTTATCCATCAAATCATCTACTTCACTTGGATGATACCCAAGAGTTAAAAATAAATTATTATAATTTTTACAAAGCTCTATGCTAGAAATATTATCACTTTTAGAACAACCACCAAGTATTAAATACAAAACACCAGCATCCTTCGCATCATTTATAATCTTATCCAAATCAGAATATCCCTCATTAACTAAATGCAAATGCGTATCAAACATAACAATTACCTCCCATAAAATTATACCAAAAAAAAGACGCTTACGCATCTATATCTATATCTTTTGCAAAAACATATACGCCCAAAAGCATTGCCAAAAAATAAAACACATCTATAGGCGCACGCACACTAGTCAAATAAACCATTACTAGTATAAAAACAACACACATAATTACTGCATACTTCTTTAAAATTTCTGCTATCATAATTATCTCCTTTTTATCTGTTATTTTCTACTACAATTAAATTATAAAACACAAAACGACAAAAACCAACAAAAAAAAGAGAATTTCTAATCATTTGACACTCTCTTTTTACACATTATTTATCAATTCTTTTAAAAAGAACAAAACTTTCATTCAACCTAGTATTAGATTTATAATAACCAAATTTATCTAAACTATCAAAAGAACAAATATCAGTATTAATCTGATCCAATATATTCTTACTAGTATCAGGCATAAAAGGTTGCAACAAAACTGCACCAAATCTAATAGACTCAATTAAATTATACAAAACAGTAGAAAGCCTATCACTATTAGCTTCATCCTTTGCAAGCATCCATGGCATAGTTTCATCAATATATTTGTTACATCTTCTAAAAATATCAAATATTGCATCTAGTGAATCAGCAACACGTAAATTATTCATTTTATCATCAACAATATTCTTAATTGACAACACCAAATCAATCAAATCTCTATCCTCATCAAGCAAAACATCCTTATTACAAACTATACCATCAAAGTATTTATTAATCATTCCAATAGTTCTATTAACTAAATTTCCCAAAACATTTGCAAGATTAGCATTAATACTATCAATAAGCAGATCTCTAGTAAAAGTCCCATCAGAAGCAAATGGCATTTCATGAACCATGTAATATCTAATAGCATCAACACCAAATTCATTAACCAAATCATCAGCATAAACAATATTACCTTTACTCTTACTCATTTTATCATTGCCAAACAACATCCATGGATGACCAAATATTTGTTTTGGAAGTTCTAAATCAAGTGCTTTCAATATGATAGGCCAATAAATAGTATGAAAACGCAAAATATCCTTACCAATTAAATGAATATCACAAGGCCAATATTTTTTAAATTCATCACTAGATTCACCATCAGGATTATAACCTAAAAACGTAATATAATTAGTAAGGGCATCAATCCAAACATAAATAACGTGATTATCATCAAAAGAAACAGGAATACCCCATTTAAAAGAAGAACGAGAAACACACAAATCCTCAAGACCAGGTTTTATAAAATTATTAATCATTTCATTTTTTCTAGACTCCGGCTGAATAAAATGAGGATGCTCCAATATATAATTTTCCAACCATGAAGCATAATTACTCATTCTAAAGAAATATGATTCTTCACTAGTTTCTGTAACTTCTCTACCACAATCAGGACATTTTCCATCAACAAGCTGTGTCTCAGTCCAAAAAGATTCACAAGGAGTACAATAAAGACCCTTATATTCGCCTTTATATATATCACCCTTTTCATATAACTTCTCAAATATTTTTTGAACCTTTTCTACATGAACATCTGAAGTGGTCCTAACAAACCTATCATAACTAGTATTCATTACATCCCATATATTCTTTATTTCTGACGCAACATCATCTACAAATTCCTTGCAAGTAACACCAGCATCATGTGCCTTCTGCTCTATTTTTTGTCCATGCTCATCTGTACCAGTCTGAAAATAAACATCATAACCTTGAAACCTCTTATACCTAGCAATAACATCAGCCAAAACAACTTCATATGTATTACCAATATGAGGTTTTCCAGAAGTATAAGCTATTGCAGTACTAATATAAAACTTTTCTTTCATAAATATAACCTCCTAAATTAAAAAAACGAAATATTTCTAAGGACGAAATATTCCGTGGTACCACCTTAATTATGTATAAAATATACAAACTCATTCCTATAACGCAGTTACGCGGGATATCCAGTTCAGAAAATCATACCAAACAACTCTTAATATTTGTTTCCACCAACCACAAATTCTCTATAATTAAAAAATTGTTCTAACTTTTCATCAATACATTTACAATCAAAATTATAGCATAACTAATATTATAATTCAACATATTTGCTCAAAAACATAGCAGAAGAAACACAAATTCTCTCATCAACAACATCTAATTCAGAATCATTAGAAAAAACAACAACTGCTCCAATTGCATCACCATTAACAATTATCGGAGATATAACATAACTAATAAAATCAATTCTTGAATCAACAATACTAACTTTTACCCTATCAAAAGAAACCAAATTCATTCTATCCTTAATAGCCTTATCAAGAAAAGAAGAAATACTTAAATCAATATAGTCCTTTTTTAAACCACCCGCTCCTGCTATTACTACATTTCTATCAACAATCAAAACATTACTCAAAGTTGAATTACAAATACTTTCAACATACATTTCACAAAAAGTTTTAAAACTATCAAAATCAGAATATCTCTTTAAAATTATATTCCCATTATCCAAAAATATTTCCAAAGATTCACCATCTTTAATTCTTAAACTTTTTCTAATTTCCTTAGGAATAACTATTCTTCCCAAATCATCTATTCTTCTAACAACACCCGTAGTTTTCATTAAAATTCCTCTCTTTCATAATTATTTTTCCTAAAATAAAGAAAAATATTCATAAAAAAACATAGCTAAAAGCTACATTTCTTTAAATAATCTATTAAATAAAACTATTGGATGATCAATTCCGCTCTTTTTCAAAATTTTAATATGCAAGCAACCATCTTTATAAGAAAAGATAAATCTATTGCTAATAGAAAGTGCCTTAACAATCAAATCCTCATAATTAATAGCATCAGACTTTATATTACTAAACACAACTAAAATACTCAAACTATCCTCAATGATTTTAGTAATGCCAAGCTTCTTGCTAGAGTTTTCAAATAATACCTTATTCATATATAAGATCATTTCATCACTAAGCTTACCAAATCTATCCATAAGTTCACCATAAACAGCATCATACTTTTCACATGAATCAATACTATTAATAAGCTTATGAATTTCTATTTTTAAATCATCTTCCAAAGCATAACCATCAGAAATATGATTATTAACTAAAACATTACTAGCAACTTTTTCGTCCTCATCAGGAACATCTATGCCTTTCAATTTTAAAATTTCATCATTAAGCATCTTCATATATAAATCAATACCAACAGAATCAATATAACCAGCCTGTTCACTACCTAAAATATCACCAGAACCCCTTATAGATAAATCCCTCGCAGCAATTGTAAAGCCACTACCAAGCTCAGTAAAATCCTTAAGAACCTGAAGTCTTTTCATAGAATTTTCAGTTAAAATTTTATTCTTTTCATACATCAAATAAGCATAAGCAATCCTATCACTTCGGCCCACTCTTCCCCTTATTTGATAAAGCTGACTAAGGCCAAACCAATCAGAATTATAAACAATAAGAGTATTTACATTTGGAATATCAACACCAGTTTCAATAATAGTCGTACACAACAATACATCATACTTATGAAGAACAAAATCATTCATAGTATTTTCCAAATCTAACTTCGACATTTTCCCATGTGCAAAAACAACCCTTGCATCTGGAACAAGCCTTTCTATTTCATTAACTTTTGATTCAATATCTTCAACCCTATTATACAAGATAAACACTTGACCTTCACGAGACAATTCTTTATAAATAATATCTCTAACTACATTCCTATCAAACGCCATAACATATGTCTGAACAGCATGTCTATCTTTAGGCGGAGTTTCAATTAAAGATAAATCCTTAAGTCCAAAAATAGTCATCTGTAAAGTTCTTGGAATAGGAGTAGCAGTAAGTGTTAAAACATCAATATTACTCTTATATTCTTTTATCTTTTCTTTATGCAAAACTCCAAAACGTTGTTCCTCATCAATAACTAAAAGACCCAAATCCTTAGGTTTTACATCATCACTAAGAATTCTATGAGTACCAAATAAAATGTCAATATTTCCATTATTAAAATCATCAATTATCTTTTTAGCTTTAGAAGAAGACACAAACCTATTCAAAAGTTCTATTTTAACAGGATAATTTTTAAACCTATCAATAGCACTCAAATACTGTTGTCTAGACAAAAGAGTCGTAGGACAAAGATACATAACTTGCTTATTACTTAAAACTGCTTTAAACATAGCCCTAAAAGCAACCTCAGTCTTTCCATATCCAACATCGCCACAAAGCAATCTATCCATTGGAACGTCACTTTCCATATCCATTTTTATTTCCGAAATCGCCCTAAGTTGGTCGTCAGTAGGCTCATACATAAATTCATTTTCAAACATCGTCGAAAGCTCGTTATCCTTAGCAAAAGAAAAACCCTTTTTCATTTTACGCTCAGCTTGAACCCTAAGAAGCCTTTCAGCTTCATATCTTATCTTTTGACTAACTCTTTTTTTAGCCTTTTCCCATGCATTACTATTCAAAGAATTTACCTTAGGAACATAACCTTCTTTACTAGAAAACTTACTAATAAGTTCAATTTTAGAAACAGGTATAAATAATTTATCTCCTTTTGCATAAAGAATTTCAATATAATCTCCCAATACACCATTCTTTTTAATAACCTTAATTCCATTATAAATACCTATTCCACAAGCTTCATGAACTACATAATCACCAATACTTAGTTTTGAAATGTCACTTATCCTCTTAGAATACTTAAATTTAACATTCTTTTTCTTTACTGTAACTTTATTAAATAATTCCTTTTCTCCAATAAAAACATAATTGTTAATTAAAAAACCTTCTCCCAAAGAAAAATTAATAACATTAACTTTATTCTCAAAAACGTTAGAAAAATCAGATAAAACATAATCAAAGTCAAATAAATCATCCAACTTTTTATCATTAGGTAAACAAACAATAACAGTTTTTCCATTAGTCACGCAATTTTTAACATATCTAACCAAGTCCTCAATTTTAGTACCATTATAATCAAGTACAGAAACACCAAAAGAAAAAAAATTAGAATTAATTGAATATCTATCAAAATCATTGTAAAAAAGTACATTAGAAGGTTTTAAAGAATTAAAATCACAAAATTTACAAACACCATTATTATATAACGTCATTTCTTCAAGCATATTTTTGTAAGCAACATTAATTTGATTATAATCCTTAAATACAGTAAAACAGTTACCCATATAAGAGCTTATATTTTGATTAATATCATAATCATCAATATTAAAAGGATAAATATCAATAAATGAGACACTAGAGACAGAACGTTGATTATCCGGATTAAAATATCTAATTGACTCAACTTCATCACCAAAAAACTCTATTCTAATAGGAAATTCACTATCAATCAAAAATACATCCAATATATAACCTCTAACAGCAAAATCTCCCATTTTTACAACCAATTCTTCTCTAGAATATCCCAAATCAACTAATTTAGAAATAAGTAGAGACATTGAAATTGAAGATTCAACAGAAATACTAATAATTTGTTTTTTATATTCATCAATAGTAGGCAAATATTTCAAATAACCAACCAAATCTGTAACAACTATTTTTTTATTATTAATCAAAAGAGAATTCAAAACACTAAATCTTTCAGTCCTCAAAATAGGACTAACAGCATCAGCATTTATAAAAGACAAATTATCTGACTCAAATAAAACACAATCATCATTATATCTAAGAATAGTATTATAAATTTTTTTTGCTTCAAATAAACTAGGAACAACAATCAAAATTCCATCATCATTTTTATTAAAAAAATTATTAATCGTTAACGCAAAAAATTCATTAGTCAAATCAAATAGACTAATGTTATTTTTATAAGAAAAAGATGTAATTCTTTCTAAAAGATTCACTGTACCATCCTCCTCTAATTATATTTATTCATTAAATTAATAAAATCAATCCTCAAAAAATCATCTAAAATATCCACTGTAAGTGGTAACAAAGAATTAAACACTTCTAATTCAGACTTTGAAATCTTTCCAAGAACATAATCTTTTGTATCCATACCTTTATCATTCGATATTCCAAACTTCAAGCGCTTATAATTTTTTGTTCCTAAACAATTTTCAATATTTTTAAGACCATTATGACCACCAGACGATCCAGACAATCTAAGACGAATTCTACCAAATTCCATATCTAAATCATCACTAATAACTAAAACATCAGAAATATCTATATTAAAATAATCAACATAGGACTTTACAACAGTACCCGACAAATTAACATAAGAAAGAGGTTTTAGCAATAACACTTTTTCCCCATCAACCAAAAAATCAGTATATAAACCATTAAACTTTTTTTTATCAATACTAACATTGTGAAATTTAGCATAATAATCCAAAATGCTAAAACCAATATTATGTCTAGTAAGATTATATTTTTTATCAGGATTTCCAATTCCAACTATCAATTTCATTTCATCACTTCCACAATTTTTCCATCTTCAAGTTCGACCTTATACATTTTTTCAAAAATATCAACATAAATAACTTTACCAACACCAGATGAAGTAGTAACAGTCTCACCAACTTTAGGTAAATCACTTTTATATTCATTATATAAATCATTTTCATAACCTAAACAGCACATAAGCCTACCACAGGTACCATTAATTTTTTGAGGATTAAGAGCAAGATTTTGATTCTTTGCCATATTAATAGAAACACTATTTATATCATTCAAAAAAGAAGCACAACACAATTTTCTTCCACACGGACCATAACCTCCAATAGATTTTGCCTTATCTCTAACCCCAATCTGTCTAAGTTCAATTCGAGTTTTATAAACATAAGCAAGCTTTCTCGCTAATTCTCTAAAATCAACCCTTGCATCTGCTAAAAAATTAATTAACAATTGTGAACGATCAAAATTAAAATGAGCATCCAATATCTTCATATCAAGATTAAACTGCTTAATAAAACCATTAGCCTTATTAATCGCAGCTTGAGCATCTCTAATGTTTTTCTCATTAGTTTTAATATCACGATTAGTAGCAATCCTAATAATCTTTCCAGGTTCAAAAGAAACACTAGTCTTATGAATACATATCTTATCAGTAGAAACAACCCCAAAACGTTTTCCTTTTTCAGTATTAGCAATAACAAAATCATTTTTCTTTAAGTCATTACCATTCGGTAAAAAATAATATATTTTCTTGCAATCATCAAAACAAACACCAAAAACTTCAATCATCAAAATCATCTCCAGTCATTTTAAAAATAAAATCGTCAATCAATAAGTCTTTATTAACATTAGTATTACACTTGTTAATAAATAAATTTATTAAATTAATTTTATTTATTATAACATTAATGGAATTATTTTTCATCACTTTTTGCTTTTCATTCACAAAACCATTCAAAAAAACAAGATCTTTCTGATAATACATATTAAAAATATCATAATAAAAATAAAGAGAAACAACTAAAAAAGCATATAAATTATCCTTTATTTTTTTTATAAAATCATTCATTAATAAAAACTCATTTTTCAAATCCATCTTAACACAAAAATCAACAAAAAAAGCAATTTCTTCATTAACAAAATCTTCATAATTTAATGAAGAACCATTACTATTCCAATTTAATTTAGACAAACTAGAACCATTATTAATTAATGATAAAACTTGGCACCTAGAAACAATAGTGTCCATTAAATCAAACCTACTATCAACAAGTAAAATTGCAATAATATCATTTTCAGGTTCCTCTAAAAACTTAAGCAATGAGTTAGAAGAAACACTATTCAATAAATTAGCATTATTAATAATATAAATACGATAATTATCATTCTGTGATTTCAAAGAAAAGTTCTTTTTCAAATCTAAAATATCATCCTTTTTGATATCACTACTATCGTTATCAATCAAATACAAATCAGGATAAATGCCTCTATCAACCTCATAAATTATTCTATCCTTTTTTTTATCATTATTTTTACACAGAAAAAATTTAGCAAGAGAAACAGCTAAATTTAATCCATACGACACTCCATTAGTTTCAATTAAATAAGCATGAGAAATACAATCATTATTAACAGAATTAACAATGTAATTATAAAAAATACTTTGTGATTCTTTATATTCTTCAAGCACATCAATCACCTCTCATACTATAAATAAAAGAAGTATCAAAATCAAAAGACCAAAAATATCCAAAAAACCAACAACCAAAATAGTTATTAAATTAATAGGAATAAAATAACTTGAAGAGCCCATTATCAAATCATAAACATATAAAATAAAAGGCGCCAAAAGCAATTTTTTGCCATATAAACACACATATTTTTTCAAGAAAAACACCTCAAAAAAATATATGATTATAATAAATTAAAATACTTCTTTTCTATTATTTAAAGCAGTTTCCAAAGTAAGAGCATCAATATATTCCATCTCTGCACCAATCGGAATACCGTTAGCAATTCTAGACACTACTACCCCATCACGTTCTAATAATCTCTTAATATACAATGAAGTAGTATCTGCTTCTATGCCAGACCTAATAGCCAAAACAACCTCTTTTACCTTATTCTTTTTAATTCTTTCAAGCAACTCAGTAATAGAAATATCATCAGGACCAACTTCATCAAGCGGAGAAATTAAACCACCTAAAACATGATAATAACCATTATAATTGCCCATTTTCTCAAACAGAAAAACATCTTTAGAATGTTCAACAACCAAAATGCTATCAGTTTTACGCGAATTATCAGCACATACAAAACAAACATCATTATCAGTTAAAGTTCCACATATACTACAAGCTTTTATTTCAGACTTCACACTACATAAAGCTTTAGCAAAACCATCAACATCTTCCAATGAGAAATCCAAAACAGAAAAAGCCAATCTTTCAGCAGTTTTCACCCCAATACCAGGAAATTTTTTGAAATACTCTATTAAATCAGATAAACTCTTAGGAAAAAACATACTACATCAATCCTGACATCATATTAGAATATTTGCCCATTTTTTCATTAGTGGTCCTATCAACTTTATTAAAAGCATTATTCAAAGCAAGAACAACCATATCTTCCAACATTGAAATATCATCCTTCAAATCAAAAGCATCAGAAGAAATTTTAACACTTAAAACTTCCTTCTTCCCATTAACCACAACATTAACCAAAGAACTACTACCTTCAAACTCAGAATTATCAATTTCTTTTTTTATATTTGTAATTTCTTTTTGCATTGCTTGAGCTTGTTTCATTAAAGCCTGCATATTCATAATATCCCTCCTACTTAAATTCAATAACATCATTGCCAAACAAAGAAATAACATCAGAAGTACAATCAACTTCATCATCATTCTTTAAAGAATCAACAACATTATTATTGCTATTTTCATCATCAATATAATTATAAACTTTTCCACTCTTAATATTTGCAATATACTCATTTTTTAAGTTATTCCATTGTGATTCATTAACAAAAACAAGTTTATAATTACTATTCATAACATCATTAAATACCTTTTCTATCAAAGAAATATTATTATCAATATTTTTTAAAACAGAATCATATTTAACAGATAAAATCAACTCACTTTTACCAGCAACTCTCAAAGTACTATCTAATAAATAAGAAACAAACAATGAAATGTCAGAATCAGATACATAATCTGAAAACAACACCCATTTAATACGTAAATCATTTAATATACTTTTATCAGCTAAGGAAAAAGCATTGTTAATTCTAACATCCTTATTATAACACACAATATCATTATTCATAAAACTTTTTTCACTTTTTAAAGATTTACTTTTGGTATTAACATCAATATCATCATTAATTTTACTTTCTTTATCATTATCAACATTAATAAATATATCATCACCACTTGAACCGGCAGAATAAAACAAACTTTTGTTTGTGGCATTGTCTTTATTATTAACAAAATACTTACTAACAATCTTAACCATTCCAACCTCAAATATTATTTTTTTATTACTACTCTTTTTAAGTAAAATATGTAAATCATTTAAATTAAGAATTAAATCATAAACTAATTCAGAATTATATTCTACATTAGGATTAGTATACGATTCAATTAGCATATCCTTTAGCATAAACATAAGACTTTCAATCAACAAAACAACATCCTTACCACTATCTTCAAAATCATTTAAAAGACCCAAAACATTAGAAACATCACCCTTACAAATATAACTAATTAAAGAAGACAAAGACTCATTATCAACAACACCCTTTAAAGCATAAAAATCCGATACAGAAACATCCGAAGAAAATGAAGTCAATTTATCAAGCATACTAATAGAATCCCTCAAACCACCATCACTATATTTAGCAATTAACTCAAGAACATTAACATCAATCTTAATATTCTCAGAATCAACAATATACTTCAACTTTTCAACAATTTCATTATTAGAAATACGACCAAAATTAAAGCACTGACATCTAGAAACAATAGTCTCAGGTATTTTATAAAACTCTGTAGTAGCCAATATAAAAATTACATGTGCAGGAGGTTCTTCAAGAGTTTTCAATAAAGCATTAAATGCACCAGTAGACAACATATGAACTTCATCAATAATATAAACTTTATACCTTGAAATACTAGGCATTAAACTAACACTATCACGAATTCTTCTAATTTCCTCAACTCCGTTATTAGAAGCAGCATCAATCTCAATAATATCAGGATTATTTTTACTATTAAAAGCCAAACAACTATTACATTCATCACAAAACGAAACACCAGACAAATTCAAACAATTAATAGTTTTAGCAATAATCTTAGCCAAACTAGTCTTACCAGTACCACGTGGACCAGAAAACAAATAAGCATGAGATAGACAATTATTACTAATAGAATTTTCAAATATTTTTACAATATGTTTTTGTCCCGCCACATCACTAAATTTAGCAGGTCTATATTTTCTATACAAAGCCAAATATCCGATAATATCACCCCACAAAAGATAAAAATATTATAACACAATCTAAAACAAAGAAAAAGCATAATGTCTCAATGTTTCACGTGAAACATTGAACAAAAAAGTTATTAACAATTTAACAAAATTAATAAAAGCATAAAGCAACACAAAAACAATCATTTATTTCTTAAACTATTATAAGCAATACTAAAATATATTTCATATTCATATTAAAAAAACAAATAAACACAGAATTTTTAAACACCCAAAGAAAAACAAAAATTATTTCCCGGGAAATAATTTTAACAAAATTTCAAAGAGAATACTATGTTTCACGTGAAACATAGTATTAAAAATTTTATAATCAATAATAAATTATAAGGAAAAATAAAACAATTTTATTTAAAAGACACTGGAAATTTAAACAAATTTATAAAAAATAAGAAAATACAAAAAAAATATTCATATCTATTACAAAATAAAAATAATTAGATTCAATGTTTCACGTGAAACATTGAATACCATAAAAAAAAAGCTACGCTATAAAATTATTTCCCGGGAAATAATTTATAATAATTATCAGTATATTTTCATGACAAACAAAAGACATAATTAACAAATTAAACAAAATAAATCATCAGTAAATAACATATAACACAAATATCAATATAAAATTTAAAAAAAAACATATTACACAAATAAAATATAAAACCATATTAAAAATATGAAAATTAATAATAAAATTCAAAGATATGTTTCACGTGAAACATATCTTTGAACATACTTATTAACAATTTCTAAAAAATAATCTATACATCATTCCTAATACAATCAAAAAAATCATACAGATTTTTTCTATATTTATTCGCTAAATCAGAATTAGAACAAAAACATTTATCATCAATCAAATTATAATTCTTTTTTAAATTTTCATAATAATTAGAAGAAACCAAATATCTTACGTCTCTAATACGAGATTCTGCAATAGCATTCATACACATTTCACACGGCTCCAAAGTAACATACATAACACAATCATCCAAAATCCATCTTTTAAGCTTTCTACAAGCTCTAATAATAGCCAAAACTTCAGCATGATAAACCGATACATTACTACTATTCTTCAAATTATGAGCCTTAGAAACAACTACTCCATCCTTAACAATAACAACACCAACAGGTACATTACGTAATTTAAAAGCATAATCAGCTTCCTTTAAAGCTAAATCAAAATAATATTCATCACATCTCATAAAATCCTCCTAAAAAAAAAGTGCACACACACAAAGATTCTTAAGGCTGCTACCTTCCGGTCCTGACCTAGTTCAAACATATGCGTTGCACAAATATATAATATAATAAAATTAAAGCATAGTCAACCATATTTTTTAATTAAAAAACTTAATATACATAAAATAAAGAAACTAAATATAAATAATAATCAACAATAAACACAATAAAAATAACTCAAAACGTTTCACGTGAAACACCAAAAATACAGACTTATTAACAATTTGTAAAAAATGTTATTTTAAAAAACGAACAAACATTCAACAAAAAAAAGATACCTAAGTATCAATTTCTTGTTCATTATCCGAATCAATAACATCAACCTTCGACGCAACAGTTACAGAAGTAACTAATTGTCCGTCCTTTAGACTCATTAATCTAACACCCTGTGTATTCCTCTTCAAAGTTGAAATTTTGCTAATATCAAGTCTAATTACAATACCATTATTAGTAGTAATAATTATATCCTCATTACCAATAACAGATTTAAACGCAATAATTAAACCATTTTTATCAGTAATATTTAAAGCCTTAACACCCTTGCTACCACGATGAGTTAATCGATACTCACTAACATCAGTCTTTTTACCATAACCATTAGAAGTAACAACAAGAATATATTCATTAGGATTAACAATCTCAGCCCCAATTACTTTAGAACCGACCAAATCAATTCCCTTTACTCCAGAAGCAGATCTACCCATAAGACGAACCTCTGATTCATTAAATCTTACCATTCTACCACTATCTGAAGCCATTATAACCTCATCATTGCCAGAAGCCATCTTAACGCTAATTAATTCATCATTTTCCTTCAAAGTAATAGCAATCTTACCGTTCTTCCTAATAGATTCAAACTCTTTAATAGGAGTCCTTTTAACAAGACCAGTCATAGTAAAGAAAATTAAACACTTGCTATCATCCACTTCATTAGGATCAATAGGAATAATAGAATTAACAAATTCACCCTTCTCTAAAGGCAATAAATTAACAATAGGCAATCCCTTAGACTGTCTGCTAGATTCTGGTATTTCATACCCTTTAATCCTATAAACCTTACCAAAATTAGTAAAGAACAATAAATGATCATGAGTTAAACAAGTAACTAACTTATTAACAAAATCCTCTTCGTTTGTAGACATTCCTTTAATGCCAACACCTCCACGATTTTGAGCTCTATAAGTACTTGTTAACAATCTCTTAATATAACCCTTATCAGTAAGAGAAACCATAATATTTTCAACCGGAATCAAAGATTCATCCTCAATATAATCAATTGCCGTCATATCAATAGAAGTTCTTCTTTCATCAGCAAACCTAGCCTTAATTTCAAGCATTTCTTTCTTAATAATAGCAAGAACCTTATCATTACTAGCAAGAATAGCTTTTAATTCCTCAATTTCCAATAATAAAGATTGAAGCTCTGACTCAATTTTTTCCCTTTCAAGACCAGTCAAACGACGCAACTTCAATTCCAAAATAGCATCAGTCTGTATTTCAGTAAGACCAAATCTAGAAATCAGATTATTTTTAGCCTCAACATCACTAGTAGCAGACTTAATTATCTTAATAACCTCATCTATATTATCTTGTGCTATTTTATATCCCTCTAAAATATGAACACGTCTTTCATCCTTTTCTAAATCAAACCTAGTCCTTCTAACAATTACTTCCATTTGATGATCAATATACTTAGAAATGATATCCTTAAGACCTAAAGTTCTTGGAGTCTTTCCATCAATCATCAATAAAGTTATACCATAACTTATTTGAAAATTAGTATGTTTATATAAATTATTAAGAACAACCTGAGGGTTAGCATCCTTCTTTAATGTTATTGTAATCTTAACACCATTCTTTAAATCAGTATGATAATCAGAAATACCTTCAATAACTTTGTCCCTAACAAGTTCAGCAACTCTATTTTTCAAATCCATTGTATTAACACCATAAGGAACTTCAGTAATAACTATATTACAATGATTTCCGTGTTCAACAATTTCTGCTCTACTACGAATAGTAATAGTACCCTTACCAGTTTGATAAGCCCTTAAAATACCAGAATTACCAAGAATTATACCTCCAGTAGGAAAATCAGGACCCTTTATATATTGCATCAAGCCCAAAACATCAATATCTGGATTATCAATATAAGCAATACATCCATCTATAACCTCACCTAAATTATGAGGAGGTATATTAGTTGCCATACCAACAGCAATCCCCATAGTTCCATTAACCAAAATATTAGGAAATCTACTAGGTAAAACTACTGGTTCATCAAGAGTTTCATCAAAATTTTTAGTCATATCAACTGTATTTTTTCTAATATCACTAAGAAGTTCCAAAGACAACTTCGACAAACGAGACTCAGTATAACGCATTGCTGCAGCTCCGTCTCCCTCTATATTACCAAAATTCCCATGTCCATCAATAAGTAAATAACGTTGATTAAAATCTTGTGCCATTCTAACCATTGCATCATATATAGAACTATCACCATGTGGATGGTAATTACCCATTACTTCCCCAACAGTCTTAGCACTCTTTCTGTGAGGTTTATCAGGAGTATATCCAGAGTTAAACATACTCCATAATATACGTCTATGAACAGGCTTTAAACCATCCCTTAAATCAGGTAATGCACGTGAAGTAATAACACTCATTGAATACTCCAAAAAAGAAGTTTTTACTTCATCTACAATATTATTTTCAGCCAAACTATCCCTCTCATGAAAATAGCCATTAAATTTATTAACATCAACATTAACTTTCTCCAAATTTTCTTCATTTACATTTTTTGCATTTTCAACATTTTCTTTTTTTTCCATATATTTCACCACCTAAATATCAAGATTTTGTACATATTTAGCATTTTCCTCAATAAACGTTCTCCTAGGTTCAACCTCATCACCCATTAATTTTGAGAAAATTTGATCTGCTGCCATACAATCATCAACAGTAATCTTTCTTAATACTCTTTTTTCTATATCCATTGTTGTTTCATTCAATTCTTCAGCATCCATTTCTCCTAAACCTTTCATACGAGCAATTTCAGCACGAGCCCTTACATTCTCAGGCAAACTCTCTAAATACACATCCTTTTCGTTCTCGTTAAGAACATACTTTCTCGTTTTTCCATGCATAATTCTAAATAAAGGTGGTTGAGCAGCATATACATGACCACCCTCAACAATAGGTTTAAAAAATCTGTAAAACAACGTTAAAAGTAAAACTCTAATATGAGAACCGTCAACATCCGCATCGGTCATTATTACAATTTTATCATATCTAAGCTTTGATAAATCGAAATCATTACCAATACCAGTTCCAAAAGCAGTAATAATAGTCCTTATTTCTTCATTAGATAAAGCCCTATCAAGTCTAGCCTTTTCCACATTTAAAATCTTTCCTCTCAAAGGTAAAATTGCTTGAGTCATAGAATCTCTACCCTTTTTAGCAGATCCACCTGCACTATCTCCTTCGACTATAAAAATCTCTGAAACCTTTGGATCTTTACTCTTACAATCAGAAAGTTTTCCAAAGAAATTAGTAGTAGATAAATCAGACTTTCTTGTAATTTCCCTTGCCTTTCTAGCAGCATTACGTGCTCTACTAGCAAGAATAGCCTTATTAATTATAATTTTTGCCTCATCAGGATTTTCAAGTAAAAATCTTTCAAAACCAGAAGAAAAAACACTATCAGCAAGCTTTCTAACTTCGCTGTTACCAAGTCTCCCCTTAGTTTGCCCCTCAAACTGAGGATTAGGATGTTTACAAGAAACAATCATTGTAAGTCCTTCCTTAACATCATCACCAGTCAAAGAATCATCCTTTTCCTTTAAAATATTATTCTTTCTAGCATAACTATTAATAACCCTAGTTAATGCTCTTTTAACACCATCTTCATGAGTACCACCATCATGAGTATTAATGTTATTTACAAAAGAATAAATATTATCATTATAACTAGTATTATATTGCATAGCAACTTCAAAAAATACACCCTGTTCTTCACCTTCTAAATGAATAATACTATCATGGATTGGAGTCTTTCCTTGATTAATAAACTTAACATATTCACTGATACCACCTTCATACATAAACACTTCCCCAGTAGTATCCTCATAATCACGATCATCCCTCAAAGTAATAGAAAGCCCTTTGTTCAAAAACGCAAGTTCACGAACTCTAACCTTTAAAGTATCGTAATCAAAAACATCACTATCAAATATATCAGCATCAGGTTTAAATGTAACAGTAGTACCAGTTCTGTTTTCACTACACTTTTCTAAAACATGAAGTGGTGAAACTGTATGACCACCATTCTCAAATCTAATATAATTCACTTCTCCGTTTTTATAAACTTTAACTTCAACCCATTTAGACAAGGCATTTACAACAGAAGCACCTACACCATGAAGTCCACCAGAAACTTTATAGCCTCCACCTCCAAACTTACCTCCAGCATGAAGTACAGTATAAACAGTTTCTACTGTACTTATTCCAGTTTTAGGATGAATATCAGTAGGAATACCACGACCATCATCCTTAACAGTAACAGAGTTATCTTTATTTATAATAATTTCAATATTTTTACAATATCCAGCTAAAGCCTCATCAATAGAATTATCAACAATTTCCCAAACTAAATGATGAAGTCCCTTAACATCTGTAGTACCTATATACATACCAGGTCTTTTTCTAACAGCTTCTAATCCTTCCAAAACTTGAATAGCAGAAGAATCATATTCTTTTTGATTATTATTCATACATTTCACTTCCTATTTCATTATTTTTCCATCTTTCAAATTAAAAACATCAGCTTTATCTAATATTTTAGAACTAATATTATTAACATCTGTAGTAGTTATTATAAATTGTATATTAGACTTAATAAATTTTAATAAATTATTTCGCTTTTCTATATCAAGCTCACTAAATATATCATCCAACAATACAACAGGATAATAACCTTTAACCTCTTTAAATATAGCAATTTCACTAAGTTTTAATGCAAGGATAGCAACCCTCTGTTGTCCTTGCGAACCATATATTTTTACATCATCATCAAATAAATAAAAACAAAAATCATCTCGATGAGGACCATACAAAGTTATTTTTTGAGTAATTTCATTAACAAAATTATCTCGATAAAAATCAATCAAATCTTCCTTATCATAAGAAGGTAAATTACATAAATATTTAACTTTAAGTCCTTCCTGTTTCATTATTTTATAATAAATATCAGAAATATTACTATTTATTTTTTCTACAAATAATTTTCTATAATTCATTATCAAAATAGCTCGATCAATTAAATTGCTTGTAATTACCTCAAAATAATCCATATTTATATTACTATAATTTCTTCTAATATACTCATTTCTAATTTTAAGAATTTTATTATATTCGTTAAGTATAGTAATATAAGAAGAATACAACTGACACAACTCAACATTCATCAAATTTCTTCTAATGGAAGGAGACTTCTTAACAATGTCTAAATCATCAGGACAAAACATAATAACATTTAAATTAGACAAATAAGCTGAAACCCTATTATAAACATTTCCATCAACTTTAAGGGTCTTCCTATTTTTCTCTAGAATAACTTCCAACTTTTTACTAATCCGTCCAACCTTAATATTTCCTCTTATTTTTCCAAATAAAAAATTTTTTTTGATAAGCTCATCCTCATTCAAATTCTTTTCAAGCTTAGTAAGTGCTAACATATAAATTGCATTAAGTATACTAGTTTTTCCTTGAGCATTTTTCCCGATAAAAACATTAATATTTTTATTAAGTTCAATATCAATATTTTCAATCTTTCTAAAATTAATTATTTTTAAGTTTTTTATATACATATTCTAAATATAATAAAAATACATCAAATTTACATCAACTCCAAAACCAATATACTTATACCTACATATAAATTATACCACAAAATACCCCGAAAAAAAATGATTTTAGCTAATAAAATCATTTTTTTTACTCGTTTCTTCTTCATTTTTTCTACGTCTAAGAATAGATTCTAACATCGTAGATCTCAAAACCTGATTATCAATCGAAAAATAAGGAGCATCTATTAACATTTGTTTGTCATTTTTAAATGTTACGATAGTTTTTTTATCATGTTTATTATAACTAACCAAATTATTAAGAGAAATCCAAGCATTTTGCCTAACAACACAAGATTTTATAGGAAAAAATATAATATTTCTACTTTCTTCTATAAGTATTGGAGCCTTATATATTGAACCAAGCATCTCTTTAGAACTAGAAAGTCTACCCTCAAAAGAACTACCAAAATAAAGGCAACTGCGTTCCATAATTGAATAAGCATCAGCATCAACAATATATTCAGTGTCAGTTTCTATTACCCTAGATTGCTTATCATTAACTGGAATAATCATAATTGTATTCCTATTAATTTCATAATCCATAATACACCCCCTTTAACAAAAAAATTAATATATTTTAAAAATATATTGACCAATACACTACAATACTATAATGTCGAAAAAACTCAAAATAAGTCGAATTTGTCAAAAAAAGTAAAAAAAAAGAACCAAAATTGGCTCAAAATCAAAAATTAATACGTTCTTATAGGTAAAATTAAACAAATTAAATCTTCATTATTAGCTTCTTTAAGTAAAATTGGCTTAACATCCCCAACAAAAGTAAGTATTACATCTTCACCCTTTAAATTTCTTAAAGCATCCATCATATACCTACTACTAAAAGAAATTTTAATATCATTAGAACAATCAACATTCATTTTTTCTTCTACCTTCCCTATTTCCAAAGACATTGAAGTAATTTTTAACAAATTATTGTTAATTTCTAAAGTAATAATATTGTTATCTCTATCATTATTTAAAATACTAGCCCTATCAACCATATTATAAAATTCATTACGATTAATTTTTAAATCAAATAAACTTTCATTAGGAATTAAATTTTTAGTATTTGGATAATTTCCACTAATCAATCTAGATTGAAATAAAATATTACCAAAACCAAACATAATCTTACTATTATATATATACATATTAACCATTCCATCAAAATCACTTGGTAATATTTTAAAAAGCTCATTCAAATTCTTACTTGGTATAATAATGTCAACACTTCTATCAAAATTACTAGAAAGATTAATTTTTTTCAAAACCAATCTATAAGAATCTGTAGCGCTACATTCCAATAAAGTACCATTAACCTTAATATTAACACCAGTAAGAACAACTCTAGCTTCATCAGTACTAGTAGCATAATTAGTTTGTAATATCATACCCCTCAAATTATTAACAGACATAGTTACAACGTCATCAGAAGGATTTAAATCAATCCTAGGATACTCATTAACCTCAATTCCATTCAAACTAAACTCACTATTCAAAGTATATATCATTACTCTATGATCATCAAATAATTCAATATTAATAAACTCATCCTCTAACTTCCTTATAATATCTAGTATATACTTTCCCTTTATAACAATACTACCAGTATTAATTATTTCCATATCATCATTAGCATTAATAATAGATTGAATAGTAATATCATTATCAGATGCTGTAAGAACCAATCTATCTTCAAATAATTCAAACTTAATCCCTGAAAGTATTGGTATAATATTCTTATTAGAAATAGCTCTAGAAACACTACTCAAAGCATCAAGCAAAACATTTTTTTTAATTTTAAATTTCATAACACATTCCTTCTTTCTTTTTTATTATATATTTTTATTTTTATTATAGCTGTTAATATTGTTAATAAGTTCCAATAACCTATTATTTATAACAGATAAATCAAAATTTAAATGTTAATAAATCAAATATTTTTTAACATTCTTTAACATTATACTAACTGTTTTTCTATATCATCAATAGCATTCTTCAAATCAGCATTAATTTTTATTTCTCTATCAATTTTATTACAAGCATGTATCACAGTAGCATGATTTTTGCCAGCAAATTCAATGCCAATCCTTTCAAAAGACTCATCAGTAAGCTTTCTGCATAGATACATTGCTACCTGCCTTGGTATAGCTAAATTAGGAGTTCTCTTTTTTGATTTTATATCCTCATAAGAAATCTTATAAAAATTAGCTACCTCTTTTTGAATTCTTCTGATGTTATTACTATCCGTAACTTGCCTTTTAGTAAAGTCTTTTAAAGCTTCCATTGCAAAGTCAACAGTAATTTTACTCTCATTCATAATAGCAGAATAAGCAACCAGCCTATTTATAGATCCTTCCAACTGTCTAACGTCATTACCAACATTAGAAGCAATGTAATTAATAACATCATCATTAATAAAGATATTTTCGCCCCGCATTTTCTTCTTTATAATTAAAACCTTAAGTGCAAAATCAGGAGGATCAATATCAACCTGCAAACCCCAACAAAATCTTGTTTTTAATCTGTCCTCTAAAAATTTTAAATCCTCAGGAGATCTATCCGAAGAAACAATAATCTGTTTACTATCGTTATATAAATTATTAAAAGTATGAAAAAATTCCTGTTGTGATTTTTCAGCCCCTCCAAGAAACTGAATATCATCAATAATCAAAACATCAATATTTCTGTATTTATTCTTAAAAAATTCTATATAGTTTAAATTATTACCTTGATTATTGACTCTAGCAAGTCCCATAAAATCATTCATAAAGTTATCACAAGTAACATACAACACTCTTAACTTGTGTTTGTCAACAATATAATTACCAATAGCATGCATCAAATGAGTTTTACCAAGGCCACTATTACCATATATAAACAAAGGATTATACATCGTACCAGGATTTTCAGCGACTGCTAAAGCCGCAGCTTGAGCAAACTTATTTGATTCACCAACCACAAAACTATCAAAAGTATAAACACTTCTAAGATTAGATTCAAAAGTTTTCTCTTCCTTCTTAATAATATCTGCACTATCCGGGGAAGCACTAACCTCACTTAAAGTATCTTTTAAATCAGCTTGCAATATATATTTTATATTATCAACATTTTTTGTTAAAAACTTATTAAAACTATTTATAATTAAAACTCTATAATTTTCATCAATATGTTCTTTATAAAAAGGTATGGGAACAACTAATCGAATACTATCATCTTTTATATCAATAAAATCAATCGCAGTAAACCAAGTATTGAAAGACATAGGGTTTAATTCATTGCTAATTTCAGACAATACATTTTGCCATAACTGTTTATTATCCATCAATACCACTCTCCCTGTTAAAATCGTTTAAAAACCTAATTTCATTTTAATACAAAATATAAAAAAATAAAATACTAAAATTCATTTTAACAAGTTATTAACAAACTTATTAACAAATGAAATCCTTTGTCTATATATGATAAATTAATTTTCAACAAATTTCAACAATTTTTTTATTAACATTTTAACAAATACACAAAACGATAATGTTAATAAACGTTAAAACTGTTAATTTAATAAAAATTTATAAGAACTAAGAAATTGACATGCATCAATTATAATAACTTTTAGAATTAATATTAAAAAAAAAGATTGACAACTACCCTATTTTTTTCTTATAATAATACCGAATAAGTTTGGAGGTGCAAGAAGTGAAAAAAGGAACATATCAACCTAATAAGCGTAGAATGAAAAAGAAACATGGATTTTTCTCACGCATGAAATCAGGAATAATTAACCGTAGAAGAAAAAAAGGAAGAAAACAATTATCAAAATAATATCCACTAAAAAGTGGTTTTTTCCTTATAAGGGGGTAAATATGAAAAAAATAAATATTATCCAAAAAAAAGAAGAATTTAGTAAAATAATAAAAAAGAGAAAAGGCGTTTCAAATAAATATTTTATTCTCAACATAGAGCAAAATCAAGAAGACATTCCCAAATTCGGAATAACCTTTGTAAAACATATTGGAAATGCCGTGACCAGAAATAAACTAAAAAGAAGAACTAAATCAATAATAGATAATAATAAAGATATTTACCATAAAAATAACAAATACGTGATAATTATAAAAAAAGAAGCAAAACAATTAACATATCAAGAAATGGAAAAACAAATAATAGATATATTTAAAAAAGGAGTAAGAAATGAAAAATAAAAAGTTTCAAAAAATATTAATAATTTTCATATTAATAATATCATTAAGTGGTTGTACAAAAACATTAACAGATAGTGATAACAAGCCAGTAAAATATGAAAAAACTGGACAAAATGTTACAGAAAATATAATATGTAAACCAACAGATAAAAATTTGATAAAAATATATGAAGAAAACAAACAAGATATTTCAAAATTGCCAGAATGTGATGATTTGAAAATAGCAGGTGAATATGAAGGGCTATGGAATACCATCTTTGTAAGACCACTAGCGTTTATTATAATTAATTTAAGCAAACTAGTAGGAAGTATAGCAATATCATTAATAATAATAACTCTTATTTTAAGAGGAATCCTTTACCCAATTACTAAAAAAACAGCAATACAATCAGAAATGATGAAAAAAGCTCAACCAGAAATAGCAAAAATTGAAAAAAAATATGCTAACAAAACAGACCAAGAATCAATGAATAAAAAAGGTCAAGAAATGTTAGCAATATACAAAAAATATAAAATAAATCCAATGTCTGGTTGTATATTTGCATTCTTACAATTACCAATACTATTAGCATTTTGGGAAGCAATTCAAAGAGTACCAGCAATCTATGAAGAAACGTTCATTGGAATAAACATGGGTATAACACCATGGACTGCAATTTCAGATGGAAGTTGGTATTATCTAATAATTCCTGCACTAATCGTCGTTACAACATATTTTTCATACAAAAACACTAAACAAATACAAAATAAAGATAATATGATGGCTAAACAAACAAATATGATGATGAACTTCATGACTATATTTATAGGATTTATGGCCTTTACTCTACCAACAGCAATTGCCTTTTATTGGGTAACTTCATCAGTATTTACAATAGTTCAAAATAAATTAGTCAATAGGAGTGTAAGAAATGAAAAGTAAAATATACGTTGGAAAAACTAAAGAAGAAGCAATAAACAATGCCTTAATAGATTTAAATGCAAAAGAAGATGAAGTTGTCATAATTGAAAAAGAAACAAAAAAAAGTCTTTTCAATAAAAAAACTGAAATTGAAGTAATTACAAAATCAGATCTAAATAAAGAAATAAAAGACTTCTTATATAAAATAGTAAAAGATATGGGATTTAATTGTAACATTGAAACAAAAAAAAGAGACGATCAACTAATATACAACATAATTACTAGTACATCATCAGTTTTAATTGGAAAAAATGGAAGAACAATTGAAGCGTTACAAATCTTAGCTCTTCAAATGATATCTACAAAATATAATACATTCTACAGATTTACTGTAGATGTAAACGACTACAAACAAAAAAGAAAACAAAGACTTGAAAAACTAGCTAAATATACAGCTAAAGATGTTGCAAAATCAAAACAAGCAGTAAGCTTAGAGCCAATGAATTCTTACGAAAGAAGAATAATTCACAATGCTTTAACAAATTCAACAGATGTAATAACTATAAGCGAAGGTGAAGAGCCAAATAGATATGTAATAATAAAACCAAAAGAAGACTAATAACTAAGCCTTCTTTTTTTCATATTTTTGCCAATCTTCATAATCGGTCATTTGATTAAACATTTTTTTAATAAAACTTTGAGAATGATACATATCAATCATTTTTTTCTTTTCCTTTATTGAGCTAGGGTTATACTTAACCCCATTAAGTTTTAACTCATTAATCCTACTCTTCGTATAATACTTACCAAAATAATACAAATCACCATTTACCATATCATTATTATAAATATCAGTAACTATTTTGTTAGTCATTTTATGATGAATATGACCATACTCCCCTTGAGGATTATGAGTAACAATAATATCCCAATCATAAGAATTGATCACTTTATCTAAATCATTATAAATATCATTATAACAATTTTTCCATTTGCTTCTTTTTCCAAAAACCTTATCTGGATACCATAAAGCAATCAATTTATCATCGCTTTTGTTTAAAACCCTTTTAATTTCATTTAAACGAACTTTATTTTTACCACAAGTAACACAAACAACAACATAATCACTATCAACAAGATGTCCTCCACCCCATAAAGTTTCGTCATCTGGATGTGCCACAATCATCAACTTATTATATTTATTAAAATCAATTCTATTCAAATCTCTATCTAAACTATGATAAAAAAAACCAAAATAAATAAGTAATAAAAAAATTATACAACCAATAAAAATGACAATATATCTAATTTTTTTCATTCTACCACCCTACTACATAAAAAAATCAATTTTAAATTAATTATACCATCCTACAAAATAAAAACAAGCATGTAAAACATAATTAAACTGAAAAATCAAAAAAAATCAAGTTTTGCGTCAAAAATTGTAAAAAATGTGCTATATTAAAAAAAATATGGTATAATACAATGCGTAAAAAACGAGGTGATAAAAATGAAAGAGAACATCGCTGCAATATCAACTACACTAGGAGTTGGAGCAATATCAATAATAAGAGTATCTGGTCCATCTTCCATAAAAGAAGTAAATAAAATATCAAAAGTTGATTTATTAAACAAAGAAAGCCATACAATAACATATTCATACATCGAATCAAAAAATGAAATAATAGATGAAGTATTAATTACAATAATGAAAGCACCCAAAACATTTACAAAAGAAGACGTAGTAGAAATAAACTGTCATGGTGGAATAGCCACAACAAAAAAAGTGCTAGAATTATTATTAGAACAAAACATTCGCTTAGCCGAACCAGGTGAATTCACCAAAAGAGCATTCCTAAATGGTAGAATAGATTTAACACAAGCCGAAGCCGTAATGGATTTAATAAACGTAAAAAGCGATAAAGCAAGAAAAATAGCAATCAATAATTTAAAAGGAGCAACAACAAACAAAATAAAAAAGTTAAGACAAACACTAGTAGACATTATCTCAAACATCGAAGTAAACATAGACTATCCTGAATATCTAGACATTGAAGAAATGACAATAAATAAAATAAAAAAAGAACTAAAAACAATCGAAGAAGAGCTAAATAAAATAATCGAAAACTCAAAAAACAGCAAAATAATAAAAGACGGTATCAATGTTGCCATAATAGGGAGACCAAACGTTGGAAAAAGTAGTATTTTAA
This sequence comes from uncultured Bacilli bacterium, assembly GCA_934096805.1. Classification (GTDB taxonomy): domain Bacteria; phylum Bacillota_I; class Bacilli_A; order RF39; family UBA660; genus JAEDJI01. Next base: position 191,414 of record CAKOMW010000001.1, on the reverse strand, counting down.
ATACTCTAACAGGTTATGAAAAAGCAATAGTAACCGATATAGCAGGGACAACAAGAGATATAGTCGAAGAGTCAATAATATTAGACGGGATTCAATTAAACTTAATAGATACAGCAGGAATTAGAAAAACAGACAATTTAGTAGAACAAATCGGAGTAGAAAGATCAAAAAAAGAACTAGAAAAAGCAGACTTAATTCTTCTAGTTTTAAATAATAACGAAAAATTAACCAAAGAAGACAAAAAACTAATAGATATGTCATCAGATAAAAAACGAATAATAATAATAAATAAAAATGATTTAGAAACAAAAATAGAAATAAAAGAATTACCAGAACAAGAAATAATAACAACCAATACCATATCAGATGATGGAATAATAGATTTAAAAAATAAAATAAAAGAACTATTCAATTTAGAAGAACTAGAAACAACAGACTATAATTACGTTTCAAATATTAATCAATTAAATATGATTGAAGAAGCAAAAAAAAGTCTGAACAGTCTAAAAGAAAATATTGAAAATAATTTTCCAATTGATATAATTGAAATAGACATAAAAAACATTTGGGAACTATTAGGAAAAGTAATTGGAGAAACATACACTGAAGAATTATTAGACAATTTATTCAGTAAGTTTTGTGTAGGAAAGTAGGTATAAAATGAAGTATGAAATAATAGTAGTCGGAGGAGGTCATGCTGGTTGTGAAGCATCATTAGCATCAGCAAGAAAAGGTCACAAAACACTATTAATAACAGGTAACATCAATAATATAGCAGATACTCCATGCAACCCTTCAATTGGAGGTCCGGCCAAAGGAGTAGTAGTAAGAGAAATAGATGCACTTGGGGGAGAAATGGGTAAAAACACAGATAAATCCATCCTTCAAATAAAAAAATTAAACACAAAAAAAGGACCAGCAGTTCAAGCATTACGCGCTCAAATAGACAAAGAAATATATCCAAAAGAAATGTTAAAAACTCTAAAAAGTGAGCCAAATCTAGAAATAAAACAAGACATTGTTGAAGACTTAATAATAAAAGACAACAAAGTAAAAGGAGTAATAACAAAAAACAACCAAGAAATATCTTCTGATGCGGTAATTTTAACAACCGGTACCTATCTAAAAGCCATGATTCTATGTGGAGCTAATAAATATTCAGGAGGACCACATGGAGAAGAACCATCTCTTAACTTAAGCAATAAACTAAGAGAACTAGGCTTCACCATTCAAAGATTAAAAACTGGAACACCCCCAAGAATAAAAAAAGATACAATTGACTTTACCAAATCATTAGAGCAACCAGGTGATGATACAGAACTTACTTTCTCATATATGAATGAAATAAAATATGATGTAAACAAACAAGAAAACTGTTATTTAATTTACACAACACCCAAAACTCATGAAATAATCAAAGAAAACTTAGACAAATCAAGCATGTATGGTGGTTATGTTGAAGGAGTAGGACCAAGATACTGTCCATCAATTGAAGACAAAATAGTAAGATTCAGCGATAAAGAAAGACATCAACTATTTCTAGAACCAGAAAGCAAAAGCAAAGACGAAATATATATTCAAGGATTTTCTACAAGTATGCCTCATGATATTCAAGAAAAAATGGTTCACTCATTACCAGGTCTAGAAAATGCTAAAATAACAAAATATGCCTATGCTATAGAATATGATGCAATAGATCCAACCGAACTAAAACAAACCTTAGAAACCAAACAAATAGAAAATTTATTCACAGCAGGACAAATAAACGGTACTTCAGGATATGAAGAAGCAGCATGTCAAGGATTAATTGCCGGAATAAATGCCTCTTTAAAATTAGAACAAAAAGAACCTCTAATTCTAAAAAGAAATGAAGCATATATCGGAGTCCTAATAGATGATTTAGTAACCAAAGGAACAAAAGAACCATATAGACTCTTAACATCCCGTGCAGAATATAGACTATTGCTAAGGGATGACAATGCTGATCAAAGGCTATCAGAAAAAGGTCATAAAATAGGTCTCTTGAAAGAAGAACAATATCAAAAATATAAAAATAAAATAAGCAAAATAATAGAACTACAAAATGAACTAAAAACAACATACATAAAACCAAATGAAAATAAACTAGAAATAAATCTAAAAGACAAAATATCACTTTTTGAATTATTAAAAAGACCAGAAATAACAATTGAGCAATTACAAAAATACATTCCAACACTATATGAAGATGAAATTCTGCAACAAACACAAATAATGACAAAATATGAAGGCTACATCAAAAAACAAGAAAGAGAAGCTCAAAAAATGTTGGAATACGATGAAATAAAAATACCAGAACAAATAAATTATAAAAACATAAATAATTTAGCACTAGAAGCAAGAGAAAAACTACAAAAAATAAAACCAACATCAATAGGGCAAGCAATGAGAATAAGTGGAGTAAATCCAGCTGATATATCAATACTAATGATTTATTTAAAAAGGGGAATTAAAAAAAATGACTAAAGAAGAATTTATTTCAGAACTAAAAAAACTAAACATAAACTTAACAGAACAGCAATTAGAAAAATTAAGCAAATACTACAAAATCTTAATAACAGAAAACAAAAAAATTAACTTAACTGGGATAACAGTAAGAAAAGAAGTATACTTAAAACATTTCTATGATTCATTAACTGCTGCACCACTAATAGATAATAAAAATGTAAAACTATGTGATATAGGAACAGGAGCAGGATTTCCAGGCGTAGTTCTAAAAATAGCATATCCTGAACTAGATGTTACTCTAGTAGATTCATTAGAAAAAAGAACTAAATTTTTAGAATATCTAATAAAAGAGTTAGAATTAGAAAACATAAAAGTAGTAACAGCAAGAATAGAAGAATACTCCAAAGAACACAAAGAAGAATATGACATAGTAACATCCCGTGCTGTAGCAAGTCTGCCAGTAATCTTAGAAATGGCTGCACAATTAGTAAAAGTAAAAGGATACTTCATATTATTAAAAGCCAAAATCGAAGAAGAACTTCTAAAATCAGAAAACGCTCTAAAAAAACTAAACTTTAGATTAGAAAAAGTTCAACAATTTGAACTACCAGTTGAAAAAAGCACAAGATCAATTCTAAAAATTAAAAAACTGAATAAAGTAGCTAATATATACCCAAGAGATTTTGCAAAAATTAAACACAGACCATTGTAAAGTCTGTTTTTTTATTGTATAATGTATATTAGGGAAACTATAAAAAGAATGAAAAGAGGGATTTTTATGAACTTAGAAAAAGAAGTTTTTGAAATTAATATAAATGATATAATGCCAAATAGATTTCAACCAAGAGAAATCTTTGATGAGCAAGCCTTAAACGAATTATCATTATCAATAAAAGAACATGGTGTAATTCAACCAATAATAGTAAGAAAAATAGGCGACAAATATGAAATAATTGCAGGAGAAAGAAGATTCCGTGCTTCGCAATTAGCAGGAAAACAAACAATTCCAGCCCTAATAAGAGATATAGATGATAAAGAAGCTGCTAAAATAGCACTATTAGAAAACCTTCAAAGGTCAGACTTAACCCCAATTGAAGAAGCAAAAACTTATCAGACAATTCTAAAATTAGATAATATTACTCAGGAAGAATTAGCAGCAAACCTTGGGAAATCACAATCAACTGTCGCAAATAAATTAAGATTACTTAACCTAGCAGAAGAAGTTCAAACAGCCTTATTAAACAAACAGATATCAGAGAGACATGCAAGAAGTCTTTTAAATGTTCCAAATTTAGAAGAACAAAAAAAACTATTAAACCAAGTAATCATTAATAGACTAACAGTTAGACAATTAGATGAAGAAATAATGAGTCTAACAGGTAAAAAACCAGTTGAGGAGCCAAAAGAAGAAATAAAACAGCCAGAAGTATCTCTGACAACCAATTTAGAAAACAAAGAAACGGACAGTCTTCAACAAGTAACGCCTGTTACAATTCCAACACCAAATGAACAAACAATTTCAACCATGAAACCAAATCAACCAACCCCAGCAGAAGAAGTCCAACAAGCGCCAAAAAACATTTTTGATATGCTAAGGGAACAATCACTACAACCAGAAAATAAAATTTCACCAGAGGAACCTCAACCAATACCAGTTCCAAGCAATCCAACAATTTCCAATGAAAATGTAAATCAACAGGCACCAATAAGCATTCCTGTAATAAATACTACAACACCTGAAAATACAAACCAACCAACAACTCCAGTTGTAAATACAGTAGGAATCCAAAACGAACAAGTAAGTTCAATTCCTGAAATCAACAAACAAGAAACAGCGAATTCACCACAACCAATATCAGAAAACATAGAAACCCAACCAAAACAAGAAGAAACCAATTACAATCAAGTATATGATTTACGCTTTGCTATAAATAATGTAAGACAAGCAGTTCAAAATACAGAAAAGTTTGGCTTTAATATTGATGTCCAAGAATTTGACTTAGATAATGTCTATCAAATAATAATAAAAATAGATAAAAACAAATACTAAAATACCTAAACAAAAGGTATTTTTTAATATCAAAAAAAATAAAAATCAAAACTATAACCAAAAACAAAAAATACCCCTTTAAAAAAAGAAAATTATTTGGTAAAATATATATAGTAAAAAAAGAAATAGGTGGTAACAAAATGGGAAAAGTAATATCATTAATAAATCAAAAAGGTGGAGTAGGTAAAACAACAACAAGTATAAATTTATCGGCATCACTAGCCCTTTTAAATAAAAAAGTATTATTAATAGATTTAGATCCACAATGTAATGCAACAACTGGGATAGGAATAAATAAGGGAGAAATCGAAAAAAGTATATACAATGTTTTAAATGACACTGCTACAATTGAAGAAACGATAATAAAAACAAAATATAAAAACCTTTACGTTTTACCAGCAAACATAAACCTTGCAGGAATTGACATAGAATTAGAACATAAAGAAACAGCAACTTCAAAAGCGGAGCAACTAAAAACACATTTGAGTAAAATAAAAGAAGACTATGATTACATTATAATAGATTGCCCTCCTTCATTAGGAATAATAACCACCAATGCTCTAACAGCATCAGATTCAGTAATAATACCAGTTCAATGTGAGTTCTTTGCTCTAGAGGGAATTACCCAACTATTAAAAGCAATAATGTACACACAAGCAAATCTAAATCCAAACCTAGCAATCGAAGGAGTTCTATTAACAATGTTAGATGTAAGAACAAACCTTGGTCTAGAAGTAGTAGAAGAAATAAGAAAATACTTTAAAGATAAAGTATACAATACAATAATACCAAGATTAATCAGATTAACAGAAGCACCATCACACGGAAAACCAATTATTGCTTATGACCCAAAAAGCAGAGGGTCTGAAGCATACCTAAATTTAGCGAAAGAGGTGATCGAAGCAAATGGAAACAAATAATAAATCAAGAAGAGCACTAGGAATAGGGCTGGAAGAACTGTTTAATATTGAAGATATAAACTACAACAAAGTAGAAGAAAAAATAATGGAAACAGTAGAACTAGACGAAGTAAAAGAAATAAAAATATCAGATTTAAGAACCAACCCATACCAACCAAGAAAAATATTTGACGAAGAAGCACTACAAGAATTAGCAGAATCAATAAAAGAACATGGAGTATTTCAACCAATAATTGTAAAGAAAAGTATCAAAGGATATGAAATAGTAGCGGGAGAAAGAAGATATCGTGCTTCAAAATTAGCGGGAAAAGAAACTATTCCGGCAATTATAAGAAACTTCACAGATGAACAAATGATGGAAATCGCAGTCCTTGAAAACCTTCAAAGAGAAAACTTGAACCCCATCGAAGAAGCTGAAGCATATAAAAACCTAATGCAAACACTAAATTTAAACCAAGAACAACTAGCTAAAAAAGTAGGAAAATCAAGAAGCCACATCACAAATATTTTAGGAATTCTAAACCTACCAGAATCAATAAAAGATTTAATCGTCAACAACAAAATTACTATGGGTCATGCTAGAGTCCTATCAAAGCTAGAAGATAAAGTAAAAATAGAAACTTTAGCGGCCAAAACAATAAATGACAATTTAAGTGTAAGACAACTGGAACAACTATCATCAAACGACACCGAATACGAAAGAAAAAACAAAATAAACAAACAACATAAAGAAAAACCAAGCGAATATATTGACTTAGAAAGACAGCTATCAGACTATTTTGGAACAAAAGTAAAGCTAAATAATAGAAAAATAGAAATAAAATATGAAAACGATAATGATCTAAATAGAATACTAGAAATAATGAATTATGATAAGTAGGTGAAAAAATGAAATTTACAGAATTTTTATTAAAAAATAACATTCACGAATTAATAATTTTTATCCTAATTGGTGCAGCAATATATATTACAATAAAAAAACTATTATTAGCAAGCAAAGAAAAAATAAACAAAAGACAACAAACAATTAAGAAATTAATAGTAAATATAGCAAAATACGTCATAATAATTTTACTAATATTAAAACTGCTAACAATTCTAGGAATAAATGTAACATCAATTATTGCTGGATTAGGAATAGTATCAGTAATTATCGGTTTAGCCCTACAAGACATAATGAAAGATGTTCTATCAGGAATGTTCATTATAATAGAAAACCAATATGACATTGGAGATGAAGTAAAAATAAATAATTATCAAGGAACAATAGTAGACTTAGGCCTAAGATCTACAGTTCTAAAAACACTAGAATCACAAATAGTAACAATAGCTAATAGAAACATCACCGAAGTAACAAACTATTCCAAAGAAAAACCAACAATTGTTCTTGATTTACCAGTTCCCTATGAAATATCAAATGAAAAAGCTTTAAAATTATTAGAAAGCATTAAACAAAAAGCTGAAGAAACCATACCAGATAAAGTAAAAGACATAAAAATATTAGGTATCCAATCATTTGATGATTCAAGTATAAAATATAGAATATCCCTAATCACAAAAAAAGACCAACGTTATACAACGCTAAGACAAATGAACATGATAATAAAAGAAACTTACGATAAGGCAAAAGTATCTATTCCTTACAACATAGTTGAGGTAAGAAATGGAAACTAAAAAATATAACATCGGAACCCAAGTAATAATGAAAAAACAACATCCATGTGGAACAAACCTATGGGAAATAACACGATTAGGAGCCGACATCAAAATAAAATGTTTAAATTGTAAGAGAGAAGTAATGATACCAAGAATAGAATTCAATAAAAAATTAAAAAAAATAGTAAAGGAGTAGCATATGGCCAAAAAAAAGAAAAATAAACCAATAAAATTTCATCCTATAACAGGCTTTTTAATTCTAACAGCAATAGTATTAATACTAAGTGCAATACTATCAATGCTAAATGTATCCGCAACCTATAACAGTATTAATACTCAAACAAATAAGTTAGAACAAACAATAATAACAGTAACAAACATGCTAAGCTACGATGGAGTAAAAAAAGTAATTTCAAATGCAGCAACTAACTTTATAAGCTTTACAACACTGTCAACGTTAATAATTACACTAATAGGAATAAAAGTAGCAGATGCAACAGGGCTGATTCAAACCTTCTTAAAAAGAAGATTAAGTAAATTCAATCCTAGATTTATTACATTCCTAATAATGATAGCAGCAATATTTTCAAGCATAATAAATGAAGTAGGATATGCTTTATTAATACCGCTAGGAGCCCTTCTATTCCTTTTCAACGGAAGAAACCCATTAGTAGGAATAGCAACAGCCTTTGCCGGAGTAGCATTTGGCTATAGCATAAGCTTCTTTGTAGGCTCCATAGATATCAATCTAATTCCATATACAGCCAAGGCAGCACGACTAATAGATGAAACATTCTATGTAAGAATGACATCTAATCTATTCATAATGATAGCATCTTGCATTATCCTAGCATTCACCGGAACTATCATAACAGAAAAAATAGTCGTTAAAAAACTTGGAAGATACATGTCAAAAAAACATGATGAATTAGGAAAAACAAAAGAAATAGAATACTTAGACTTACAATACGAAGAACAAAAGAAAATAAAAGAAGAAGAAAGAGAAAAAAAAGGTTCAAAATATGCAAAAATATCAGCATTAATAGTATTATTAATATTCATATACATGATAATACCAGGCCTACCATTATCAGGAATGCTCTTAGACTTAAATGAAAAAGCATACGTAGATCAATTATTCGGAGAAAACTCTTATTTTCAAGATGGATTTACCTATCTATTATCATTATTCTTTATAATAACAGGAATAGCATATGGTGTTGGAGCAAAAACAATTAAAAGTGATAAAGACCTAATAAATAAAACCGGTGAAGGACTATCATCGCTGGGAACCATTCTTTTAATGATTTTCTTTGCATCACAATTCATTTCAATATTAAAAGAAACAAATATTCCAACAATAATTGTAGTATCATTAACTAACTTTTTAAAGATGTTACCATTATCAGGATTAGCCTTAGTTCTAGTAGCAATAGTAATAATAGCAATCTGTAACATATTCATGCCATCATCAATGTCAAAATGGGTTATTATTTCTCCAGTATTGGTGCCAATGCTAATGCAACTAAATATATCACCCCAATTTTCACAATTTATATTTAGAGCATCAGAATCAATGACAAACGGAATAACCCCAGTCCTAGCTTATTTCGTTGTATACGTAGGATACTTAAATATATACAATAAAGATAAAAACAAAACATATGGAATAAGAGATGGTATAAAATTAATGATGCCATACTTTATATGGATGAGCCTAGTCTGGATATTAATAATAGTAGCATGGTACTTAATAGGCCTACCTCTAGGACCATCAGTATACCCAACACTATAATATAAAAACAAGGAGAGATAAAATGAGCTTAAAAGCAGGAATCGTAGGTTTACCAAACGTTGGAAAATCAACACTATTCAATGCTATAACAAAAAAAAGCATTCTAGTAGCAAACTATCCATTCGCTACAATAGATCCCAACGTTGGAATAGTAACCGTACCAGACGAAAGATTAAAAAAATTAGAAGAAATATACTTGCCTCAAGAATTAAAACCAGCAACATTTGAATTTGTAGATATAGCAGGAATCGTAAAAGGGGCATCAGAAGGAGAGGGACTAGGAAACAAATTTCTATCACATATAAGAGAAACAGATGCTATTTGCGAAGTAGTAAGATGCTTCAATGATAAAGAAATAACACATGTTGAAGGAAACGTTGATCCTATAAGAGACGTTGAAATAATCAATCTAGAATTAGCACTTGCTGATTTAGAAATAATAACAAATAGAATAGAAAAAATAAGAAAAAAAGCAGAAACGACAAAAGATAAAGATTCCCTAACAGAACTAAATGCATTGCAAAAATCAAAAGAATCATTAGAAAAAAATGTTCCACTTAGACTAATCGAATATACAAAAGAAGAGTTGCAGTCCTTAAAATCATTCAATTTTATAACCTTGAAACCACATATATACATAGCTAACATCGATGAAAACGAAATAGGTGTAGAAAATGAGTATGTAAAAAAACTAAAAGAGTACGCAGAAAAAGAAAATTCTAAAGTAATAACAGTATCTGCCAAAATAGAATCAGAACTATCAGAATTAAACGATGACGACAAAACAGAGATGCTAAAAGAACTTGGAATAGAACAAAGCGGACTAGACAAACTAATTGAAACCGCATATGATTTATTAGGACTTAAAACCTACTTCACATGCGGTCCTCAAGAAGTAAAAGCTTGGACATACAAAGATGGAATGAATGCCAAAGAATGTGCCGGAATCATCCATACAGACTTTGAAAAAGGATTTATAAAAGCAGAAGTAATAGCATATAAAGATATAATCGAATACAAAGACGAAACAAAAGTAAAAGAAAACGGAAAATTTAGAATCGAAGGAAAAGAATACTTGATGCAAGATGGAGATATCTGTCACTTTAGATTTAATCTATAAAAAACAAAGAGGTATAATGAATCATTTCATTTACATCTTTTTAAATATAATAAAAAATCACTTTTCACCAAAAAATAAAAACTGTAAGAAACTAGCCACTAAGTTTCATTACAGTTTTTTTGCTAATTCATTCTTTTTTTCTTTTTACCAAGTTTCGAAGTCTTATAAAATTTATAAAGACCAGGAGCAACAACTAAGTCAAACTCTCCAATATATTCAGTAACCTCAGCATTATAACCAAGTTTCATTTCATTCAAACCCTTAAATTTATTATTATTGCCAAAATAACCAGTAATAGCATTAAGATGGAAATAAACAGCTCCAAGCTTTGAATACTTTTCAATAATATGCCACTTAAGTAAAAAATTAGGATAATAAAGACCATACTTTGGATTATAACCTTCAATTAAAAGCTCAACTCCATACTTTTCAACAATAATTCCCGTAGCACCAATTATAATACCTTGAGGATTCTTCTCAAACAAAACAGAAGCATATTCTAATTCTTTTTTATAAGTTGCAATAAGCTTATCAGAAGTAAGCTTAGAATTAGTTAACTTATTATCAATCTTATTTTTCATACCAGCATCCTGTATTTTTCTGTTTATTTCATCGTTATTAGCAATTTCTTCTTCATATATTTTCTTTATATTAGTAAGATAGTTCTGTGTATTAAGCTTTGCAAAATAAAGTTCAAACTTATTACCAAAAAAACGAGCAAAATCTTTATAATAATTTAACTTTCTATAATGCTTTTTATAAACAAAGCTATAAAATATTTCTAAATCATTATGATTACCTTGTACTACCTCAACCCCCCTAGATTGAGCCTTTCTAATCTTATTTTTAATATTACTATCAAAATTATTATACAAAGAAGAAGCAGTACCAGTAACCTTCAAAATAGCATTCCATCTAGGTTTTTCTGTACCAAAAAACTTATTATCACCAAAATAATTGTATCCATTATTCTGCAAGAAAACAATAACATCATTCTGATAAGGACTAGGAATTATATTACCACTGCTATCCCTTTTATTTGCGACAACTGGAGGATCAATCTTTAAAAAAACATAGTTATTTCTAGCTAAATATTTTTTAAGCTTCCTAGAAAGCTCTGTAATCAAATGCCTATCATCATAATTAATCAAATAACCTCTCGGAGCATAAGCATACTTATGTCCAAAAAGAAGTTTTTTTGTCAGCAACAAAGTTGCCCCAACCAATCTATCATTATCATCTACAAAGCCATAATATTCAACGCTAAATCCATTTTTTTTCATTACATTACCATACATTGAAGTCTGATAATAAGTATGAAGAGGGTGATTATCAGAAAAATTGTCAAATTGTTCTGGTGTAAGTATAACTATTTTCAAATAAACCACTCCTCATTCATATATTTTACTACTATTATAATAACTTTTTTTTAACTTAAAATCAATAAAAAGTTTCATTTGTTTGCAAAATATTATATAATTACCATAAGGATAGGTGATAAAATGAAAATAAAAGATGTAAAATCAAGAGAAATATTAGATTCAAGAGGTTGGCCAACCGTAGAAACAGACATCATCCTAGAAGACGGTACAGTTGCCACAGCAAGCGTACCAAGTGGGGCATCAACAGGAACCAATGAAGCTCTAGAACTACGAGACCATGAAAAAAGATACTTAGGCAAAGGAGTTCAAAAAGCAGTAACCAATGTAAATACTATCATAAAAGAAAATATAATAAACAAAGAATTTTCATCATACCAAGAACTAGACGAACTACTAATAAAATTAGATGGTACAAAAAACAAAACCCTTTTAGGAGCAAATGCCATTTTGTCAGTATCCTTAGCCTATATTAAGGCATGTAGTAAGCAAAAAAAAGAACAATTATATGAAACAATAGGAAACAACAGAACAATACCACAATGCATGTTTAATATTTTAAATGGAGGAATGCACGCTGACAACAAAATAGACTTCCAAGAATTTATGATTATGGTAAATAGAACAAGCATCAAAGAACAACTACAAATAGCAAGCGAAGTTTTTCACACTTTAAAAAAAATTTTAAAAGAAAAAGGTTACAATACAAACGTCGGTGATGAAGGAGGCTTTGCCCCAGACTTAAAAAATAATGAGGAAGCCCTAGAAATGATAATTGAAGCAATTGAAAAAGCAGGATATAAAAAAGAAACAGACGTAAAAATAGCATTAGACATCGCAGCTACATCGTTTTATCACAAAGAAAAAGACATGTATTTTCTAAACAATGAATATAAAACCAAAGAACAAATGATATGCATGTATCAAGAATTAGTACAAAAATATCCTATTTTTTCCATTGAAGACCCTTTAGAAGAAACAGACTTTGAAGGCTTCGCTCAACTAACTAAAATTTTAAAAACCAACATTGTCGGAGACGATCTTTACACAACAAACAAAAACTTACTTCAAAAAGGAATAGATAAAAAATCAACCAACTTTATTCTTCTAAAAGCAAACCAAATAGGAACAATAAGCGAAATGATAGAAACAATAAACCTTGCTAAAGAAAACAATATCAACATGATAATATCACATCGAAGTGGAGAAACCGAAGACACATTCATAAGTGATTTTGCAGTAGGTTTAGGGATAAAATATATGAAAAGCGGTTCACTATCAAGAGGAGAAAGAATTTGTAAATACAACAGACTAATCAGAATAGAAGAACAATTATAGTTTTAAAATATCTCGTTTCACATATAAATTAATAGGTGATACAAGTGAACGAAATATTTTTTTTAATATTTGCTTTTTTAACAGTCTTTTTAAGCATAAAACTATCAATATATGCAGATAATCTAAGTAAAACAAGCAACATATCAAAAGCAGTAATCGGGGGTATTCTGTTAGCAGGAGTAACCTCACTCCCTGAACTAATAACATGTCTTTCATCAATAATCCTAAAAAACCCAAAATTGGCTCTCGGAGATATTCTAGGAAGTAATCTATTTAATATTTTTATTATGTGCTTTATAAATATAATTTTTATAAAAAAACTGTTTACCATAAAAACCAGTAAAAATCATAAACTAATATATTTATTTTTAACAATAAATTACCTCTTCATGTATCTCTTCATAAAAAACATAATAAACATAACAATAATAAACATAGGCTTCCCAACATTTATTATAATAATTATCTATATCATTTATATAAAATCAATCCCTAAAAACACAATACAAGAAGAAAAAACTACAACAAAACAAATAAAAAATTTAAAAGAAAAACTATTCATAACCTCAATTTTAATGATAGTATCAAGCGTTCTATTAACAACATTTGTTAATAACATAGCTTTAGCGCACCCAACATTTTCCAGTGGTACAATCGGAGCTATATTATTAGGAATAACAACCAGTCTTCCAGAAGTAATAACATTCTACACTTTAATAACCATGAATAGTTATGACCTTGCCCTAGGCGACATAATAGGAAGCAATCTCTTCAATTTATCAGTTCTGGCAATCGCAGATTTAATCCTAATAAATAATACAATATACAACTATATAGACAAAGAAACAACTATTATGGTAGGCCTAGGCCTCATCTTTACAATACTTAGTTTTATAGAAAATATAAGAAATAAGACAAAAAACAAGTTCACTTACATACTTCCATCAATCATAGTAACAATACTATACCTCTGTTTTTGGTTTATAGGTTTTGTTTAAAACTATTGCTTTCCAAAAAAAAATATGATAAAATACTTTTAGTTATTTAGGGAGGCATATTATGACAATATTAGAAATAGCACTATTAGTAATTTGTGTTTTAATAATAGTTCTAGTACTATTACAAAGTGGAAAATCAGCAGATCCAGGGGCATTATTCAGTGGTTCCACAACTGATCTATTTAAAAATAGAAAAGAACGTGGTAGCGAATTAGTTATAAGCAGAACAACTTTAACCTTAGGAATTCTGTACGTAGTAATATGTACTATAATTTCATTTATTTAAACTAAAACAGATGTAATTCTGTTTTTTTTGTGTTATCATAATATTAAGGTGATATTATGGAAGAAAAAATACTAGAAATATTAAAAATAACTAGAAACAATGCAATTAATATAAAAGACATATACAAAAAAGCAGGTTATACCAACTACTCATACGAGGAGTTTTTAGATCAAATAAACGAACTAAAAGCCCGCCAACTAATATACTGCGTTGGTGGAGAAAACTATACCTTAAATCCTTTTTTCGAAGGAACATTTCATATAAAAAGAAATGGAGACTGCTATGTTTCCTATGAAAATAAATCAATAACAGTAAATAGAGAATATAAAAAAACATGTTTCGAGGGAGATAAAGTCCTAGCAAGAATAACAGACTTTAACAACAATATTGGAACAATAAAAAAAATAATAGAAAGAAAAGGAATAATCGCCGAAGTACAAACCATTAATAAAGAAAAATATGCGGTAGTAGGAACAAATAAATATAAAATAAAACTAGATGACAAAATTGTAGATGGAATGCTAATAGGAATAAAAATAGACAAAAACAAAGAAGGGAAATACTATCATGCAACCCTAGACACTATAATAGGACACAAAAATGCTCCAAAACTAGAAGAAAGCAAAATCCTTTATGCCAATAATTTTACATTAGGCTTTAGTGAAGAAACACTAAAAGAGTTGAAATATATCCCATCATCAGTTCAAGCCCAAGATTTAGAAGGAAGAAGAGACCTAAGAGACAAAATGATTTTTACCATCGATGGAGATGACACTAAAGATATAGACGATGCTATTTCAATAGATATAGAACCAAATGGTCACTATAAATTAGGAGTCCACATCGCTGACGTAACCTACTATGTAAAAGAAAATACAGCACTTGATAAAGATGCTAGACAAAAAGCAACAAGCGTCTATATGCCTGGAGTAGTAAGCCCTATGTACCCACCCCAACTATCAAACGGGATATGTTCTTTAAACCCAGACGTTGATAGACTAGCCCTATCATGTGAAATGGAATTTGATCAAGAAGGAAATCTAATAACCTTCGATATATTTAAAAGTGTAATTCATTCCAATATTCAAATGACATATAAAAAAGTAAACAAAATATTAAATGAAAACATAGTAGCAGAAGGATATGAAAACTATGTAAAAGCTCTAAACCAAATGAAAGAACTAGCAGAAATACTAAGAACATCCAGAGAAAAAAGAGGAATGCTAAACTTTGACTTGCCAGAAAAGAAAATAATCATAAATGAAAACGATGAAACAGAAGCAATTGAACTAAGAGAACAAGACACCGGAGAAAACCTAATCGAAGATTTCATGCTCGCAGCCAATGAGACAGTAGCAACCTATATATATAACATGGGCGTAGAATCAATCTATCGTGTCCACGAATACCCAGATGAAGAAAGACTAAAAAACACATTAACAATACTAAAATCATACGGAGTAAATATTCAATCAAAAATAAATTCATCTGATCCAAAAGTAATACAAAACATCCTAAAAGAATTAGAAAAAGAAGAGAACAAAGAAATATTTATCCAAATGGTTCTAAGATGCATGGCTAAAGCCAAATACACCACTGAAAAAGAAGGACACTTTGGAATTGGAGTAGACTCAAGAAAAGGAGAATATTATACTCATTTCACAAGCCCAATAAGAAGATATCCAGACACCACAATCCATAGAATACTTCACTTAATTCTAAAAGGAGAATTTTCTAAACTAGTTGAAGACCTATACCAAGAAAAATTAAAAGACATTGCTGCTCACTCTTCAACCCAAGAAATATCAGCAGAAAAATGTGAAAAACAAGCAAATAAATACAGAATGGCTCAATACATGCAAAATAAAATCGGAGAAGAATTCACCGGAAAAATAGATGGATTTACCAAAAACGGAATGTTCATTCAGCTAGAAAACCTAGTCGAAGGAAGAATAGGCTTTGAAACAATGGATGACTATTACAACTACGAAGAAGAATTACAAATAATCGTTGGAGAAAAAACAAACAAAGTATACCGACTAGGAGACAAAATAGAAGTAATTTTAACAAAAAGTGATCCTGAAACTTATGAAATAGACTTTGAACCAAAAAGAAAACCAAAAACAAGAAAGGTAAAATATAATGGAAATACTAAATAGAAAAGCCAAATACAACTATTTTATTGAAGATGAATATGAGTGCGGTATTGAATTATTTGGAAACGAAGTAAAATCAATAAGAGAAGGAACATGTAATATAAAAGACAGCTATGCTGTAATACGAAAAGGCGAAGTTTACTTAATAAATATGTTCGTAAAAACATATGAAAAAACCGGAGCATTCATAAAAGACGAAACTAGAACTAGAAAATTACTATTACACAAAAAAGAAATATTAAAACTAAGAGATAAAATAGACAAAGAAGGCTTCACCCTTATCCCATTAAAAATTTACTTCAAAAACAATAAAGTAAAAGTACTACTAGGTCTATGCAAAGGTAAAAAAAATTATGACAAAAGAGAAACAATAAAAGAAAGAGACATAAAAAGAAAAATAGAAAAAGAACTAAAAGGAAGATAAAAATTAAAAAATCTTCCTTTTTCTTGCATATAAAAACCCAATATGTTACAATAATATCGGAGTTGGTAATATGAATGGATTTGGAACAATTTTGAAAGATTATTTAGCATTTAACAAAATTTCTCAAAAAGACTTTGCAAATAGATTAAACATAACATTTAAGCATATGAATGAATTGTTAAATGAAAATACAGAAATATCAGTAGACCTAATGATTGCTATAAGCCTACTAACAGACATAGATGCAAACTTAATATTAGAAACAGAAAATAAAAAAAGAATGTATCTTTATCTGAACAAAAAATTTAAAACCGAAGACAAGATAAAAAAATATTTAGAATCATTTTATATAAAAGAAATGTATAAACTAGGATGGATTGATTTAAAAGACAAAACATCATACATAACAAATGCAATAAATTTATTAGAATATTTAAATTTAAGAAACTTTGATATGTTTGAAAACTATTTTGAAAACAAAATATCATATAATAAAGAAACACTAACAGATAGAAAACAAGCCTTTGTCTGGATAAATAGATGCGATAAATTAGCAATTAGACAAGAAGTCAAGCCATATAATTCAAAAAATTTAGAACCGCTATTTGAAGAATTAAAAAAACTATCAAATAAAGAATCCAATATAAATGATATTATAAAAATTATGAATAAAAGTGGTATATATCTAGTATTAGAAGAACCACTAAAAAATAAAAATATAAAAAGTTGTTGCCAAGTAAAAGGAACAAACCCAGCAATATACTTAAATAAAAATATACACGATAAAGCAGAATTATATTATTCACTTTATTATGAATTAAGTCACATAAAAACAGAATATAACAAGTTAAAAAAAATAATAATGCTAACATCTTTCAATGATACTAATGAAAAAGATGAATCATTTGCCTTAAATAAAATGGTAGACAACAAAACATATCAAAAAATAAAAAATGACATATATAATATAGAAGGAATATGCAAAAAGAATAACATTCCATTAGCATTTGCACACTTTAGATTAAACAAAGATAAAATAATAATAAACAAAAACAAGTACCAAGAAACTATATAAAAAAGCAAACAAATTATTGATTAAACACTCGTTTTATGATATAATCTGCTTATATGGGGATGACATGGTTTCGACAGGTATAAAACGGTTTAGACTGCAAGTAGATGGCAATCTTTAAATGCGCAATTAAAAATAACTGGAAACAGAAATTTAGCATTTGCTTAGAAATAAAAAGCAAAACTCTTCTATATTCCTAGTCTGTGGGAATATTTAAGGGTAATATCTAGCAGACTATATTGTTGTTTTTCTTACGAACAGCAATGAATTTCAGTAAGATAGTTATTCATTTAATTGTTGATTATTATGATGAGTAATGAATAAACTTAATCAACTAAACTTGTAGACGTTTAAATTAGATTATATTTGGACAGGAGTTCAATTCTCCTCATCTCCACCAGATTGATATCAAACTTGAACTATAAAAAATTCGAGTTTTTAAATACCAAATTTTATGATACAATATTTATATAATTTAATTTAAATAAAAATATAAGATTGGAGAAGTTCAAAATGAGAGAAATAAAAATCAATGGCATTTACAAACACTTTAAAGGAAATTATTATTTGGTTATAGATGTTGCAAATCATTCTGAAACAAAAGAAAAATATGTAGTTTATAGAAAACTATATGATGATGGAAGTCTATGGATTAGACCAATGGAAATGTTCTTAAGTGAAGTTGATCATAAAAAATACCCCAATGTAAAGCAGAAATATAGATTTGAATTACAAGAAATAAAAAGTGTAAGTGATTAAAATATTATTTATCGTTAGTTAATTATTTCTTGTGAATCAAAGGTTTTATTACATTTTAATATACCTACAAAAAGACAAAAATAAAATAAAAAAAGAATTATAAATTATCCAAAACATCTATAATTCTTTTTTTAATGTTATCATCATTAGTCAAAATATCCATCTTCCCACCAGATTCATTAAAAGAGGAACTACTATCCAAAATATTAAAAATTCTATTCGCTATACCATTCGCACCATCGATAAAAAGTACATCTCCCAAAACTTCTTTAATTTCCTTTTTTACAATAGGAAAATGTGTACAACCTAAAACAACCACCTCAATATCATTAAAATCCTTTAATAAATCATATAAATATTCTCTAGTATTATCCCCTCTTTCAATTAAACCAGCTAAAAGCGGAGCCTCAACTAAGAAACAATTATTAGTCTTATACATTCTACACAGTTCTTTAAATCTTTCACTATCTTTAGTACCCTTAGTAGTCAAAACAATTGATTTTTTATCTTTATATTTATCAAATAAAACCTTAATAGCAGGTTCAGTTCCAATAAAATCAACATTCCTATATTTTTCTCTAATATCTTTTAACACCATAGTAGTCGCAGTATTACATGCACAAACAATAATCTTAGGTTTATAGATAAGAAGATTAGCAACAATACCATCAACAATCTTAAATAATTCGCTCTTAGACTTATTGCCATAAGGATTATTAACAGAATCAGGATAATAAATATAATCTTCATGAGGCAAGCTTTTCATTACCTCTTTCAATATAGTGCTACCACCAATTCCAGAATCAAAAAAAGCAATAGGATTATTTTTCATATAAATCACCATATAAGATTATAGCATATAATTAAAAAATATGATATAATTTTAATAAGCCGATTTAGTTTAGTGGTAAAACAGATGCATGGTAAGCATCAGAGAACAGTTCAATTCTGTTAATCGGCACCATAATTAACAATCAACGCTACTTTTAATTTTGTTTAAAAAGTGGCGTTTCTTTATCAAAAAACCCAAAAATAAAGTTACTGTACATATTCCCAGATCCAAAAAAACTTGACAAAACACAAAAAAACGAGTAAAATGTTTAAATGTCGCGTGTGAAAGAGGTGTAGTAATTTATGTTTTATGATGAACAAGTGACAATGAAAGTTGTTGAAGAAGAACCGTCCCAGATGTTCAACTTGATAAATGAAAATCACGTTGAACTAGTAGACAAAATATTAACAAAAAAATTAGTAGATATTAACTTAACTAATGAAAGTGGAGACAGTATCCTAATGGTAATATTAAAAAAAGGATGGAACGAAGTTGTTTTAAAACACATGAAAAAAAAGAATTGGAATGTTAATCACCAAAATAAAAAAGGAGAAACATTTGCCCACATTCTAGTATCAAAAAATTATTTAGAAGTTTTGCAAATAATTAAACAACTACAAAAAAACAAAAATTTTATTCCAAACATCAGGAATAAAAAAGGAGAAACAATTTTAGATAAATCAATCAATGAACACTATATATATACAACAGTAAAAATATTAGAAGACGACAGATTCAATAATATTGATTTAGTTTCGTTTAAAAACTTATATGAAAACTATATAAAAAGTAATAACTATGGAATATACTCCAAAGTTAATAACTTAGAAATAATTATTGACAATCTTGTAGACAAAGAACTTTTACCTAAAGTAGAAAAAATAGTAAATACAATTACTAAAAATTTTGATGAAATAAAAAAACACGTGAAAAATAATGAAATAAAATATTTAGATAATATTGTATACAGCGTTTTACAAGAAGTTTAAAAAGTAAGTTACTTGATTAATTTGCTTTTTTCTTTTATAATCTATAACTGGAGTTATATCTGAAAAAAATTAAGTTTAATATAAAAGTGATTCAAGACTTATGTTTTTATATAAAGCTTAGATAAAACGAAAGGAATGATGTTTAATATGAATATTCCAAACTTAAAAGAAGCAAAAAAAAGAACAAATAAAACAGTAGAAAGTAAAAATTATGAAAAAAAATATCAAAATATAGTAGAAAACAAAAAGTACTTTTTAAAAACATACGGTTGCCAAATGAATGAACATGACAGTGAAAACATGAAAGCAATCCTAGAAGAAATGGGCTTCACAGAAACAACAAATATGGAAGAAGCAGACCTAATTTTATTAAATACTTGCTCAATAAGAGAAAATGCTCATAACAAAGTATTTGGTATGTTAGGAAGAGCTAAGCATTTAAAATCAACCAAAAAAGACTTAATCGTAGGAATAGCAGGTTGCATGTCTCAAGAAGAAGTAGTAGCAGAAAAAATAATGAAAAAGTATAAATGGATGGACTTTGTTCTTGGCACCCATAACATTGAACTTTTAGGAGAACTTGTATCAAACTCCCTAAAAAAACACGAATTAAAAATTGAGGCCCCAAGCTGTGAAGGTGACATAATCGAAGGACTTCCAGCAAAACGAGAAAGCAAAATAAAAGCCTACGTAAATATAATGTATGGTTGCGACAAATTCTGTACTTATTGCATAGTTCCATATACAAGAGGAAAACAAAGAAGTAGACAACCAGCAGACATAATAAACGAAGTACAACAATTAGTAAAAGATGGATATAAAGAAGTAACACTTCTAGGACAAAATGTAAACGCCTATGGAAAAGATCTAGAAATAGAATACAACCTAAAAAATTTATTAACTGAAGTAGCAGAAACAAACATTCCAAGAATAAGGTTTATAACATCTCATCCATGGGACTTTACAGATGACATGATTGACACAATTTCAAAATATGAAAACATTATGCCAAGCATTCATTTACCAGTTCAATCTGGAAACAATGAAATCCTAAAATTAATGGGAAGAAGATATACAAAAGAAGAGTATTTGACATTATTCAATAAAATAAAAGAAAAAATTCCAAATGTATCAATAACAACAGACATTATAGTAGGATTCCCAAATGAAACAAGAAAACAATTCGAAGATACTCTAGATTTAGTCAATAAATGCAAATTTGACTTAGCATTCACCTTTATCTTTTCGAAAAGAGTAGGCACCCCAGCTGAAAAAATGCAAGATACCATTACTCTAGAAGAAAAAGAACAAAGATTACAAGAACTAAATGAGCTTATTAACAAATATGCTCTAGAAAACAATCAAAAACTACTAAATAAAACAGTAGACGTCCTAGTGGAAGCAAAAAGTGAAAAAAATAATATGCTAATGGGCTACACAGATACAAACAAACTAGTAAATCTAAAAGGCCCAGAAAATATACTAGGAAAAATAGTTAAAGTAAAAATAACAGACGCCAAAACTTGGAGCTTAGATGGAGAATATATAAAATAATATATTCTTTTTTTTTAAAAAATATTTGTAAAATAGACAAAATGTGATATTATATAATTGGTGAAAATATGAATAATAGGAAAAAACTAATCTTAACAATTTTTCTTGTTATTTCGTTGTTAGCAATAACAGCATTTTTCGGCATATACTATAAAATGCTTGAAGATTACAACAATTCCTTCTTTGAATTAAAAGGAGAACAAGAGATAACCGTAGAAATAGGTAAAACATATAAAGAACCAGGCTACATAGCAGTAGTAGGTAAAAAAGATAAGACAACAGATGTAAAAATAAACTCAAACGTCAACACAAACTCTCTTGGGAATTATGAAATAAAATATACCCTTAATTTTGAAAAAATTAACAAACAAAAACAATTAACAAGGAAAGTAAGTATCGTTGACAAAACAAAACCAACACTAACAGTAGAGAGTAAAAAAGAAATTACTAAACAAGTCGGAGATACATTCACTACGCCAAAATATAAAGCAATAGATAATGCTGATGGAAACATCACAAGCAAAGTAAAAATAAATTCAAATGTAGACATGAATAAAGCAGGTACATACAAAGTCAGCTATACAGTCGCAGATAATTCAGGAAATAAGGCGATCAAAACAATAAAAGTCATAGTAAAAGAAAAACCAAAACCTAAAGAAGAGCCAAAAAAAACAACAGAAACAAAAAAAAGCAAAACAACAAACAAGACTACCAAAAAGACAACAAAAGTCAAAAAAGAAAAGACATCATACAAAGGAACATTTGTAGAAATATCAATCAAAAACCAAACACTAAAATACTATAAAAATAATAAGTTAGCCCTAAAGACGAGCGTTGTAACCGGTAAAAATAATGCAACACCAAGGGGATCATTTAAAGTAGTATCAAAAGCAAGAAAAATAAACTTAATCGGAGAAGACTATGTAAGCTTTGTTTATTATTGGATAGCCTTCAAAGGAAGAGCATATGGAATTCACGATGCTACATGGAGAAGTAGTTTCGGGGGACAAATATACAAAAAAAATGGCAGTCATGGCTGTGTAAACATTCCATACAAAAAAGCCCAAAAACTGTATTCGATGATAACAGTAGGTACACCAGTATATATTTATTAACAAAAATGTAAACAAAACCACTATATTCGCATAGATTAAATTGAGGGGTGATATAGTGGGAAGTTTTAGAGAAATAGTTACAAAAGCAGTAATAGGTAAGGGAAAAAAATTGTTTTCAAACAATTATACATTAATTCCTGAAGAAGTACCTACTACTATACTAGGCTGTTGGGTAATAAACCACAAATTTAAAGGAATAAAAGAACAAGACAAAATTAGAGTGGAAGGAACTTGCGATGTAAACATTTGGTACTCATATGCTAATGATACAAAAACAGTTGTATCAAAACAAACTATATCTTATAACGAACTATTAAATGTAAAAAGAACAAAAGAAACCGACATTAATACTCCAGAAGAAATAATAGTAAGAAGCTTAAAGCAACCAAGTTGCACTAAAGTAGAAATAGTAGACGGTAAAATAGAATATCAAATAGAAAAAGAGTTAGGTATAGAAATAGTCGGAGACACGAAAGTAAGAATTTCAGTTGACGAAGATGAAGATGAATGGGAAGAAATAACTGACGATGAAAAAGAAACCGACATAACAAAAGAAATAGATGATTCCATAAATGAAGAATTCATAAAAGAAACAGAAGAATAAAAGACTTAAAAAGGTCTTTTTTTATTTTTAAAATTAACACAAAAATACCTCTCAAAATTTATTGAATAAAAATAAAAGATATGATATAATATGGGCACTTGAAAAACATATGCAAAAATATAAATATCCATGAAAAAGAAAGGAATTGATTAAAATGAAAAACCTAAAAATATATCCGCAAAACATAAAGAAAAGATTAATTTCGCTATGTTTAGCAACAACATTCTTAGTAACAGGACTAACAAGCTGTAGCATGAAAAAAAATTGCAACATAGAAGAAGAACACTACCATATATATAAAGACACAAAAGAAATAGAATACACTTACCACCCATGTGAATATGAAAACAAAAATCAAGTAAAACTAAAAGAATATATTCTAAAAAATGATTTAAGTGATTACCTAATAAAAAACAATCTTTATGAAACAAGCAAAATTGGACCTTATTTAAATAAAGAAATAGAACAATTAGACACTATATATCAAAAAGAAGTAACTACACCTAAAATTGGTAAAGACGGAAAACTAATACTTCCAGAAAAATGGAAATTAATAAATAAAGAACAGCTAAAAAACTACACAGGAATAATTAGACAAGGGCAAAAAGAAGAAATAAAATACAAAATATACACTATCAAAACAAAAAATGGTAAATATCAAAAAAAATCCGAAGTAAAACTACAATTAGACCAAGTAAATGGTGAATACATTGACATAGATAATTTTATCATCCTAGAAAACAAAGAAGAAAATCGCTACAATCAAGGTAAAAAACTATGTTTAAAATAGGAACAATAAAACCAAAAAACAAAGTAGTTCTAGCACCAATGGCCGGAGCGTCAAACCCTTCATACTTAAAAATATGTGAAAAAATGGAAGTAGGTTATGCTATAACTGAACTAATAAGTGCTGAAGCAATTGTAAGAAATAATAAAAAAACCCTA
The DNA here is from genome assembly GCA_934096805.1 of uncultured Bacilli bacterium. Lineage (GTDB taxonomy): Bacteria > Bacillota_I > Bacilli_A > RF39 > UBA660 > JAEDJI01. The sequence continues at coordinate 166,935 of CAKOMW010000001.1, read as the reverse complement.
GACATGCTAAACGGTATAAATGATTTAAATATCCCGTTAGCAGTACAGCTATTTGGATCTAACAAAGATACAATAACTAAAGCAGCTAACATTCTAGTAAATCTATACAATGTAAAAATAATAGACATAAATATGGGATGCCCAGTTCCCAAAGTAGTAAAATCAGGAGCAGGAAGCGCTCTATTAAAAGATCCAGAAAAAATATATGAATTAGTAAAAGAAGTAGTAGACAATACAAACGTTCCGATAACCGTAAAAATAAGAAGTGGTTGGGACGAACAAAATATAAATGCAATCACTGTAGCCCAAAAAATAGAACAAGCCGGAGCATCAGCAATATCAGTCCATGCCAGGACCAGAAGCCAAGGCTACAGTGGCAACGCTGATTGGTCAATCATAAAACAAGTGAAAGAAGCCGTTACAATTCCAGTCATAGGCAACGGTGATATAAAAACAATATACGATGCCAAAAAAATGCTAGAAGAAACAGGTTGTGATGCAATAATGATAGGAAGAGCTACCTTAGGCAACCCATGGCTTATAAAAGAATGCGTAGAATACTTAGAAAATAACAAAGTAATAAACGAACCCACCAACCAAGAAAAAATACAAATGATAAAAACACACTACAACCTATTAAAAAAATATACAAGTGAAAAACAAGCCTTAACAGAAATAAGAACCCATGCCCTTTGGTACATGAAAAAAATTCCCAATATCAAAGAGTATAAAACAAAAATAACATCATGCAAAACAGAAGAAGAACTACTAAAAATAGTAAAAGAATTAGAAAAAATAACAAAATAGACCCAAAACTATCTTTTTAATTAAAAAAAAATGTAGTATACTAAACATAAGGTGATAAAAATGAAAATAGCTATAGCATCAGACCATCGTGGTTACAACATGAAACAAGAACTAATAACATATTTAAAAAAACAAAATCATGAAATAATAGACTTAGGTACAACCAGCACTGAATCAGCAGATTACCCAAAATATGGAATCCTACTAGGAGAAACCATTAAAAACCACCAAGCTGACATTGGAATAGCACTATGTGGAACAGGAATAGGAATATCAATTGCATGCAACAAAGTAAAAGGAATAATCTGTGCCAAAGTATCAAACACCAAAGAAGCACATCTTGCAAGAGAGCACAACCACGCCAACATAATAGCAATCTCAGGAGAAATGCCCAAATTAAAAACAAAAAAAATAATTCAAACATTCCTGACAGCACAAGAAAACAACCAAGAAAAATACGTAAAAAGAATAAATCAAATAAAGGAATATGAAAATGGGTAAAATAGCATTATACTTTTTAACAACAATACTAGTCATAATATCATTAGACTCAGTAAACATAAATAAAATATTTAAAAAAAACAAAATATTCCAAGCAAGACTATTCTATTTCTTTTTAGCTATATCATTAATATACTTAGTTACAAACTTTATATACGAATTAGCAACAACAATAAAAATATTATAAGTTTATGAATAAAAACCTCATTAATTGTTAACACTCTTAATGAGGTGATTTTTAAATATGAGAAAAATAGCAAGAAACTACACAATCGAAGGAATAATATTCACAAGCATTTGTATTTTTTGTTTACTTAGCTTTGCCCTAGTAAAATCTATGACAGTAGCAGAATCAAAACTAAGTGACAACTACACATATGTATCTTACGAAGTACTTACAGATAATGTAGTACCAGTAACAAAAACAGAACAAAAAAATGTAACAAGACCATACAATGATGAAACAGTAAAAATTGGAAAAACATTTTATGACTATCAAAACAAAGAAACCCAAGAAAAATCAATCATTTACTATGAAAACACTTACATTCAAAACAGTGGAGTTGACTACGTAAGTGATACCACATTCAAAGTCAATGCAATAGCAGAAGGAGAAGTCCTATCAGTAACAAAAGATGACATCACTGGAACAACTGTAAAAATAAAACACAGTGACAAAATAATCGCAGTATACCAAAGCGTAAAAGACGTTCTAGTAAAAGAAAAAGATAAAGTAACCGAAGGACAAACCATTGCTTCATCAGGAACAAACGAAATAAGTAGCGATTTAGGAAATCATTTGCACTTTGAACTATACAACAACAATAAACTAATAGACCCTGAAAAATACTTCAATGATGCTATGAAGGAATATTAATATGTTCAGTAAAGATATAGGAATAGACCTAGGAACTGTAAATATATTAGTTTATGTAAAAGGCGAAGGCATAATTGTCAATGAACCAAGTGTTATAGTAATAGATGAAGAAACAAAACGTCCCATTGCCTTCGGAGAAGAAGCAAATAAAATGCTTGGAAGAACACCAGGCAAAATAAAAGCAATAAAACCAATGAAAGACGGAGTAATCGCAGACTTTGAAATGGTAGAAACATTACTAGACTACCTATTAAAAAAAGTAAACATAAAAAATAAAATAATAAAACCAAGAATAATAATATGTTGTCCATCAAACATAACCGAAGTAGAAAAAAATGCAATCAAAGAAGCAGCCGAAAGAACAGGTGCTAAAAAAGTATTCATCGAAGAAGAACCAAAAGTAGCAGCCATTGGTGCAGGTCTAGAAATAGGAGAACCAATAGGAAATATGGTTGTAGACATTGGGGGAGGAACAACAGACATTGCAGTTCTATCCTTAGGCAACATAGTTACAAGCGCATCAATCAAAACAGCAGGCAATACCTTTGATGAAAACATCATAGACTATGTAAAAAATAAATACAAACTATTAATCGGAGAAAAAACAGCAGAAAACATAAAAATAAAAATTGGAACAGTAAAAGCAGGCAACAAAAAAGAAAAACTAGAAATAAGAGGAAGAGACCTCGTTGGAGGTCTACCCAAAACAATTACCATTTCCAGTGAAGAAGTAGAAGAAGCACTAAAAGACAGTATAAATAAAATAATATCCATGATAAAAGTAGTGTTAGAACAAACTCCACCAGAACTATCATCAGATATAATAGAAAATGGAATAATGTTAACAGGTGGTGGAGCAATGCTTGATAATTTAAAAGAATTATTACAAGAAGAATTAAAAGTTCCCATTAAAATAGCGGAAGACCCATTAGCTTGTGTAGCCGAAGGAACAGGAATAATGTTAGACAAACTATACTATATAGCCTAACATAACTGTTCTTTTTTTCTTGATTTATTAAAAAATATGATATAATAATAAAGAAAAGGAAAAATTATCAAAAACATTTCCACATTAGGCGGTGAAAAAATGATAGATATAAATAATCAATTACACATACTAATAATAGTATTAACATGCTTTGTGATAACTTTATTAACCACATTCTATATAAAAAAAATAGCTATTCATGTCGGAGCTATGGATATACCAAATAAAAGAAAAGTACATCAAAAACCAATGCCCAGACTAGGAGGATTAGGAATATTTATAGGGTTTTTATTCGGATACATGCTCTTCGGAGTCCAAAGCATCCAAATGAACTCAATACTTATAGGAAGCTTTATAATAATCCTAACTGGTGTAATAGACGACATAAAACCACTAGATGCAAAAACAAAACTATTCGGACAAATAATCGCAGCCTGCATAGTTATATTCTATGGAAATATTCTATTAAATAAAGTAACCCTCTTTGGCCTATACATTAACTTTGGAATCCTATCCTATCCACTAACAATCCTATTCATACTAGGATGTATAAATATAATAAACCTAATAGATGGATTAGACGGACTATCCGGAGGAACATGTGCTATATTTTATTTAACAATAGGTATAATAGCATTCATAAAAGGTACGATGGGAGCCCTAAATATTACCCTAGCATTCATAATGCTCGGAGCAACACTCGGCTTTTTATACCATAACTTTTATCCTGCCAAAATATTTTCAGGAGACTCAGGCTCAATGTTTCAAGGCTTCATGATTGCAGTAATCTCACTCCTAGGGTTTAAAACAGCAACAATGATATCACTATTCGTTCCAATCCTAATCCTAGGAATACCAATCCTAGATACCCTATTTGCAATAATAAGAAGAGCTATAAAACATCAACCAATATACATGCCAGACAAAAGTCATTTGCACCACCAATTATTAAAACTAGGACTATCACACAGAAACACAGTACTAGCAATATATGGAATGAACCTTCTCTTCGCAGCAGCCTCAGTAATGTACTTAATCGGTGACAAAAAAATAGGAATATATCTATACTTAACAATTCTGTTCCTAATTATATGGATACTTCTAAGAACAAGCATTATAACAGATAAAAATAAACAATGAGTTAACAAAAAGAAAAAATTCAATTTTTTCTTTTCTTTTACCCAATTAAGTGCTAAAATAATAACAAAAAAAGGAAAAAATTACCAAATTTCTACAAAAAACTGCAAAAAAATAGGGATTTTGCGTATAAACCCAAAAAATGTATTATATAATGGAGGCGTGGTTGTTTATGAAAGAGTTTTTAAAATGGCTTGGAGTCAATGAAAAAGTTGCTAAAGTAGTGATATGGTTAGCAGTAATAATGGGATTTCTAATCATAGTAAACACAGCATTAGATAGTTTAGGATTACCTTATTACAAAATCACAGTTGATAACTTGGTGAAAATCAAAACGTATAAAGTATTTGAATATCTAACATCTTGGATAGTAATATTGTTAAACTTTTACACAATGGTATTTTTAGTGTTTAGAATTAGAGAGTTTAAAAAGATACTGCCATATTCAATTTTGTATTTACTTATTAATTATGCAATTAGTTTTACGAATATCTTTATGCTTGAACAAGTATTTATAGTATTATTCTTTTTAGGATTTTGTTACTTTTATTCCGAAAAGAAAGTAAAATATATCTTATATGGAATAATATCATTGGTAACAAATGCGTTCGTTCAATATATTTGGTTCTCATACAAAGCAAGCTATATCAATATAGCAGAGCTAAACAGTGCTACTAAAACAATCCTAACAATTGATTTCTTTATAATTATGACAATAATTATATTAGCAAAAGAAATATATATCAAAAAAAGGAGCGAAATGTCATGTGGCCAGGCGGAGGAAGTTTTTTATGGATTGGAACCTTCAACAAAGAAGGTAAACTCGCAAAAAAAATCGCAAAAAAATTAGCGAAATAAGTCATATTCTAAGTAAAAAAAGCAGGTAAATTTAATATAGATATATAAATAAATAGTAAATGGGCCCTCTATTTATTTATAAATGACAGGAAGGAGGTAGAACAGTGGAAGAAAAAGAACATCATAATAAGCAACACAAAAAGAAAAGAAGAAATGGTATCTGGTTTAACGATAGTACAACAATAGATGCATTTGCTCAAGAAGCAGCATCAAAATTGGAAAAGACTATTGAAAATATAATATTTTATGGAATAACAATTCCAATGCAATTAATACAAACAGCTGGAGTATTCACAATCGCATATTTCAACGACGCATTTGCAGAATTATCATTTTTCTTAATAGGATTTTTCTTTACAAGAACATTCTTAGGAGAAACCTTTCATTTAAATTCAACCATAACATGTACTACATTTACATGGACATTATTTTTTCTAATAACAGCGCTAATACCGAGTATTGAAATTAGCATATTCTTGTGTATCATATTAGGAGTTATGCTATCAATTTATATGCATTATATAGTAGTAAAGGAAGATGAGGTATGCCAAAAAGATTAGGAGCAGTATTAATGGTTCCAAATGCAAAAGCATTAGAAAAATTATGTAGCCAGAAACATTTAAATGGTTACGAAACAGAAATTATAGTTAGAATATATCTGAAGAAACAAAGCTTAAATTTTATTGCAGACACTATGGAGTTTGATAAATACGGAAAGATGCAGAAATATTATTCAGTAAGAAGTATCAATAACTTTCATAAACAAGCATTTATAAAATTATTAAAGTAGTCAAAAATTTAAATCAAAAAATAAAAAATAAATATAATAGTTAAGGAGAATGATATGCATTTCATTTTTATAAGCAGTAGCGACAAAGACGTAAAGGGGTATGGGCAAATATTAAACAGAGTGCTACTCAGAGTAGAAATGGACTATCAGTTTTATAAATTCGATGATATCAACAATGTCACCGATATACTGAGATATAGTTCAATGAGTAAAATATATGTAGTCGAAAATAGTAATAAAATAGATTCAAGAGAAGTAGTTAGGGCAATAAGAGAAGATTTCAACGACTACAAATCGTTTATTATTATCATTAATTTTAATAAAAATTTAAAATTGAAGAACCATGAAGTGTTAACTAGCATAATAGAGAAGGATAATTTGAGGTTAGATTTAATAACAATAATAAAGGAGATCTTAAAAGTATACGAACAAGATAAAAATGTAATATTTATAAAAGAAAATGGTGTCATATACAGACTTCCATTTCCTAACATTCTTTACATAGAAAAACTACCTAATTCAAAATATTGTGAAGTAATTTGCAAAGATCAGAGCTATATTGTCAAAGAAAACTTAAATAATTTAATGAACAGATTAAACAAATTCTTTGTATTAGCTCACAGGAGTGCGTGTGTAAATATCAACGAAATAGAAACCTATGACTATATAAATGGAGTAATTACATTCGCAACCAAAAAGCGCTTTAGTCAAATTTCTAGAGATAAAAAGAAACATTTGATAGAGGCACTTACCGAACAGGACGAAAAATTTACCAAACAAGGTACAAAATAGTAAAAAATTTCACAATATGGTAATATTAAATTACACACTTAAGAGAAACATGTTGTAAGCAGTAAGAATCGTTTAGAAGGAGAGGTGAATATAAGTGACAGGATTTGTTAAGTGGTTCAACAATGAAAAAGGGTTCGGCTTCATTGAATACAAACCAAACGAAGACGTTTTTGTTCATTATTCTGCAATCAAAATGGAAGGTTACAAAACTTTAAATGAAGGTGACTATGTAAATTTCCAATTGGTTGAAACAGGTAAGGGACTTCAAGCATTAGACGTAACCGTAATCAAACACACAGAACCCATGCTTGCATAGTTTGTATAGCATAAGAGAAGAACTCAAAAGTCAAATTTTAAATCTATAAAAATTTGACTTTTTTCATACAATAAAATATTTGAAAAAAATAAAAAAAGTGGTAAAATTAAATTGGGAGGATGATATTATGAATTTAAAAATAAGAGGAGAAAAACTTGAAATAACAAACGCCATGAAAGAATATGCGCAAAACAAAATAAACAAACTTTCAAAATACTTAGAAAATGAAGAAGTAACAAGCAATGTCTTATTTAAAAAACAAGGAATAACTCAAAAGGTTGAAATAACAATACCACTTAAAAGATACACTCTAAGAGTAGAAGAAATAGGAGAAGACTTTTATTCAACTATTGATACAGCAATTGATAAATTAGAAAGACAAATAATAAAAAACAAAACTAGAATAAACAGTAAAAAACAAAAAGAAAAAAGTGACTTTAACTTAAACTATGACTTTTCAAGCTATGAAATAGAAGAAGATAAAAACAAAATAATAAAAAGAAAAAAAATAGAATTAAAACCAATGGACGAAGAAGAAGCAATCCTTCAAATGGAATTATTAGGCCACGATTTCTATTTGTTTAAAAACACAGAAACAAATAAGTTTTCAGTAATATATAAAAGAAAAAACAGTGACTACGGACTAATCGAAGAGGAATAACATAAAAAATGAAAGAAATAAAAATAGAAGAACTAACATTTAATCCATTTGACTTACTAAAAGATTGGGCTTTGGTAACGTCAAAAAATCATGATGAATTTAATTCTATGACTATATCTTGGGGAGGATTTGGTAGCTTGTGGAATAAATATACTGCGACTATGTACATAAGACCACAAAGATACACCAAAAAGTTATTAGATAACAATGATTACTATACAATATGTTTCTTTGATAAAGAATATAAAAAAGAGTTAAGCTACTTAGGAACAATAAGTGGAAACGATGATAAAAATAAAATGAGCAACACAAAATTAACCCCAGTAATTGAAGAAGAAATAGTTTATTATAAAGAAGCAAAATTAGTTTTCATTTGTAAAAAAGAATATGTAAATCAATTAACCAAAGATGGAATAATTGATAAAAAAGTTATAGAACAAAACTATCAAAATAACGACTATAGCTATGAATACATAGGAAAAATAGAAAAAGTCCTAATAAAAAAAACTAAGACACAAAAAAACAGTTCTAGAAAATCTAGTTTAACTGTTTTTTTATGCACAAGCAAAGCACGCAAAAGGAAGACATTGCCAAAAATCAAAAAAAGTATTATAATAAAAAAGAAAAAACAAATGAAAAAGGAAGTAAATTATGGATCAGAAAATTAAAATAGAAAAAAGAATACTAAACATATCCCTAATAGGAAGTGTAACATTCTTAGTTGCTGAAATAATTATTGCTATAATAACAAAATCAGGAGCAGTAATAACAGATTGTATTTATGACATTGCAGATTTAATAATGATTGGACCATTCATTCTATTAATACCATTCCTATATAAAAATGAAACCGAAACAAAACCTTATGGTTTCTCTCAAATAGAATCACTATTCGTCCTAATAAAATCAGGTCTCCTAATCGGAGTAACAGCTTTTCTGATAATAAATGGAGTTGAAACCATTCTAGAGGGAGGAAATCAAGTAGACGCTGGAATAGTAGCAATATTTGAATTAATTGTATCCGCCATATGCGTAATAATGTATATAGTACTAAACAAACTAAATAAAAAATATACATCTCCATCAATAAAAACAGAAGTATACATATGGAAACTAGATGCAATTAGCACTCTTGGAGTAGGATCAGCCTTTATTCTAAAATTAATCCTAGATCAAACAAGCCTACACACAATCGGGCCATACATAGACCCAGTAATAGCTATAATTTTAGCCCTAATGCTCTTAAAGGAACCATTAGGAATCTTCATTGAATCCTTAAAAAACTTAGTACTCTTTGCACCAAATGAAGAAACCACAACCAAAATAAGAAAAATATGTAGCGAAGAACTAAAAAAATATGACTGTTACATAAACTTTCTAGACGTAATAAAAACAGGTAGAAAAATATGGATACAAATATACTTTGTCTTAGAAAAAGACAATATTAGCATAACTAAAATGAGACAACTAAGTAAAAACCTAAATAAAAAACTTCAACAACAATATGACAACATAAACGTAGAACTAATACCAGACCTAGACAAAGTAAATATCGAAAAATTAAAAACAAGAGAAATATCAAGAAGACCAGATAAATTAAATTATGTTAATAAAATAGAAACAAAAAAACAAAACAAGAAAGCCAAATAGTGTTTTCTTGTTTTAATTATAAAAACATGATAAAATAAAGCATATGAAATTAGATTAATAAAAAATTAAAAAAGGAGGGCAATATGTTCAAACTAGTATCAAAATATAAACCAAGTGGCGATCAGCCCCAAGCGATTCAAAAATTAGTAAATGGAATAAGAGAAAATAAAAAACATCAAGTCCTACTCGGAGCAACAGGAACAGGAAAAACTTTTACCATCGCCAATGTAATTAAAGAAGTAAATAAACCAACCCTTATCTTAGCCCACAATAAGACATTAGCAGGACAATTATACTCTGAATTAAAAGAACTATTTCCAGAAAATCATATTGAATATTTTGTTTCCTACTATGATTACTATCAACCAGAAGCATATAAACCCCAAACAGACACTTATATAGAAAAAGATTCATCAATAAATGACGAAATAGATGAACTAAGACATGCTGCAACAAGTGCACTCTTATCTGCAGATGATGTAATAGTAGTATCATCAGTATCATGTATATACGGAATCGGAGAAAAAGAAGAATACGAAAAAAACATGCTAATTCTAAGTGTTGACCAAGAAATAGAAAGAAACAAACTTCTAATGAAACTAATAGATATGCTCTATGAGAGAAACGACATTGATTTTAAAAGAGGAACCTTCAGAGTTCGTGGCGATATAGTAGAAATAATTCCAACTAACGAACACAAAAAAGCCATAAGAATCGAGCTATTTGGAGACACAATAGAAAAAATTCTAGAAATAGACTCTATAACTGGAGAAATATTATCATCAAAAAAAAATATATCAATTTTTCCAGCCAGTCACTTCGTAACAAGCGAAGATAAACTAAAAAAAGCAATAACAAGAATAGAAGAAGAACTAGAAGACAGACTAAAATACTTAAAAGAAAACAATAAATTATTAGAATACCAACGTCTAGAACAAAGAACCAAATACGACATAGAAATGCTAAAAGAAACAGGCTTCTGTAGCGGTGTAGAAAACTACTCCAGACACCTTGGTGGAAGAAAGGAAGGAGAAACCCCAAACACTCTAATAGATTTCTTTCCCAAAGACTTCCTACTGGTAATAGATGAATCCCACGTTACCATTCCCCAAGTAAGAGGAATGTACAATGGTGACCGAGCAAGAAAAACTACATTAGTAGAGTACGGATTTAGATTACCAAGTGCTCTAGACAATAGACCACTCAAATTTGAAGAATTCGAAAAAAAAATAAATCAAGCAATATATATATCCGCAACGCCCGGTGATTATGAGCTCTCTCTAGCGGAAACAAAAGTCGACCAAATAATAAGACCAACAGGACTACTAGATCCAACAATTGAAATAAAACCATCGCTAGGACAAATAGACGATTTAGTTGGAGAAATAAGAAAACGAATAGAAAAAAATGAAAGAGTCCTAATCACAACCCTAACAATTAGAATGGCCGAAGAATTAACAACATACCTAAAAGAACTAGACATCAAAGTAGCCTATCTTCATTCAGAAGTAAAAACTCTCGAACGTCTAAAAACAATAAGAGAACTACGCTTAGGAACTTATGACTGTATTGTAGGAATAAATCTTCTCCGTGAAGGAATAGATATTCCAGAAGTAAGCCTAATCACAATATTAGATGCCGACAAAGAAGGATTCCTTCGTTCAACCAGAAGTCTAATCCAAACAATTGGAAGATGCGCAAGAAACGAAAATGGACACGTCATAATGTATGCGGACAAAATAACTGACAGTATGCAAGAAGCCATAAAAGAAACAAGTCGAAGAAGATCAATACAAGAACAATACAACAAAGAACACGGCATAACTCCAAAAACAATCAAAAAAGAAATAAGAGAATTAATTTCAAATACCAAAGATGAAACCTATGAAAAAACAAAAAAAGATGATATAATTGAAAATGTAGATCTAGAAAAACTAGAACAAGAAATGAGAAAAGCTGCTAACGACTTAGATTTTGAACGTGCAATGCAACTAAGAGATATCATCTTTGAGCTAAAATTAAAATAAGGAATGATTATGAAAAAGTTAAGATTAAAAAAGAAAGTAAAAAAAGCGATTAATAAAACAATACTAATCATAATAGCAACAATAATTCTGCTCGAAGGAGGAAACTACCTATATCAAACAACAAAAAAGCTAACTCCAATAGAAAAACATGATGAAGAATACTACCGTTCCTATGATTTTGGCTTTGTCTTTGAAAAAAGCAAAACAGACTACAATAAAAATGGAATAGATGACTATACTGACATTCTAAATGGCGCTAAAAAAGTAGCTAAAACAAACCCTAAATATGTCAACAAGTACTACGATGGTGGATACCCACCAGAAAACGAAGCAATTAGTACAGACTTAATAGTATCTTCATTAAAGGAAGCAGGCTACTACATAAAAGATTTAATATCTAAAGACATCAAACAAAGTATAAAAAACAAAGAAAACGTCTACAAAATTGAAATAAGAGATGACAATATTGATTTTCGAAGAATAGACAATCAAGCCATATTCTTTGATAGATATTTGGAAGATCTGCCAGTAGAAAAAATTGAAGTCGGAACATACCAAGCCGGAGATATTATCGTATTTGATTATAATAGTCATGTTGCTATAGTTTCAGATAAATACAATAAAAATGGCGTCCCTTACATAATACATATTTATAATGATAAACAAAAACAAAAAGAAGAAGATGTTCTAGAAATAATAGACATGACAGTAACAGGACATTACAGAGTTACATATAATGAAAAATTAGACAAAATTTTAAATAGTTAAAGGAGTAGTACAATGAATAAACAAGAATTATTAAAAACCGAAATAAATATGATTAAAAATGAAAATTACAAGAATAACTTAAAAATCTTGATAAACAAAATACCAGATTATTTCTTCGAAATACCAGCATCATCAACAGGCAAATATCATCCAGAATTTTCAGCAGGAGAACAAGGCTTATTAAGACACACAAGAGTTGCAACAAGAATAGCATATGAATTATTATCGCTAGAATGCTATCAAAACCTATTCACTGAAGATGAAAGAGATCTATTAATAATATCAGTTTTAATGCATGATACACTAAAATGTGGAAAAGAAAAAGAAAAATATACCAGATTTGATCACCCCTTACTAGCAGCAAACCTGATAAAAGAAAGTCAAAGCGAAACAACATTCACTGATAAAGAAATAGAATTAATAACCAATGCTATCTCATCACACATGGGACAATGGAACACAAATCAATATAGTGATGTGATCCTGCCAAAACCAGAAAACAAATATCAAATCTTTGTCCACACTTGCGATTACTTATCAAGCAAAAAATTTTTAAATGTTAAATTTGACAACAATAACAATATTTTATAGAGGTGACCCAACATGAAAAAGAAAAAAAATAAAATTTTCATAGGATATTATGGAATATCAGTAATACTAACATACATGTCTGTAATAAGTGCAATAATAGGAATCTACTTTGCCATAAATAGTCATATTAGATTCGCTCTACTAGCCCTAATAATATCAGGACTATGCGACGCCTTTGACGGAAAAGTAGCAAGAAGTTGCCAAAGAACAGAACAAGAAAAACAATTCGGAATAGAATTAGACTCTTTAGCAGATCTCGTAGCATTTATCATGTTACCAATAATAATTTTTTACGGACTAGGCTTTACCAATACTGTAAATATAATAATATTTATCCTATTTGCTTTGGGGGGAATAATAAGGTTAGCTTATTTTAATACTGTTGCTGACCAGAATTCTCCAGTAAAATGCTATCAAGGTCTACCAGTAACATCAACGGCAATCATCTTTCCAATATTTTATTTTTTAACGATGATTTTAGAAACTCAGACATTTTACAAAATTTACACAATAATAATGTTAATAACAGCCCTTCTATTTGTCATCAATTTTAAACTGAAAAAACCACAAACAAAACACTTAATAATATTCCTAATCGGAGGAATCATTTTAGGAACAATAATTATAATCCTATAATAAGTCAAAACATATCATATAGTATATGTTTTTTTATAGAAAAAAGTTTATAAAAAAATTGACAAAAACGACAAAAAATGATATAATAAGGCCATTCCATTAAGGGGGGAAGTAAAATGGACAATATTTTCTATTTAAAAAATACAAATTTATCAAAAGAAAACACACTAAGTTATAACGGAGAAATTTATAATTTTAAAAATGAAGACGAACTAACAAAAATACTCTTTAACTTAGGTGGAAAAGATTTAGCAAAAGAATTCATCATGGCTTACAAGAATAAGGAAATAATTGTGGGTAAAAAAGAAATAAAATCAATTGCAAAAGAAATAACTAATTTAAGAACATACAAAGAAAATGCCAAAGGCAAGAGAATAACTAAAAGAATAGTAGCAGCAGCAGTAGCAGTATCAGTTGCTTTCGGTGCATTTGGTTGTTCAAAAATAAAAAAAGAGACACCACCAACAGCTGAAGATGGAAATTATCAAGAAATGAGCTTTGAAGAACTATTAAGCTTGCTAAAAGAAGGAAAGCAAAGAGAGTCATTTGCATTAATGGATGAAGTTCAGGACTATTTCAATAATGTTGCAGCACCTTCAATCGCAGTCGCAAAAGACAATGGAGCACAACTATTCTTAAGAGCAGATGAAATTGTCTCATTATTTACCTACGCCAATGCCGACACATATACAAAAGAAACATTCAATGAAATATTTGGTTCTACATTTGATGAATCAAAAATAACTGAAGATTATACAAACGCTGCAAGAGTTTTAAATAATTACTACTTAAGAGCCAAAAATTCATCAGGTTTAGATAAATTATTTAGTGATGAAAACAATCAACAATTATTTAAAAGCTTTGAAGAACTAGTATTAGATTATAATACAAATCCAACAAAAACAAACAAACAAAGAATTCAAAACAAACTTGATGAAATATTCCTAAGTGGAAAAATAGATAGCTTAAAAAATACTTGCCCAGAAGCAACTTCATTTATTGGAACTCACATGATTGCAGCACTAGAATTAAACGGAGTATTATCTAAAAAATTTGCTGATCAAATAATTGAAATGAATGAAACAGTAACATGTGACACTTTAAAAGGTCATATAAAAGAAATAGATGAATATACAGATAAAGTAAGTTCAATTTATATTAGTAAAGCTACTGATGAAAACGGAGTTGTTCAAGTTGAAGAATTAAATCAAAATGCCACTTATATAAAATATATTAAAGAAGCAATGGATGAAAAAAATATTAAAGTTAGTTCAAGAGACATTGCACCAATCATCAAAGGCTTAAAAAATCCAAAAGTAACAAACAGTTCTGCTTACAAAAGTCTCCAAATTAAAGGAACAACATATAAAAGAAAAACCAAAACCAGCAGTAGAAGCAAAGTGATAAAAATATTTGGAAAAGACAAAGTAAAAGAAGCAGAAAAGAAAGCAGATAAAAACGACAAAATAATAGAAATAGACGATAAAAAATATTCAATAGATGAAGCAAATGCAATGGAAGAAGTATCAAAATCAGGATACTCAAAAGGATACAGCTTTAGAAATCAAATGTATCAAGATTTATACTACAATAGATTAAATGCTAATTATTCTAGTTATCAAAATCAAATAGAAAGCATAATCAATTCTTACAATGGAAAATACAAATCAACATATGCAAAAAATGTAAGAGATGGATTCCGTGATGCTTATAATAATGCAGTAAAATCTTACAACGATGAGAAAAAACTAAGGGATGATGCTGCAAAAGAGGAAAAAACAGAAACAACAATAGAACACTATAGACCAATTCAAAATAACAATAATAATAACAGCAATAATAATAACAATAACAACAATAATAACAGCAATAATAACAGCAATAATAATAACAACCAAGAAATACCAAAAGACAATACACATATATCAAACACAGAAAAAGTAACACCATCTGAAGACAATGATTATACATACGAAATAACTGTCGAAAGAGTACGTACAAAATAAGGGGGAAATAAAAATGGGATATGAAGTAGAATATAATGAAAATAAAAAACCACTAACACATTATATAAAAAACTTTTTGGTTGGTTTCCTTTTAATAGTAGTATTAATCTTATTATTAGTTTGGATATTTCCAACTAATTCAGCATTACAAAAACTATTAAACAATAACACAAAAGAAGAAACAAATGAATTTTCTAACTATTTTCAAGAAAATATAAATCTATTAAAAGACATCGCAGAATCATACTTTACACTAGAAAGATTGCCAAAAAATGAAGGTGACACAGTAAAAATAACACTAAGCCAAATGTTAGAAAAGAAATTAGTTATAAATGTCAGCGATGATAAAGGAAATATGTGTAATATAGACAATACATATATTGAAATAACAAAAAAGAAAAATGAATATGAAATGAAAATTAATCTTTCCTGTGGCTCTGATGAAGACTATGTAATAGTATACCTAGGATGCTATGATTATTGTTCAAACTTCGTTTGTGAAAAGCGAACAACAACTAAGACCGCAACCACTTCATCCAAAGTAATAAAAACTAATAAAACAATAATTAAGACACCATCAAAACCAAGGCCAACAGTTAAATACTACTGTAAAATAGTAAAAAACAAGTACTACGATAACAAAGGAAATGTTGTAACAAAGAGTGCTTACGAAAAAGCATGTAAAGGAAAACCACCAGTCGTAAAATATTATTGTAAAGTAGTAAACAACAAATACTACGATAACAAAGGAAATGTCGTAACAAAAACTGCTTATGAAAAGGCATGTATAACTTACAGATATCTATATAACAAAAAAATAGAAAAAACTTACAGCAACTGGTCAGATTGGTCAAATGAAAAAACATACAATCCAAATAATAATAACATTAAATGGGGAAAACAAGAATTAGTATGGAACGAAAAGTATGGATATGATAAAATTACAAAAAAGAAATACGTAAAAGATACAACAAAGCCATTATTTATACTTGGTGAATTAGAAAAAACAGGACACACTTATAGCAAATGGGCTTGTAAAGAATACAATTACTACTATAATGAAACAACAGGAAAAACATATCAATACTATGGAAATTGGGTTTCAAAAGGTAAAGTAACATTAGGATACGTTCCAAAAAGTACAGACACAGTAAGATACGAATACGTCGGATTAGACTTTGATGCATGTGCTTCAAACTGTACTCTAAAACCAGTATATATCTTTAAAAAATATACAAGAAGCGTTTCAGCCGGAACAACTTCAAGCACAAAAAGCGATTTAACAGCAAAATGTAAAACAGTAGTCAAAAAAGACATCCCAATTTACTATCAATACAGTAAATTTGTAGGATACGATGTAAAAACAGCAATAGAAACAAATTATATATATTACTATCATACTAAAACAAGAACAATAAAAACTCAAGAACAAACATATAAAGTATGGTCACATTCATCAAATGATAAAACATTAATAAATCAAGGATATAAATACACTGGTATCAAAGAACAAGTAAAATAAAGAGAGAGTAATCGAAAGATTGCTCTTTTGCTTGCATAAACTTATTAAAAATAGTATTATAAATAAAACAGGAGGAAAAATAATGGAAAAAATAAACCTATACATAGACTTCGATGGAGTCATACTAGATACAATAACCCCTTTATATGATGAAATAAAAGAAAAACAAATCTCAGAAGACAAACAAAAAGAATTCTTTGTAAACTATGATTGGAAGCAAATAATAAAAGACACAAATATAATAAATGATAGTATAAATAGTATTAAAAAAATAATAGACAGCGATAAATTTAACTTAGCAATCTTAACCCATGTAAACTCGCTCTATGAAGCAGAACAAAAAATACATTACTTAAGAAAATACTTTAAAGACATAACAATAATTCCGTGCCCTAAAACAATCTCAAAAACAAAGATGGTTCATACCAAAGACTCAATTTTAATTGATGATTATGCCGGAAACCTAAGAGAATGGGAACAAGAAAACGGAATACCAGTGAGATTTTCAAGAAAAAACAATGGCAAAGGTTTTAAAGTAATCAATAAACTAGACCAAATTATACAAATGTTTTAAAAAATATATAAGATTAACGTCTACCATTTAAAGCACTATTATATTAAAAGCAATCAAAACAGAAAACTCAAAATAATTGAAAAAAACAAAAAAAGATGATATCATATTAGATGAATAGTTAATTATCAAAAACCATGATAAATACATATACTAGAATATAAAGAAATAGCGAGGTAAAAAAGTGAAAAAAATAATTATAAATGGTAAAAAAGACTTATCTGGAACAATAAGAATAAGTGGCGCTAAAAATGCTGCGGTTGCATTAATACCAGCTGCCATAATATCTGATGAAATATCAACAATATGTAATATTCCAGAAATATCAGACATCAATTCTTTGGAAGACATACTATCATTCTTAAACATAACAACAAAAAGAGCAACAGAAAGTATGATAATAGACCCAACAACTATGGTCAATAAAGCTATTCCAGAAGAAATATCAAGCAAACTAAGAGCATCATATTATTTTATGGGAGCCCTATTAGCGAAATATAAATACGTGGAAATGAACTTTCCAGGAGGATGTAAAATCGGTACAAGACCAATAAATTATCATCTTGATGGCTTCAAAAAATTAGGAGCAACCGTAAAAGAACAAGGAGATAAATACATAATAAAAGCAGAACAGTTAATTGGAACAGATATAAAGCTAGAAAAAGCATCCGTTGGAGCAACAATTAACATCATGCTAGTAGCAACCAAAGCTCAAGGAGTCACAACCATAGACAATGCTGCCAAAGAACCAGAAATAATCAACATTGCAGAATTTTTAAATAGCATGGGGGCCAAAATATCCGGAGCAGGAACAGAAACTATAATCATCGAAGGCGTTGAATATCTAAAAAAAGGTGAAATCGAAGTAATACCAGACAGAATTGAAGCAGGAACCTATGTAATAATGGGCTCTCTAATCGGCAAAAAACTAAAAATAGACAACATAATTCCAGAACACATAAAAGCCTTAACGGACAAGCTACAAGAAGCAAACGCTAACATTACAATAGAAAGAGACCATATCATTTGCAATAAACAAGAAAAACTAAAATCAGTTAATATAGAAACTTTCTATTACCCAGGCTTTCCAACAGACCTTCAACAACCGTTCTCAGTATTTCTTACACAATGTGACGGAATATCGAAGATCAAAGAAATAATGTATGAGAATAGATTCATGCACATTCCATACTTAAATGAAATGGGAGCAAACATAGTAACAAATTCTGATTTAGCAACAATCAAAGGAAAAACACAATTAATAGGAAAAGAAGTAGTAGCAACAGACCTACGTGCCGGAGCTGCTTTAGTAATCGCTGGCTTAATCTCACAAGGAACAACAACCATCGATAAAGTAGAACATATTCTAAGAGGATATGAGGGAATAATTGAAAAATTAACAAATGTAGGGGCTGACATCAAAATAGTTGAAGAAATCCCTTGCAATATTTAAAAAAATCTGCTATACTATACAAGAATTATTATTACTATGACCTAAGTCATGGCGGAAGGAGATGCAAAAAATGAAAAAAGTAATTGAAACAAAACCAACTAAGTTTGTTTGTTTATGTGGAGAAACTTTCACAGCAGAATCAACAAAAAAAGAAGATGAAGTTCACGTCGAAATCTGTTCTAAATGTCATCCATTCTATACAGGAAAACAAGGAACAGCAACCTTAACAGGAAACGTTGAAAAATTTAATAAAAAATACAATAGAAAATAATGAAATTAATGAAGCAGGCTTAAAAGCAAGAATTATAGTACCTATTCAAAGAGAGTTAAGGGTGGTGCAACTTAACAATAGCCTATAATGAATAAAACTGTGGAAATGGATTATCCCGGTTAATAACCGTTAAAAATAAGAGATATCAGTTAATGATAAGAAAGGTGGTACCGCGACAAAACGCCCTTTCATCATTAACTTTTTTTTATAAAAAAGGAGATGTAAAAATGAGAGAACTAACAGAACAAGAACAAATAAGAAGACAAAAAGCAGAAGAATTAAGAGCAAAAGGAATAGAACCATTTGGTTACAAAATAGAACTAACAAGCAATTCCGAAGAAATAAAGGACAATTATGAAAGCAAAACAAAAGAAGAATTACATGAAGTAGAAATACCAGTTACAATTGCTGGACGTATAATGACCAAAAGAGGCAAAGGAAAAGTAGGATTCATGCATATTCAAGACAAATATGGACAAATCCAAATCTATGTTAGAAAAGATGAAATCGGAGACTTCGAATATGAATTATTTGATAAAGCAGACATCGGAGATATCGTAGGAATAGAAGGCCTGGTAATGAAAACTAACACCGGAGAATTAAGCGTAAAAGCTACTAAATACCATCATATAGTAAAATCCCTAAGGCCATTACCAGAAAAATATCATGGTCTATCAGACGTAGAAGAAAGATACAGAAGACGTTATTTAGACTTAATAATGAATGAAGACGCTAGAAGAATAGCCTTCGCAAGACCAAGAGCCATACGTGCTATTCAAAATTTATTAGATAACGAAGGATACGTTGAAGTAGAAACCCCAATTCTAGGATTAATCCAAGGAGGAGCAGCAGCAAGACCATTCATAACACACCATAATGCTCTAGATGTTGATATGTATCTTCGTATAGCTACCGAACTTCATCTAAAAAGGCTAATAGTCGGAGGAATGGACGGCGTATACGAAATAGGTAGAATATTTAGAAATGAAGGAATGGACCGAAACCATAATCCAGAATTCACAACAATCGAACTATACAAAGCATTCTCAGACATGGAAGGTATGATGGACACAGCAGAAAGAATAATAAAAAAAGTTCTAATGGAAGTACGTAATGAATTGAAATTCGAATACAAGGGACATATGTTAGACTTTGAAAAACCATTTGCTAGAGTTCACATGTGTGAAGCAATAAAAAATGAATGTGGAATAGACTTTTTCCAAATAACAGATTTAGAAGAATGTAAAAAGCTAGCTCTAGAACATGGGATTGAAGTAGAAAATCACTTCTTATATGGACATATAGTCGAAGCATTCTTTGAAAAATACTGTGAAGAAAAAGTAATTCAACCAACATTTATTTACGGTCACCCAACAGATATAAGTCCACTTGCAAAAAAGAATCAAAAAGACCCAAGATTTACAGACAGATTTGAACTATTCATTGCCAACACAGAATATGCCAATGCCTTCACTGAATTAAACGACCCAATCGATCAAAGAGAAAGATTTGAAGCTCAAGTTCAAGAACAAAAACTAGGAAACGATGAAGCAAGCGATATGGACGAAGACTTCTGTGAAGCATTAGAATATGGACTTCCACCAACCGGAGGAATGGGAATTGGTATAGATAGACTAGTAATGCTTGCAACAGGCGTAGACACCATAAGAGAAGTAATACTATTCCCACATATGAAAAATAAAGACAATTAAAAAGTCTTTTTTTTCTTGACATAACCCAAAAAAACAACTAATATAATAAATACAAAAGAGGAGGAAAAAACATGAAAGTAAAAGGAATAGTAGAAGTAGAAGTGGAAGTAGATCCAAATACTATAGATTTAAGCCTTATTGACTTAAATGAAAATAATATCGAAAGATTTATTAACAACCTATATAAAAGAATAGGATTAGAAAACTATAAAGAATTAGGAAATTTATATGTGTATAAGCAAGAAGAAACTCAAAGCTTATACCTTCAAGAACAAGAAGAAACAGAACCAACAGTAATAACAACAAATGAAAAAATAATTGAATTATTTGAAATGGTTCAACAACTGGAAGAAAAATTAAAAGCATATATAACAAAAACAGATACTATACACTACATTCGTCAAATAAAAAAATCAGGAAGATAGCCCAAATATGGCCTTTTTTTCTTAAAAATGCCACTTTTTTACACTTTTTTCTTTATTTTTTCGTCTAAAAGTGTGATAATTATATCAGGAGGTAAAATATATGAAAAAAAATAATTTATTCAAGATATTAGGATTTGTATTAGTAGGATACGTTCTATTATCATGGTTAGTTCCAATTATAGTTAGTATATTTGGCTGGAAAGTTGAAGCATCTTACCAAATTGGCCTTGTTAAGTTTGGTTCAACATTCATTGATGCCTTTGCCGGTTTCTCTAACATTATAATATTCATTCTCCTAGTCGGAGGATTATATGCTGTAATGGACGCAACTGGCGCTTACAAAACTACAATTGAAACATTGGCAGAAAAATTCAAAGGAAAAGAAAAAATAGTTTTAATCACAATCATTGTATTAATGGCAATCATTTCTTCAATAACAGGATTAGAACTAGCATTATTTGTTTTATTCCCATTCATAATATCATTAGTGTTAATGATGGGATATGACAAAATAATTGCCCTAGTTGCAACATTCGGAGCTACTATCGTAGGTATGTATGGTGCAACATACGCTGGAACATTATACGGATACTTAGATGGTTTCATGCAAACAAAACCAAATGATAATATTCTAGCTAAAGTAATATTCTTTGTAGTAAGTTTAGGCCTTTTAATAGGATTCACTCTTATCTACATGAAAAAACACAAAATGTTAGAAACAAAATCTAATAAAAAAGAAAAGAAAAATAAAAAAGATAAGAAAAAAGAAACTAAGAAAGTTGTTAAATCAGAAACAAAAAAAGAACAATCAAAAACTGAGGAAGGAAACCCTAAAAAAGTATGGCCAATGTTATTAATAATGGGAATATTATTCTTAGTATTTATCCTTGGAACAACAACTTGGGCTAACATATTTGGTAAAAACTGGTTTGAAACAGCTCATACTAGTATAATGGAATGGAAAGTCGGAGGTTTCGCAATAGTTGAAAAAATCTTCGGAGGAATAGACGCTCTAGGAACATGGAGTGCATCTACTAGATTTATACCATATTCAATCTTAATCCTATTAGCATCTGCTGCATTAACATTAGTTTACAAAGTAAAACTAAAAGATGCATTCGAAGCATTCATAAAAGGAATAAAAGAATATGTGGTGCCAGCATTCTTAGCATTAATTGCTTATTCATTATTTGTATTTACAATTTACTATCCCGTACTTGGAGTAATAACCAACTGGATAACAGGACTTACTGACTCATTCAGTATAGTAACTGCAGGAATACATGCAATGATAAGTAGTGTGTTCCATCCAGACTTTGCTTACTATGGATACTATGTTGTTAATGCATTCATTCAAACACAACAAGACACATCATTATATTCATTAATAAGCTTAATCTTCACTAACCTATACTCACTAGTTATGTTAGTAGCCCCAACAAGTGTATTACTACTTACTTCACTATCAATTTCTGAAGTAAAATACACAGAATGGTTGAAATTCATTTGGAAATACGCTTTATGCCTACTAGTAGTATCATTCATTGTATTCACAATATTAGTGCTAATCTAATATAGAGCAAGCAATTGCTCTTTTTTTGTTGAATAAAAAAATCTATTTTTTAAAAAACTTTACATACACTATTAATGGGTGATATAAAAATGTTTTCAAAATTTGATGAACAAGCAAAAAAAGTGTTAGTAAACATGCAAAAAGAAATGATAATGTTAAAACATCCATACATAGGAAGTGAACATCTTTTTCTATCTCTCTTGAAATTAGGAAATAAAGAAGATATAAAAACACTAAATAAATATGGAATAACATATGAAAACTTTAAAGAAGAACTAATAAAAGTAGTAGGAACAGGTAAAGAAGCAAACGATTACTATCTATACACACCTCTTCTGAGAAACATCATTGAAGTAGCAGAATTAATATCTGGGGACAAAAAGAAAAAAAACGTAGACTCACATGACCTATTAATGTCCATATTTGAAGAAGGAGAAGGAATAGCAATAAGACTACTATTAGGAATGGGAATAGACATAGACACCATATATGATGAGTTCGATGAACAATTTGTATCAAACCAAAAAAACAACAAAAAACTAATAATCGACTCTTTTGGAATAGATTTAAATAAAAAAGCAAAAAACAATGAAACAGATCCAGTCGTAGGAAGAGAAAAAGAAATAAAAAGAGTTTTAGAAATACTATCCCGCAGAACTAAAAATAATCCTCTACTAATCGGAGAAGCTGGGGTCGGGAAAACAGCCATCGTCGAAGAACTAGCAAGAATCCTATCAAGCGGTAATACATACGGATCGTTAAGCAAAAAAAGAATTGTAGAAGTATCAATGGCTTCCTTAGTTGCAGGCACAAAATATCGAGGTGAATTTGAAGAAAGAATAAATAAAATAATTACAGAATTAGAAGAAGAAAATGACGTGATTCTCTTTGTAGATGAAATTCATACCCTTGTCGGTGCCGGAGGAGCTGAAGGAGCAATAGATGCTTCAAACATCCTAAAACCTGCTCTAGCAAGAGGAAAAATAAAAATAATCGGGGCAACAACAACTGAAGAATACAAAGAATACATAGCCAAAGATAAAGCCTTATCCCGAAGATTTCAAACAGTTAACATAAAAGAACCAACTAAAGAAGTTGTACTGCAAATATTAACAAAATTAAGACCAATATATGAATCATATCATAAAGTAAAAATAAGTGATGAAATTCTAAACGAAATAGTAACACTATCAGATAGATACATTCACGACCGTATGATGCCTGACAAAGCCATAGATATTTTAGATGAAGTTTGCTCAAGAACATTCATCAAAAACTGTAAAAAAACCAATAAACTAGACAACATATACGTTGAACTAAACAAAGTAAAAGACATGAAAAATAATTCAATCATAATGAACGACTTCACCAATGCTCTAGAATTTAGAAAAAAAGAAATGCTCTTAGAAAACAAAAAAAATAAATATGAAATGAACAAACATATTAATAACTATCACAATGTTAGTATAAAAGACGTAATCGAAGTTGTAGAATCCCGTTCTAAAATTCCCGTTCAATTAGAAGACAAAAACATGTGGTTAAAAGTAAAAAACAAAATCAACTCAGTCGTGTTAGGACAACAAGAAGCCGTGGATACCTTATGCGACATAATAAAAAAATACAATTATGACACAGATAAAAAAAGACCAATATCCTTTTTGTTCGTTGGACCATCTGGAGTAGGAAAAACCCTTCTAGTAAAAGAATATGCCAAAAACTACTATAAAGGAGACAGCCTAATAAGACTAGACATGAGTGAATATAAAGAAAATCATTCAGTAAGTAAGTTAATTGGTTCACCTCCAGGATACGTTGGCTATGATGATAACAAAAATGTCTTTGAATTAGTCAAAGATAACCCTCACAGCCTAATCCTGCTAGACGAAATAGAAAAAGCAAGCCCTGATGTCGTAAACTTATTCCTTCAAATTTTAGACGAAGGAATATCAAAAAACTCAAAAGGAGAAATAATAAACTTTACAAACACTATCATCATTATGACCTCAAATATAGGTTGCGAAAAGAAAAAACTGGGCTTCAACGAAGAAACAACAAAAACAAAAACAGATATCAATAAAGTTCTAGGGGTACCATTTGTAAATAGAATAAACAAAGTATTATTCTTTAATAATATGGATGAAGAAACCATTTTAAAAATAATAAGAACAAAAATAAATAACTTAAGAAAAAAATACAAAGAAAAAAACATCAACCTATCAATATCAAAAAAAGTAAATGAAGAAATAAAACAGCTATGCGAATATGAGATATATGGAGCTAGAAAAATAGACAAAGTAATCAACAATAATCTAGAAAACATTATAATAGATAATATTTACAACGGAAACAAAGACATTAAAATCTCTAGTATTAACCCAGTAGAGGTTGTATAATCTTTGTTTTTTTGATATAATTTTAACTATTAAAGAGGTGATACAAATGAAAGAAACAAGGACAAGATTTGCACCAAGTCCAACCGGATACATGCACATTGGAAACTTAAGAACAGCCATTTTTGAATACTTACTAGCAAAAAAAGACAATGGAAAATTTATTCTAAGAATCGAAGACACAGACCAAACAAGAAAAGTCGAAGGAGCAATAGATTTTATTTATGACACACTAAAACTATGTAATTTTGAAATAGACGAAGGACCAAACAATGAAGGTAAATATGGTCCATACGTACAAAGCGAAAGAAAAGAAATCTATAAAAAATATGCCTTAGAGCTAGTAGAAAAGAAAAAAGCTTACTACTGCTTCTGCACTGAAGAAAGACTAACAAACCTTCGTGAAATAGCAAGTCTAAACAAACAACCATTTATGTATGATGGTCATTGTAAGAATCTAACTCAAGAAGAAATTGAAGAAAAACTAAGAAACAATGAACCATACGTTATAAGACAAGCAATGCCTAAAGAAGGACAAACAATAATAAATGACTTAGTATATGGTGAAGTAGTAATAGAAAACAAAATATTGGAAGACCAAATACTATTAAAATCAGATGGCTTCCCAACATACAACTTTGCCAACATCATAGATGACCATCTAATGGAAATAACTCATGTCGTTCGCGGAAAAGAATACTTAGACCAAACAGCAAAATACAACCTATTATATGAAGCATTCGGTTGGGAAAAACCAACCTACATCCATGTCGCTATGGTCCTTGGAGAAGACGGAAATAAACTAAGCAAAAGAAATGGTGACGCTTCATTCATGGACCTATATAATGAAGGTTACTTACCAATGGCAATTACAAATTATTTAGTACTGCTAGGATGGAGTCCAAAAGACAACAAAGAAATATTTACAATGGAAGAACTAATAAAAGAATTTGATCCAACAAGAATCAGTAAGTCATCAAGCTCATACGACTTAAAAAAACTAAAATGGTTTAATGCTCATTACATAAAACAATTAACCAAAGAAGAAATCATAAAACTATGCTTACCATTTCTAAAAGAAGCATACAATTTAGATGATAAAGAAGAGTCTTGGATAAATCATTTAATAGAAATATATCAAAACCATCTAAGTTACGGAAAGGAAATTGTCGAACTAACAGACCTCTTCTTTAAAGACAAAATAAATCTAACCGAAGAATGTCAAGAATTTATGAATCAAGAAGGAATAGAAAATACAATCCAAACATTTAAAAAAGAAATAGAAAACATAAATGAATGGAGCCTTGAAAACATTATCAATGCTATTAACAACACCAAAGAAAAAGCACAAGTAAAAGGAAAAATGTTATACATGCCAATTAGAATAAAAGTAAGTGGCCAAATGCATGGTCCTGAACTGCCAGATACAATCTATCTGTTAGGAAAAGAAACAATCATAAACAGATTAAGTAGGTGATAAAATGAAATTTTATAATACCCTAAATAAAAAAGTCGAAGAATTCATACCAAATGATAAAAACAACGTATCATTTTATACATGTGGGCCAACAGTATACCATGACCAACATATTGGAAACATGAGAAACTATATTGGCCATGACATACTAGACAAAACCCTAAGATACCTAGGATACAACGTCACTAGAGTAATGAACATAACAGACGTTGGACACCTAACAAGCGACTCTGACACCGGTGAAGATAAAATGGTAAAAAGTGCTAAAGAAAAAAAGAAAAGCGTCCTCGACATAGCAAACTATTATACAGACGCCTTCTTTCAAGACTTTGAACTTCTAAACAATAGAAGACCAGACATCGTAAGTCCTGCCACAAAGCATATAAACGATTACATAAAAATAATTACAAAACTACTAGAAAAAGGATATGCCTATCAAAATGGAGGCAATGTTTACTTTGACATAAGCAAACTACAAGACTATTATCAACTAACCAATCATAAAGAAGATGAAATGGTCGTTGGAGCCCGTGAAAACGTAACCGAAGATAAAAACAAAAGAAATCAAGCAGACTTTGCCCTTTGGTTTACTAAATCAAAATTTGAAGACCAAGAACTAAAATGGGATTCTCCATTTGGAACAGGTTATCCAGGTTGGCACATAGAATGTACTGGAATAAGCATTCATTTTTTAGGAGAACACCTAGATATTCACGGAGGAGGAGTAGACAACATCTTTCCTCACCACACCAACGAAATAGCTCAAAGTGAAGCCTATCTAGGCCACAAATGGTGTAATTACTGGTTTCACAATGAACATCTAATGGACGAAACAGGAAAAATGTCAAAAAGCAAAGGAGCAACCCTAACCGTATCAGTCTTAAAAGAAAAAGGATACGACCCTCTAGCCTTTAGATACATGTGTTTAACAAGCCATTACAGAAAACAATTAGTTTTCTCATACGAAGGACTAGAACAAGCATCACTTGCTTACCAAAAATTAAAATCACGCATCAAAAATCTGAAAAAAGAAGAACAAATTCAAGATAACAAAATAAAAGAATATAAAGAAAAGTTCAAAGAAAGCCTTTCTAATGACTTAAACACAGCTAATGCTATAACCTTAATTTATGATATTTTAAAAGATCAAGAAATAAATGGAACAACAAAATTAGAACTAATAAAAGACTTTGACACAGTTCTATCACTTGATTTATTAAAAATAGAACAAAAAGAGTTAGACGAAACAACAAAAAAATACATCGAAGACCAAATAAAAATAAGAACTGAGGCAAAGCAAAATAAAGACTATACAACAGCTGATAAAATTAGAAACGATCTAGAACAAAAAGGCATAAAACTAATAGATACCAAAGATGGAACAACCTATCAAATAATATAAGAGGTGATTAAATGACATATTACATACTAGGAATGCTATCAATACTAATAACAGTATTGGCACAAATATATATAAAAGTTACATACAATAAATACAATACAATTAAAAATAAAAAAGACTTAACTGGCTTTGAAGTGGCCAAAAAAATACTAGAGAAAAATGATTTAGACAAAGTTTACATAGTAGAAACCAAAGGTTATCTAACTGACCATTATGATCCAAAGTCAAAAGTAGTAAGACTATCAAAAAACGTATTCAATGGAACCAGCATCAGTGCCATAGCAGTAGCAGCACACGAGTGTGGCCATGCAATTCAACATAAAAATGGTAATAAATTTATGCAAATAAGAAGCTTTCTTGTTCCATTCGTTAACTTCAGCACTAAACTAGGTTACATCGTAATCCTAATCGGTCTAATTGCAGGATTACTACAAATGTTCTACTTTGGAATAATCCTAATCCTAGTCATTCTACTATTTCAATTAGTGACCCTTCCAGTAGAGTTTGGTGCCTCACGCGATGCCTTAAATTATTTAGAAAAATATGACTTAGTAACAAAAGAAGAAAAAGATGATGCCAAAGAAGTCCTAACAAGTGCAGCCTTAACATACGTTGCAAGCCTTGCCACTACAATAATCGAAGTAGTAAGACTCCTTTCCTTAGTGGACAGAGATTAAAATGGAAAAAAGTATGCTTCAGCTAGCTTTCATTGGAGACGCCATTTATGAAGTATTAGTAAGAGATTACCTCATAAAACAAAACATCGTAAAAGTAAACGATCTCCAAAACGAAAGTCTAAAATTCGTAAGCGCTAAAAGTCAGGCCAATATTCTAAACAAATTAATAAAGAAAGATAAACTAACAACCGAAGAATTAGAAATAGTAAGAAGAGGAAGAAACACCAAAACCCATAAAAAACCAAAAAACTGTGACATCTTAACATACAAACATGCAACAGCCTTTGAAGCACTAATTGGTCACCTATATTACAATCAAAAAAATAGAATAAACGAAATATTTGATGAAATAATAAACATTGATAAATAAGAGGTATAATATGATAGTATATGGAAGAAACAGTTGTTATGAAACATTAAAAAATAGTAAAAACATCAAAAAAGTATATTTGGACCCTCGTTTTAGGGACAAAACCCTAATTTCCCTTATAGAAAACTTAAAATTGAAGCCAGTTTTCTGTACCAAAAATGAATTAGATGAACTTGCAAATGGAAATCATCAAGGTATAATATTAGATATCGAGGAATTTGAATACTGCGATATCGATGAAATAATAAAAGAAAACGGCTTCATAATAATGTTAGACCACTTAGAAGACACGCACAACTTTGGTGCAATAATAAGAACCTGCCTAGCCGCAGGAGTAGACGGAATTATAATTCCTAAACAAAGAAGTGTTAAAGTAAATCAAACCGTTATGAAAACCAGCAGTGGTGCAGCCATAAGAAGTAAAATTTGCATGGTAGCAAACTTAAACCATACAATAAAATACTTAAAAGACAAAGGCTATTGGTTCTACGCAGCAGACATGAACGGACAAAATTATAGCCAAGTAGAGTACGACGCTAAAACTTGCCTCATAATAGGCAACGAGGGAAGTGGAGTCTCAGAATTAGTAAAAAAATCATCAGATTACATAGTATCGATTCCTATGAAAGGACAATTTGAAAGTTTAAATGCTTCAGTCGCAACCGGTATATTAATATACGAAGTTGTAAGACAAAGAAATCTTTAGGGAGGAAACTATGGAATATCAACCAAACGATGAAGAACTAATCTATATGATAAGAGAAAACGATGAAGAAGCATGGAAAATAATAATGAACAAATATGAACCATTATTAAATTACCTTGCTTTTTATTATCAAAAAAACTATACCAATCAAACATCAACTGACAAAGAAGAATTAATCCAAGAAATGAGAATCGCAATATACAAAAGTGCCACAAGCTATCAGTCACAAGCGAATACAAAATTTTTCTCATACTTATTTAAATCATTAAAAAATGCCTGTTCCGTATACTGTACCAAACAAGCAAAAAATAAATACAATGAATACCTAGTCGAAGACACTCTAAAATACGAAAAACCAAACGACATAAACAATGATACCCACAAAATATACAACGACCTATACTTAGACCAAAAACTTCTAGAATTTAGTCTTACCCTAAAAACCCTAGATGCATCTATTTTTCTCTTAAAAATGTCATCATTTACCTACAAAGAAATATCAAAATTATTAGACATAAATCTAAAAAAAGTAGACAACTCCATCTTTAGAACAAAACAAAAATTAAGAAAATTCTTACAAGACACAAAAGAAAAAAGCTAAAAAAATATTTATTATCATTAAAAAATATGTTATAATTATTACAATAAGGAGTATAGATATGGATAATAACGTTATATCACTAAGACAATTCATTGATAATAAAGAAAATTATACTTTTAAAGTACAAACTTTTTGTCGTCTAATGAAAACAGTATGCGACACCATTGAAAAAGAACAAAGACCACTAGTAAGAATAAACTTAGACGAAATAAAAATAAATCCAACAACCGGACAAATTATTCTACCAGATAATTTATTCGCAGAAAATGACAAGACAATTGCCGGCGTTAACACTGGAATTAGTTTGATTGCCGATAGAAAAAGTTCATTCGAACACAAAAGAATTTCCTTTGCATTAATGGTCCTAGGATGGTACGTAAATGAAGACCACAGTGCAATCTTCAATGACCTAGTAGTTCTAGAAAATTTTAATTATTACATGAGTAAAGTGCCTAATTGGTTACAAGAATATTTCATAAGTATTTTCTTAAGAATGGACTACACTAAGTCATTCTCAGAATACTATAAAGATAACTTTATAGACAAAGTAAAAACAGAAGTTCAAACATCACTAGAACCATATCATCTAAACAACGAACAAATGAAAAAAGTAACATCTGTTATTGTTAAAAAAACTGAAAGAATAATGAAAGGTGGGGAATAATATGAATAAAAATCTATTTGACTTTGCAGAAGATAAATTCATGGAAAAACTACCCACTACAATAAACGAAGTGAAACAATCATTTGAACAAGTGAAAAATGATACCTACCAACAAAATAATCAAAGCAATAATCAAGAAATTAGTAATAACAACACCATGCAAAATAGTATTGGTGCCAAACAATTAGTAAGAGTAAGAGAAATGGGAGGTCCAACACCAACTCCAAGATATTCAAAAAGCCAGGAAGACAACTATCAAAACTATTCTAATTATCAAAGCACCTATGAACAATCACCAACAATCTATCCTAACCAAAATGGTTTATCTACTGTTTTAACATTCACAGTAGTCCTATTACTAATAGTGCTTGTCTTCGCAGTATCATTCTTTATATTTAATTTCATATAAGAGAAAAATTTCTCTTTTTTTATACACCATAAAACCCAAAAAGACTAAATCAAAAGTTAAACCTTAATAAAATAAAAATATAGACAAAAAAGTCAAAATATGGTATAATTATGCCATATTTCATTAAGGGGGATGAATTACCATGGAAAAAAATAACAATCAAAAACCATCACAAGAAAAAAGATTTTTAAAATATTACCCAGAAAATTCAATAAATAATCAAGTAAAAGACTTAAAGATAGTAGACTATATGAAAGAAAATAACTTAGGAGAAAACATAAATGATAAAGCAATAACATACTACGGTAATACACTATCATACAAAGAATTTTTTAAATTACTTGATGACGCCATAAGAACATTTAAAGCAATGGGAATAGAAAAAGGAGAATATGTGCCAATAAGCACGCCAAACTTTATCGAAGGATTAGTGGCATTCTATGCTCTAAACAACATCGGAGCAATTCCGAATATGATAACGCCAATGGCTTCATCAAGCGAATTTGAACACTATCTAAAGGAAACACCAGTAAACAACGTTATAATATTTGACGCAAGCTATAAAAAATTTCAAGAAGTTCTAAAAAAGGTAAATATCAAAAATACCATTCTAACTTCACCCAACACCTACCTACCTAAACACTTAAAAACCATAAAAAAAGTTAGCGACGTTATAAAAGGCCAAACAATTAAAATAGAAAAAGCACTAGAAGATCCTAATAACCCAATATATTTTGACAAAGCCTTATTACAATATGCCAAACAATATCTAGGAAGTGTAAAAAGTGCTGAATATAATTTTGATGACACAGCAGTAATACTGCACACTGGAGGAACAACTGGATTCCCTAAAGCAGTTGAGGCAACAAACAACAATTTCAATGCAATGGTTCATCAATATGAAACAACAATAGACACCATAAAAAGGGGAGACAACATAGTTACAGTTCTACCAATGAATATAGGCTTTGGACTATGTAATAACATGCATATGCCTCTACGTATGGGAGTAAACTTAGTACTCCATCCTACATTTAATCCAATGGATGCCTATCCACTTTTCAAAAAATATAAACCATCTACTTTCATGGCAGTAGCCCCATATTTCAAAGGAATGATGAAAGACAAAAGATTTGATAACATAGACCTATCAAACCTAAAAGAAGTCTGCTATGGAGGAGAAGCGTTAACCGAAGAAGAAGTAAAAAAATTCAACGAATGGTTAGAAAACCATGGAGCAGTAGGTACAGTAATAAAAAATGGATATGGAATGAATGAATTAATTTCAAGTGCTGCTTATGAACACATCGTGGGACCAAACATATATAGAACAATTCCTCTAGTTAATAGCAATGTAAAAATTGTAAAAGTAGACATTGATCAAAATGACAACATAATAAGAAGCGACAAAGAAGTCGAACGTGGAAAAGAAGGAGAAATATGCCTAACAAGCCCAACTTTGACAAAAGGATATATGAACAATAAAGAAGAAACAGATCAAGTGTTCAAAGTACATAGTGACGGTATAAGATGGATTCACACCGGAGACTATGGACTAGTTGATGAATACGATGGCCTACACCACCTAGGAAGAATGAAAAGAATACACCTAACAGTCGGAGATGACGATGCACCAATAAAATTCTTCCCTGATGTAATCGAAGACTGCATAATGAAAACCGAAGAAGTAGAAGACGTTTCAGTAGTTGGAGTCCCAGATGAAGTAAAATCAAGCGTTCCTGTAGCATACGTAGTATCCAGCAATAAAGACGAAAAACAAATGATAGTCAAAATAATGGAACAATGTCAAAAAATAAGTAACTACTCTAGACCAGTAGAAATATACTTTGTAGACAAACTTCCACAAACATCAATTGGTAAAACAGACATTACAACATTAACCAAAGATGCTACAGAAAGAAGAAAACAAAACATTAAAAAAAGAAAGAAATAGTTTAACGCAACTACTTTCTTTTTTTTAAAAAATGTTATATAATCTTAATAGTAGGTGATTATATGAACATAGCAATATCCTTTATTATTCTAAGTATCTTTTATAGCTTATTTTTAAACATATCAAGCTATCAAAAAAAATACGTACCAACCATAGATACAAAGTTATTTTACAAAATGCTAACCATAAACTTTATCGGGTTGATCTTGGAACTACTATGCTATGTTTCGATATCAAAAGGCCATATAAATATTGCCCAAATTCTAAATCGCGGATACTTAATTTATCTTCTAACATTCATTAACCTTTTCAACATGTATACAATCTATCTCTTCTACAAAATAAATCACTATAAAAAAGAAGAAACAAATAAATTTTACCAACACACCAAAAAAATCAGCTATACTATATTTGCAATTATAATGTTTATAGTAATCCTTTTTCCAATCACCTTTCATAACACAGGAAACTACATCTATTCAACTGGAATTGGAATAAACATAATATATTTAATAGCAACAATATGCATAATCTTCTGGAGCCTTCTAATAATATTAAACATCAAAAAAATATTTCAAAGAAAATATGCACCAATTATAATCTTTATAATTTTATCAGTAATATCAACAATAATACAACAAAGAAACCCAGGTCTAACATTTACCACAGTAATGGAAACATTTGTGATATTTATAATGTACCATACAATAGAAAACCCTGATATGCAAATAATAGACCTCCTAACAAGAAATAAAGAATTAACAGAACAGTCAGTAAATGAAAAATCTAATTTCCTATTCAAAATATCTCAAGAATTAAAAAAACCAATCAAAGACATAACAAAAGAAATAGATACATTAAAAAAATCTCAAACTAAAGAAGAGCAAGAACAACTAATTGAACAAATACAAAACAATGCAAAATGTGCAAATTTTATAATAAACAATATAACTGACATAAGCAGTATGGACATAAAAAACAGTGATATAAAAGAAAATAACTATAATATTAAACGATTATTTAAAGACATAGAACTAAATGCAAATAACAATTTAAAAAACAGTAAAAAAGAAAACAAAATAAAATTCAGCATAAAAGAAAACACAAGCTATCCTGAAACAGTATATGGAGATAAAATAAAATTGAAACAAATACTAATGTCAATAATAAACAACTCCATAAAATACACAAATGAAGGACATATTGACCTAGAAATAGATGCTATTGTAAGATATGATATGTGTCGTTTTATTCTAACAATAACAGATACAGGAATAGGAATGGACATAAGCAAAGTAAACAAATTATTATCAAAAGACGAAGAACTAACCGAAGAAAACCTAAAAGAAAATGATGATTTAAACCTAAACATTCCAACTGTCCATAAACTATTAAAAATAGTCGGAGGAAATATAAACATTACAAGCAAAGAAGGAAAAGGAACAACAGTAACAGTAGTAATAAATGAAGAAATAAACTATGACAGTACAGAAATTGTATTAAAAGACATAAATAACTATGAAAGTCCAAAAAGAAAATTAAGAGTGTTGCTAGTAGACAATAATAATGAACTAGAAAGAATAGAAAAAATACTAGAAGAAAAAGACATAGATAAAATAGTAACCCTATTTGGACAAGATTGTGTAGATAAAATAGAACACAATGAACAATATGATTTAATAATAATAAAAGATGAACTAGAAGAAGAAACAGCTTTTGAAATATTAACCAAACTAAAAGCAATACCAAAATTCAAAACCCCAGTAATAATAGCAATAAATAAAGAAAAAGAATTTATAAAAGAACAATTAATAAAAGATGGTTTCAAAGACTGTATAATCTTAAACGATGATAAAAAAACCTTAGAAGAAACACTATCAAAATACATGTAAAAGAGAAAAAACATTCTCTTTTTTTATATATGAAGAAAAAGCATATATCAAGAGAAAAACCACCCAGAACTAAATAAAAAAATTAGTTTATCAAAACAAATATTTGTGGTATAATATTTAGCAGGAGTGATAATATGGATAAAATAATTATAAAAGGAGCAAGAGAAAACAACCTAAAAAACATAAATCTTGAACTACCTAAAAATAAATTAATAGTAATGACTGGAGTATCAGGAAGTGGGAAATCATCACTTGCCTTTGATACAATATGTGCTGAAGGAGAAAGAAGATACCTAGAAAGCCTATCATCGTACGCTAGACAATTTCTCGGAGGAACAGAAAAACCAGACGTTGACTCAATCGAAGGATTATCACCAACTATATCAATAGATCAAAAAACAACAAATAAAAATCCTAGATCAACTGTAGGAACAGTAACAGAACTATACGACTATCTAAGACTTTTATTTGCAAGAATAGGTACACCATACTGTCCGACTCATAAAATTCCCATAAAAAACCAAAGCATTGAAGAAATGACTAACAAAGTAATGGAACTAGAAGAAAAAACCAAAATTGTCATTGAAAGTCCCGTAGTAGAAGGAAAAAAAGGAACCCATAAAGACCTAATTGAAGACTTAAGAAAAGACGGCTATGTAAGAGTAGTAATAGATGGTAAGCAATATGACCTATCCGAAGACATAGAACTTGAAAAAAATAAAAAACATACAATAAACGTTATAATAGACAGACTAGTAATGAAAGAAGAAATAAAAACCAGACTATATGAATCAATAGAAGCAGCATCAAAACTAGCACACGGTAAAGTAGTGATAGACGTTTTAGGAAAAGAAAAACTATTATTTTCAGAAAACTTTGCCTGTCCTCACTGTGATTTTTCATTAACAGAACTTGAACCAAGGTTATTTAGTTTTAATGCCCCATACGGAGCATGTCCTGAATGCAAAGGTCTAGGAGTAAAATTAGTAATAGATCAAGACCTAATCATGCCCGATAAAAACAAAAGTATTCTAGAAGGCGGAATAGTAACCTTGGGAGACGACACTGAAGGACTAAATTTCAAAAAATTAGAAATAGTGGCAAAACATTACAACATCGACCTTAGAAAACCGATAAAAAAACTTACCAGAGAAGAACTATATATTATCTTATATGGAACAAATGAAATAATTCACTTCAACTACAGTAGTAAAAGCGGTAACACATTCAATAACTATGGAACATTTGAAGGAATAATAAACAATCTAGAAAGAAGATACTTAGAAACAACCAGTACTTGGATTAGAGAATGGTTAGAAAATTATATGATTGAATTACCATGTCCAACATGTAAAGGATCAAGACTAAAAAAAGAAGTTCTATCAGTCTTAATAAATAAAAAAAATATCTATGAATTAACTAAACTAAGTATAAAAGACCTATACAACTTTCTAGAAACAGTAAAACTAACCAGAGAACAAGAACAAATATCTAAACTACTAATAAAAGAAATAAAAGACAGATTAATGTTTTTGATAAACGTTGGACTAGAATACCTAACATTAGACAGAATGGCAGGTTCCTTATCCGGAGGAGAATCACAAAGAATAAGACTAGCAACTCAAATAGGAACAAGATTAACCGGAGTACTCTATGTCTTAGATGAACCAAGCATAGGTCTTCATCAAAGAGACAATGACAAGCTAATAGATGCAATGCTAAAAATGAGAGATCTAGGCAACACCTTAATCGTAGTAGAACATGACATAGACACAATGAAAAAAGCTGACTATCTAGTAGACATCGGTCCAGTTGCCGGAGATAAAGGCGGCTACCTAGTGTCAAGTGGCACTCCAGAAGAAGTAGCAAATGACGAAAATAGTCTAACCGGAAGATATTTAAGTGGCAAAGAATGTATTGAAACACCAAAAACAAGAAGAAAAGGAATAAAAAAAACTCTTAAAGTAATTGGTGCCAAAGAAAATAACCTAAAAAATATAAGTGTAAACTTTCCGCTGGGAGTATTTACATGCGTGACCGGAGTATCAGGAAGTGGGAAATCAACCTTAGTAAACGAAGTATTATATAAAACAATAGCCCACAATCTATACCCAACCAAAGACAAACCAGGAAAAGTAAAAGAAGTAAAAGGATTAGAAAACATAGACAAAGTAGTTCACATCTCTCAATCTCCAATAGGAAGAACTCCAAGAAGTAATCCTGCAACTTATACCGGAGTATTTGACGAAATAAGAGAACTATTCGCCACAACCAAAGAAGCCAAAATGCTAGGATACGATAAAAGTAGATTTTCATTCAATGTCAAAGGGGGCAGATGCGAAGCCTGCCGTGGAGACGGGGTCAAAAAAATAGAAATGCACTTCCTGCCAGACGTATACGTTCCATGTGAAATATGTCACGGCGCAAGGTATAATACTGAAAGCCTAAAAATAAAATTTAAAGGGAAAAATATCCATGATGTCTTAGAAATGAGAGTATCAGAAGCCTTAGAATTTTTTGACAATATACCAAAGTTAAAGAGAAAACTAGAAGTACTGGAAAGCGTTGGTCTAGGCTATATAAAATTAGGACAACCAGCACCAACACTATCTGGTGGTGAAGCATCACGCGTTAAACTAGCCAAAGAACTACAAAAGAAACCAACAGGAAAAACACTATTCATTATGGATGAACCAACAACCGGATTACATACTCACGATATAAAAAAATTACTTGCCATAATAAATAAAATAGTAGATAATAAAGATACAGTAATTGTAATTGAACACAACCTAGATTTAATAAAAACCGCCGATCACATAATAGACCTAGGACCAGAAGGAGGAGAAGGAGGCGGAACCATAGTTGCAACCGGAACTCCAGAAGAAATAGCCAACGTAAAAGAATCATACACTGGCCAATACCTTAAAAAATATTTATAGGGAGGAATAAAATGAATCCAGTAGCCATATCACTTGGACCAATAAAAATATATTGGTACTCAATAACCATGTTAATAGCAATACTTTCAGGAGCATATATTCTGTTAAGACAAGCCAGAAAGCAAAATATAAAAGAAGAATTCATAACAAACCTAATATTTTATGGTGTCCTATGGGGAATATTAGGAGCACGAATATACTATGTTTTATTTAACTTAGATTATTATCTTCAAAATCCCATAGAAATAATAGAAATATACAATGGTGGTCTTGCCATTCATGGAGGAATAATAGCAGGATCAATATTCTTCATATACTATTGTCACAAACACAAAATAAACTTTTTAAAAATATTCGATATGGCCGTACCAGGATTAATCTTGGCTCAAGCAATAGGAAGATGGGGTAATTTCTTTAATCAAGAAGCCCATGGACCAGCAACAACCAAACAAACCTTAGAAAACCTTCCTATCCCTGACTTTATTATAAATGGAATGAACATAAATGGAACTTACTACCATCCAACATTCTTTTACGAATCAATCTGGAATCTGCTAGGCTTTATAGTTCTTATAATATTAAGAAAAAAACTGAAACTAAAACCAGGACAACTAACTGGAATATACTTTATATGGTATAGCCTTGCAAGATTTTTAATTGAATCCCTAAGAACAGACTCATTAATGCTCGGGCCAATTAAAATTGCTCAGGCAGTATCAATAATTTTATTCTTCCTTGGAATATTCTTAATTCTAAGAAGGAAAAAAGATACAAGAATCAATCGAAGCAAAGAAAGGAATGATATAAATGGAAACTAACTATGATGTAATAGTAATCGGAATGGGGCCAGCTGGAATAACCGCCTCCCTATACTTAAAAAGAGCAAACTTAAACTGCTTAATAATCGAAAAAAGCGCTCCTGGAGGCCTTCTAAACAAAACATCAACCGTAGAAAATTATCCCGGAATAATTCAGATATCAGGACCAGACCTTGCTTATAAATTCTATGAACAGATAAACAATCAAAAAATACCTCAAAAATTTGAAGAAGTTCTAGAAATAGTAGACCACGACAATTATAAAACAGTCAAAACTAATAAAGGAGAATATACAACAAAAAAAGTAATAATTGCAATAGGAAGAGAACCAAAAAAATTAAAAAATACTAATGAAGAAAGACTCGAAGGAAAAGGAATAAGCTTCTGTTCCCTATGCGACGGAGCTCTATACAAAAATGAAGAAGTATCAATTGTCGGTGGAGGCAACAGCGCTCTAGAAGAAGCCCTATACTTATCTGATATCTGTAAAAAAGTAACAATCATCAATCGAAGCAACACTCTAAGAGGAGACAACATTCTAATAACAAAAGTAAAAGAAAAACAAAACATTGAAATAATAAACAACAGTGAAGTAAAACAATTTCATGGAGAAAACAACAAACTAGAATATGTCACCTTAAAAACAGATAAAGGAGACAAAGACCTACACGTAAAAGCATGCTTTATTTTCATAGGATATGAACCAGCAACAAAATTTCTAAAAAACCTTGATATTTTAGATGAAAAAGGTTATATTAATGTAGATGAAACAAGAAGAACCAAAATAAAAGGAATATATGCTGCTGGAGACATAGTAAAAAAAGAAGCCTATCAAATAATAACAGCATCATCAGATGGTGCCTTAGCAGCAGTTTCTTGTATCAAAGACTTAATGAATTAGAGGTGATAAATTGAAACTAAACAACCATGGTTGGGGAATGATGGTATTCTTACTACTAGTATTTGTTCTATTAATGGTTCTATTTATCGCAGTAAGCGGAATAAGTGCTCTGTAAATCTAAAAAATAAAACAAAAATATGAGGTACTTCAAAATAGTTATTAACAAAAATGTTAATAACTAAAACTATTTGCAAACCATAAAAACTATGCTATAATATAAACATATTTTATAAATCAATGACGAAGAGGAGTAAATTACTAAGTATTCCAGAGAGGTAGTGTAAGCTGAAAACTACTATACAATGTAATCGAAGGTAGCTTCTGAGTAATTATTTGAATTAAGTAGAATAATTCGTACTTATGCGTTAAATAAGAATAAGGTAATATTATATTACAAAATAAGGTGGTACCACGAACATTTCGTCCTTTGGATGAGATGTTTTTTTAATTATTAGAAAGGAAGTGTTTTAAATGTTAGAAAAAAAATACAAT
The DNA here is from genome assembly GCA_934096805.1 of uncultured Bacilli bacterium. GTDB lineage: Bacteria > Bacillota_I > Bacilli_A > RF39 > UBA660 > JAEDJI01. The sequence continues at coordinate 126,308 of CAKOMW010000001.1, read as the reverse complement.
CACAAACAAGTAGAAGAATCAAAATACGAAACATGGTTAAAAAAAGACTATTTTAAAAGCGGTGACCTAACCAAAGAACCATTCTGTATCGTAATACCTCCTCCAAACGTAACAGGAAAATTACACCTAGGACATGCTTGGGACACAACAATACAAGACATCCTAATTAGATACAAAAGAATGCAAGGATATGATGCACTATGGTTGCCAGGAATGGACCATGCCGGAATAGCAACTCAAGCCAAAGTAGACAAAAAACTAAAAGAACAAGGAATAAATCCAAGAAAAATGAATAGAGACGAATGGTTAAAAATTGCCTGGGAATGGAAAAAAGAATATGCTGAAAACATTCATGCTCAATGGGCAAAACTTGGTCTATCCTTAGACTATAAAAAAGAAAGATTTACCCTTGATGAAGGCCTATCAAATGCCGTAAAAAAAGTATTCGTAGACCTTTATAATAAAGGACTAATCTATCGTGGTGAAAAAATAATAAACTGGGACCCTGAAGCCCTAACAGCTCTATCAAATGAAGAAGTAATCTATAAAGAAACAAAAGGAGCATTCTATCACATAAAATACTACATCGAAGGCGAAGAAGATTACTTAGAAATAGCAACGACAAGACCAGAAACTCTATTTGGAGATACCGCAGTAGCAGTAAACCCAAAAGATGAAAGATACAAAAAGTACATTGGTAAAAACGTAATATTACCAATAGTAAATAAGAAAATACCAGTAGTCGCAGACATACATGCCGACCCAGAATTCGGTACTGGAGTGGTAAAAATAACTCCAGCCCATGACCCCAATGACTTTGAAGTAGGAGAAAGACACAACCTTGAAAGAATAGTAGTCATAAATCCAAACGGTACAATGAACAAAAATGCCGGAAAATACGAAGGACTAGACAGATTTGAATGTCGAAAACAACTAACAAATGACCTGAAAGCCCAAAACCTTCTCCTTGAAGTAGAAGAAATAACCCACAACGTTGGATACTCAGAAAGAACAAATGTCATGGTTGAACCATACCTATCAAAACAATGGTTTGTAAAAATGCGACCACTTGCTGATAAAGTTCTAGAAAACCAAAAAAATAAAGAAACCAAAGTAAACTTCGTCCCAGAAAGATACGAAAAAACAATGAATCACTGGATGGAAATAACCTACGATTGGTGCATATCAAGACAACTATGGTGGGGTCATAAAATACCAGCATGGTACAAAGATAATGAAATATACGTAGGAACAATTCCACCAAAAGAAGAAGGATGGATCCAAGACGAAGACGTACTAGACACATGGTTCTCAAGTGCTCTGTGGCCTTTCTCAACACTAGGGTGGCCAGAAGAAACCAAAGACCTAAAAAGATACTATCCCAATAACGTGTTAGTAACAGGATATGATATAATTCCATTCTGGGTAAATCGAATGACATTCCAAGGCTTAGAATTTACAGGCCAAAGACCATTCAAAGATTGCCTAATCCACGGACTAATAAGAGATAAACAAGGAAGAAAAATGTCAAAATCATTAGGAAACGGCGTAGACCCAATGGATGTAATAGAAAAATATGGAGCAGACTCTCTAAGATACTTCTTAACAACAAACTCATCACCAGGAATGGACCTAAGATATGACGAAGAAAAAGTGGCATCAACATGGAACTTTATCAATAAACTATGGAATGCATCAAGATTCGTTCTTATAAACATTGAAGACTTCAAAAAGGAAGACTACTCTTTAAATAACCTAACAGAAATAGACAAATGGATACTAACAAAAAATAACAAAACAATCAAAGAAGTTACAGAAAATATGGATAAATATGAATTCAATAACGTAGGCAATACTCTATATAAGCATATATGGGAAGACTTTTGTGATAACTACATAGAACTATCCAAAAATAATTTAGAAAGCAATACAACCAAAACCGTTTTACTAGAAGTCCTAACCAATATTCTAAAAATGCTTCACCCATTCATGCCATACGTAACCGAAGAAATATATCAAATGCTTCCACAAAAAGAAGAAAGCATTGTAATAAGTAAATATCCAACATATCAAAAAGAACAAACTTATGAAACTGAAGAAAAACTAATAGACAAAATAATCGAAGACATAACAAACATTAGAAACCTAAAAGTAGTAAACGAAATAACAAAAGAAGCAAAAATAAAAATAGCTAGTAACTACAAAGACATATATAAATTTGCTCTAAAAATAAAAGAAGAGCAAATAAGTAAAGAACCACCAACAGATACAAAAGCATACAACTATAAATCAAAAAATATAAACATTACATTCTATCAAAAAGGAAAAGAAATTAACAAAGAAATGTTAATAACTGAAATAGAAAAATTAAAACAATCAATAGAAAAAAGAACAAAGTTACTATCCAATGAAAACTATATAAAAAAAGCCCCACAAAACATCGTAGAATTAGACAGGCAAAAACTAAAAGAAGAACAAGAAAAACTACAAAACTTAGAAGAACAACTATAACAAAAAAGAGGAAAAATCAAACATTTTTCCTCTTTTTTATACTATAAACTACGTTCTTTAGGATGTCTATAAGCATCACGAGACAAAGCATACAATCTATAAATAGAAATTTTACCATCCTTATACAAATCATAAGCATGTTCATCTATTATGTAATTTTCAGATTTCCCTAACTTAGATTCATGATAACCCACAAAACCAATCATAACCTTATCATCCCTAAAAGATCTATCTTTATTCTTTTGTTCCTTAGTAACCTCACCTATATAAAAATTGTTAATTCGCAACAACCTAGAATAATCCCTATAAGAAATCCCTCCATAATTATCAATCACTTCATCAATATTTTCAACCTCATAATCATTGCAAACCCTTAAACTAGAAAAATGTGAATTAGATAAAGCACCAACACTATGATTAGACTTATACTGTATAAAATAACTTGACTTATCACTATCATTTATATAAGAACCAGACAAAGAAAACCTCTCATCACGAATCTCAGCATTAAAGCACTTAGCATCAAAAATAATTCCTTCCTCATCTATATAAAACATAAAATCATATCTTTTACAAAAAGAATCCTCAACAAAACCATTAAAACAATCTTTACTAACATGAGTAATATATCCATAAGAAGCAATAAAATAAATTGCCCCCAAAATTCTTCTTATAAAATCTTCATCTTTAATAAACCCCTTTTCACGAAGCTTATTAATTTTATCCTCCAAAAGAACAACTTTATTATATTTTTTCTTATCCAAAGACTTAATCTCTCCATAAGAAAAAATATGTTGATACATATTATAATCAATTCCAATCTCATCAGCTAGCACCTTGAAATTAATACTGTTTAAAAATTCATGAGGTAACATATCGAAAAAATCGTCCTTATAAGACAAACATAAACTATCATTTTTCATCCTAAAACACCTCCAAAAAAATTATATCACAAAAACAAAAATAAAAAAACTATAGAAAGAATATACTAATACTGGTGATATAATGAATTTAAAAAAAATAAAAATAATTGGAACAATAACAATCTTTCTATTAGCCTTCCTATATCATTTTCTATATGAATGGTTACCCAATCCTATCTTTAGCATCCTATTTCCTGTAAACGAAAGCATTTGGGAACACATGAAACTACTATATACAGGAATTCTTTCATGGGGTGTTATAGAAATAATAATCCTAAAAAAGAACAACATAAAATATAATAACTATATATATCAACTATTCATAACAGCAATAACAAGCATACCAATATATTTAATAATCTATTTGCCAATATACAATAAAATTGGCGAAAAATTAATAATAAGTATAATCATCTTATTTATAGTAATCGCCCTTGAACAAATACTTAGCTACTATCTTTTAATAAAAAAACAAGATAAAAACATTCTGAATAAAATTTCCCTAATCCTAATAATATTATTTTATATGGTTTTATTAAACCTAACCTACGACCCTCCGAAAAACTATATTTTCTATGACACCCTAAACAATAAATATGGTATAAACATAAAATAACTTGCAAAAAGAAAATAAAAAAGCTATACTATAAACATGAATTGGGAGGAAATATGGAAAAATACTATGTAGTAATAAATAAAAAAGAATATGAGCTACCATCTGTACTAAAAGTCTTAAACGAAAAAACCTTTGAAGAATACACTATAAAAAATAACAATAAAAACTATTTAGACATAGAAAAAATGATAAAAGAAAATAAAAAAGAAGAATTATTAAAAATAGACTATCAATGTACCCTAGTAATCCAAGAAATAATAATGGACGACGATAACCAAACAAAAACAAAATGGAATAAGTTAGGGCCAACATTAAGACTTCTAGATGACATGATAAAAATAAACTTTCAAAAAAACAACTCAGAAAAAGCCTATGATAAACTAAAAACCAGCATGCAAATAGCCCTAGAATTCAGAGAAGAAATAATAACCAAAGAACAAGAAAAAATCCTAAGAAATAAAACAAAATAATAAAAGGATAAGCAAAAGTTTATCTTTTCTATTAAACCAAAAACTATTGCATATCATATAAAAGTAGAAACAAAGTAGAAACAAAACAGACATTCTTAAAATAACACATTATATATTTTGAAATTACATAGTAACATTAAAAAAACAACCAACAAAATAATCAAAAACAATTGACAAAAATCAAATAACATGATATATTAGCAATGTTTGAATTTGATTGGGTTTATTCTGTAAACCTAATAAAAATTAAAGAAAATGATACACCTGGATATGTGTGTAGAAAGGAGAAGTTATGCCAACAATTAATCAATTAGTTAGAAAAAACAGAAAAGACAAAACAAGAAAATCAAAATCTCCAGTATTAGGAGTAAGAATGAATACTTTACAAAAGAAATCTACAGAAGTACCATCACCACAAAAACGTGGAGTATGTATTCGTGTAGGAACTAAAACACCAAAGAAACCAAACTCAGCATTAAGAAAATATGCTCGTGTTAGATTATCTAATGGTAAAGAAGTAGATGCTTACATACCTGGAGAAGGACACAACCTACAAGAACATAGTGTTGTATTAATTCGTGGTGGACGTGTAAAAGACTTAATCGGTGTTAGATACCATATCGTTCGTGGAACTATGGACACTCAAGGAGTTAAAGACCGTAAACAAGCACGTTCTAAATACGGAACTAAAAGAGGAAAATAAAAATAATTAACAAAATAGTAAAGGAGGAAAAAACATGCGTAAAAGACGTGCAGTCAAAAGAGACGTTTTACCAGATCCAATATACAAATCAAAAGTTGTTACTAAATTAATCAACTCTATGATGTTAGATGGTAAAAAAGGAAAAGCACAAACAATCTTATATGATGCATTTGACATGATTAAAGAAAAAACTGGAAAAGATCCAATGGAAGTATTTAATCAAGCATTAGAAAATATAAAACCAGCTTTAGAAGTTAAATCACGCCGCGTTGGTGGTTCTAACTATCAAGTGCCAATCGAAGTATCTGAAGAAAGATCACAAACTTTAGGACTAAGATGGTTAACAAACTATGCAAGACTAAGAGGAGGCCACGGAATGGCTGAAAACTTAGCAAACGAAATAATTGACGCTTCAAACGGAACAGGAGCTTCAGTTAAAAAACGCGAAGATACTCATAGAATGGCAGAAGCCAATAAGGCGTTTGCTCACTATAGATGGTAGGAGGATACAATGGCTAGAGGAACAAGTTTAGATAAAACAAGAAACTTTGGTATAATGGCGCATATTGATGCCGGAAAAACAACAGCTACAGAACGTATTTTATACCATACAAAAAAAATCCATAAAATTGGTGAAACTCATGACGGAGCTTCTCAAATGGACTGGATGGAACAAGAAAAAGAACGTGGAATCACAATAACAAGTGCCGCAACAACAGCATTCTGGAAAGGATACAGATACAATATCATCGATACTCCAGGACACGTAGACTTCACAGTAGAAGTACAACGTAGCTTAAGAGTACTAGATGGTGCAGTACTATTACTAGACTCAAATGCTGGAGTTGAACCACAAAGTGAAACTGTTTGGAGACAAGCAAATGAATATTGCGTACCAAGAATCATCTTTTCAAACAAGATGGATAAACTTGGAGCAGACTTCTACATGAGCTTACAAAGTGTAAAAGATCGTCTAGGAGCAAACACTGCTGCTATCGAACTTCCAATCGGAGCAGAATCCGAATTCAACGGAGTAATAGATCTAATCACTAGAAAAGCTTACCATTTCGATGGAAATGCTGATGAAAACTATACTGAAATAGAAATCCCAGCAGACATGAAAGACAAAGTAGAAGAATATAGAACTACTATGATTGAAGCAATCGCAGAATTCGATGATGAACTAATGGAAAAATACCTTGAAGGAGAAGAAGTTTCTATTGAATTAATCAAAAAAGCAATAAGAAGCGGAGTACTACAAGCTAAATTCTTCCCATTCATGTGTGGTACAGCATTAGGAAACAAAGGAGTTAAATTATTACTAGATGCAATAATTGACTACTTACCATCACCACTTGATATTCCATCAGTAAAAGGAACTAACCTAAAAGGAGAACCAGATGAAAGACATCCATCTGATTCAGAACCATTTAGTGCCTTAGCATTTAAAGTAATGACAGACCCATTCGTTGGACGTTTAACATTCTTTAGAGTTTACTCAGGACATTTATCAAGCGGATCATATGTACTAAACAGTACAAAAGATGCAAAAGAAAGAGTAGGACGTATTCTACAAATGCATGCTAATGATAGAACTGAAATATCTGAAGTATATGCAGGTGATATCGCTGCAGCAGTAGGATTAAAAAACACAACAACTGGGGATACTTTATGTGATGAAAAGAAACCAATTGTTCTTGAATCAATCGAAGTACCAGATCCAGTAATTGAACTAGCTATTGAACCAAAATCAAAAGCAGATCAAGATAAAATGGCAATCGCTCTTCAAAAACTAGCAGAAGAAGATCCAACTTTCAGAGTACACACTGACACTGAAACTGGACAAACTATCATTGCTGGTATCGGAGAACTTCATCTAGACGTATTAGTAGATCGTATGAAAAGAGAATTCCACGTTGAAGCAAACGTAGGTAAACCTCAAGTAGCATACAGAGAAACAATTACTCAAACAGGTGAATGTGAAGGTAAATACATTAAACAATCTGGTGGACGTGGACAATACGGACACGTATGGATTAAATTTGAACCAAATCCAGATAAAGGATACGAATTCGTTGATGCTATCGTTGGTGGTGTAGTACCAAGAGAATACATTCCAGTAACTGATAAGGGACTACAAGATGCCTTACAAACTGGTGTATTAGCAGGATACCCAATGATCGACGTAAAAGCAACACTATTCGATGGTTCGTATCATGATGTCGATTCATCAGAAATGGCATTCAAAATTGCAGCATCAATGGCTTTAAAAGAAGCTAAAAACAAATGTAAACCTGTAATTCTTGAACCAATCATGAAAGTAGACATCGTTGTACCAGAAGAATATCTAGGAAACGTAATGGGAGACATCACTGCAAGACGTGGTAAACCATTATCGCAAGAATCACGTGGAAATGCAATCGCATTCGAAGCTATGGTTCCACTATCAGAAATGTTTGGTTATGCAACAAGCATTAGATCAAATACACAAGGAAGAGGAACTTTCCAAATGGTACCAGATCATTATGAAGAAGTACCAAAAAACATTGCCGAAGAAATAATTAAAAAAAGTGGCAATTAATAAAAAAATAGGTCAAAACAGTTGAAAAAAATTCAATTGTTAGATACAATTATAATTGTAATTAAAAAAGGAGGAAAATTAATATGGCAAAAGAAAAATTTAACCGTAGTAAACCACACGTTAACGTTGGTACAATTGGTCACGTAGACCACGGAAAAACTACATTAACTGCTGCTATTACAAGTGTATTAGCAAAAAAAGGTGGAGCTGAATTTGTAGATTATGCAAATATCGATAAAGCCCCAGAAGAAAGAGAAAGAGGTATTACAATTAATACTGCTCACGTTGAGTATGAAACTGACAAACGTCACTATGCTCACGTAGACTGTCCAGGACATGCCGACTATGTTAAAAACATGATCACTGGTGCAGCACAAATGGATGGAGCTATCTTAGTAATCGCTGCTACAGATGGTCCAATGGCTCAAACAAGAGAACACATCCTATTATCACGTCAAGTAGGAGTACCAAGAATGGTAGTATTCTTAAATAAATGTGATATGGTTGACGATCCAGAACTAATCGAATTAGTTGAAATGGAAGTTAGAGATTTATTAAATGAATACGGATTCGAAGGAGATGAAACTCCAATTATCTGTGGTTCAGCTCTAAAAGCTCTTGAAGGAGATCCAAAATACGTTGAAAAAATTGAAGAACTTATGAAAGCTGTTGATGAATGGATTCCAACTCCAACACGTGATGTTGATAAACCATTCTTAATGAGCATCGAAGATGTATTCACTATTACAGGTCGTGGAACTGTAGTAACAGGACGTGTAGAACGTGGAAGATTAAATCTAAACGATGAAGTTGAAATCGTTGGTATTAAACCAACTCAAAAAACTGTAGTAACAGGAATCGAAATGTTCAAAAAATCTTTAGACTACGCTGAAGCTGGAGACAATGCTGGTGTATTATTACGTGGTATTTCTCGTGAACAAGTTGAACGTGGACAAGTTCTTGCTAAACCAGGAACAGTTACACCTCATCATAAATTCAAAGCAGAAGTTTATGTATTATCTAAAGAAGAAGGTGGAAGACATACTCCATTCTTCGCAAACTACAGACCACAATTCTACTTCAGAACAACAGACGTTACTGGTGTAATCGAATTACCACAAGGTGTTGAAATGGTTATGCCTGGAGACAACGTTTCAATGACAGTAGAATTAATCCACCCAATCGCACTTGAAAACGGAACTGAATTCTCAATCCGTGAAGGTGGTAGAACAGTTGGTGCTGGTAAAGTTTCTGAAATTATTGAATAATTAACTCAGGAGATCTGGATTTAATTCAGATCTTTTTTCATACAAAAATATAAAATAAAAGTTTTAATTAAACAAAATAAATGATATAATTATCACAGATGGAAGTGATAAAATGAACAAAAAGAAAATATTAACTGGTTTACAACCAACAGGTACAATTCATATTGGAAACTACATTGGAGCAATAAAGCAAATGGTAAGATATCAAGATGAATTCGATTCATACATTTTTGTGGCAGATTTACACGCTATAACTATACCTCAAGATCCCAAAACGTTATCATCAAAAGTAAAAAGCTTGCTAGCTCTTTACTTAGCATGCGAAATTGATCCAAATAAAAACACTATATTTATCCAATCAGAAAATGAATACCATGCCAATATTTCATGGCTTTTAGAATGCAACACATACTATGGAGAACTATCTAGAATGACTCAATTCAAAGACAAAAGCCTAAAGAACATGAATTTTACAAGTGGATTATTAACATATCCGGTATTAATGACCGCAGACATTTTAGCATACGATATTAACTACGTTCCAGTAGGTGGTGACCAAAAACAACACGTAGAACTAGCAAGAGACATCGCCGAAAGATTCAACAAAAAATATGGAAAAACCTTTATCATTCCAGAACCATTAATACCAGAAGAAGGCGCTAGAATCATGGATTTAATAGATCCAACTAAAAAAATGTCAAAATCAAGTGAAAATCAAAAAGGAGTAATAAATCTCCTAGATGATAAAGAAACAATAAGAAAAAAAATAATGGGTGCCACAACAGATTCAGAAAAGACAATCAAATATGATAAAGAAGACAAACCAGGAATATCAAACCTAATAAATATATATAAAGTATTTGCCAATAAAACAACCGAAGAAGTAGAAGAAGAATTTAAAAATTCTAACTATGGTGAATTTAAAAAACAAGTAGCAGAAGTAGTAATAAATGAAATAGATAAAATTCAAAAAAAATACAATCAAATACTAAATAGCAATGAAATAGATAAAATTCTAGACCAAGGAATAGAAAAAGCCAGAAAACAAGCAAAAGAAAAATATGAGCTAATGAAAGACAAAATGGGATTTGGGAGGTAAAACTATGGTAACAAGAAAAGAAATAGTAAAAAAATTATTAAATAAAAATAATGAAGAACTAAATGAAGATGAACTAATGGAGCTATTATTCGACGAACCACTTTCAGTAGACGTTGACAAACAATTCGAAGCAACAAGAACAAAATGGGATGCGTTGGCAGACAAATTCACTGAAATAGCTGGAAGTTGGTCATTCATAATTGGTTTTTCACTCTTCTTAATTATTTGGATACTTTTAAATGTAACAATATTTAAAAACTTAGACCCCTATCCATTCATTCTATTAAACCTAGTACTTTCGTGTGTGGCAGCCCTACAAGCACCAATCATTATGATGAGTCAAAATAGAAATGCCAAAAAAGATACTTTAAGAGGAAAAAACGACTACAAAACAGATTTAAAAAGTGAATTAATTCTAGAACAATTACACGAACAAATAAATAAATTGACAACCAATCAAAACAAAATATTAAAAATGTTAGAAAAACAGCAAAAAGAACAAGAAAAATAACCAACTTATATCATTTTTTTCTTGACAAAAACATATATTTTAGATATAATCTTAAGTGTTAAAAAGGAAAGAGATGTCTTATATCCACCTGATGACGAACAGTCATAGGTCAATGCCTAACATAAATATTATGTGTTTTTAGGTTGGATAAGAGTACATTTCGTACTCTTTTTATATTATGGAGGTGTTTTGTATAGCAACAAAAAGTAATGATTTGTTAACAAATGAACAAATTAGAGAAAGTCATGTTTTAGTAATTGGACCAAACGGTGAACAATTAGGAGTCAAAGCAATAAAAGATGCTTTAACAATTGCAAACTACGCTGGATTAGACTTAGTATTAATAAGTCCTAATGCCAATCCTGCGGTATGCAAAATAATGGATTATAATAAATTCAAATATGAAAAATCTAAAAAACAAAAAGAAGCAAAGAAAAAACAACAAGCAAATATAGTCGAATTAAAAGAATATCGTCTGTCACCAGACATCGATATCGGAGACTTCAATACAAAATTGAGAAACGCTTCTAAGTATTTAGAAAAAGGTCATAAAGTAAAACTAAGCATTAGATTTAAAGGAAGACAAATGCTTCATACCGACCGAGGTATAGACGTAATGACTAGATTTGCAAACGAAGTAAATAAAATAGCAACAATAGAACAACAAGCGAAACTAGATGGAAGAAACATGACTATGATACTTGCACCAATCAAAGATAAGTAAGGAGGATTAACATGGGAAAAATTAAGACCCATAAGGGAACAAAAAAAATATTAAATATTAGACAAAGTGGATCTATTACTAAATTAAATGCTGGTAATAATCACCAAACAGGAAAGAAAAGTCCTGCCCAATCAAGAAAAGCAGGAGCTAAATCTGAATTAAGCAAGTCAGACTTAAAAAGATTTAAAAGCGTAATAAGATAAGGAGGAGTAAAAAATGACAAGAGTTAAAAACAGTGTTGCCACACGAGCAAGACGTAAAAAAGTTCTAAAAAAAGCTGAAGGTTACTTCGGAAGTAAGCACAGACTATACAAAACAGCACACGAACAAGTAATGCATTCAGAAAGATATGCATACCGTGATCGTAAACAAACAAAAAGAAACTTTAGAAAATTATGGATTACAAGAATCAATGCAGAATGTAGAAACAACGATATTAGCTATTCAAGATTTATTAATGGTCTAAATAAAGCAGGAGTAGAAATCAATAGAAAAATGCTATCAGAATTAGCAATAAATGATAAAGAAGCATTTGCTAACTTAGTAAAAATTGCTAAAACTGGTAAAATAGAAAATAAAACAGTTAAAAAAGAAACAAAAAATGAAATAAAAGAAGAAAAAACAAATGACATTTCAAAAAAGACAGTAGCAGAATTAAAAGAACTTGCAAAAGAAAAAGGAATTGAAGGATACACTTCAATGAAAAAAGCTGACCTAGTAGCAGCACTAAAATAAAAAACATACTAAAGAATTTTAATATCTAGTGCCAATTGGTGATATTATTTTGAATTTAGTAGAAGTAAAAACGAAGGAGGAAAAATTATGACAGTAGTGTCAATGAATTATTTATTAGAAGCAGGAGTACATTTTGGACATCAAAAAAGAAGATGGAATCCAAAAATGAGAGAATATATCTATACATCAAGAGATGATATCTATATCATCGATTTACAAAAAACAGCAAAATGCATCGAAGAAGCATATGAAGCACTTAAGAAAATAGCAGAAAACGGAGGAACATTCCTATTCGTAGGAACAAAAAAACAAGCTCAAGAAGCTATGGAAGAAAATGCTGTTAGAACTAATAGTTACTTTGTAAACGAAAGATGGTTAGGAGGAACTCTAACAAACTTTAGAACAATTAAAAACAGAGTAAGAAGACTAGATGAAATAGAGAAAATGGAACAAGAAGGAACATTAGAATTACTACCTAAAAAAGAAGTAGCTCAAATAAAAAAAGAATATGAAAAACTAAACAAAAACTTACGTGGAATAAGAGAAATGAAAAAAATTCCTAGTGCAATGATTATTGTAGACCCACGCGTTGAAGAAACTGCAATCAAAGAAGCTAGAAAATTAAAAATTCCAGTATTTGGTATAGTAGACACCAATTGTAACCCAGACATGGTAGATTACGTAATACCTGCCAACGATGACGCCGTAAGAGCAGTTAAGTTAGTAATCGGAGCTTTAGCAAATGCTATAAATGAAGTAAATGGAGGAGAAATCCTAAACTGTGTAGCACCAGAAGATAAAGACAAAAAACAACCAAAAAAAGAAAATAACAAAAGAGAAGTAAAAGAAGAAACAAAAAAAGAACAACCTAAAGAAGAACCAGTTAAGGAAGAACCAAAAGAAGCAAAACAAAACAATTTAGAAGAGTTAACACTAGCAGAATTAAAATCATTAGCTAAAGAAAAAGAAATTAAAGGTTATAGTACAATGAAAAAAGCTGACTTATTAGCAGCGTTAAAATAATTAGGAGGAATACTATGTTTAGTGCTCAAGATGTAAAAGAATTAAGAGAAAAAACATGTGCAGGAATGATGGACTGCAAAAAAGCTCTACAAGAAACAAACGGAAACATGGAAGAAGCCATCACTTGGTTAAGAGAAAAAGGAATCTCAAAAGCAGCAAAAAAAGCAGAAAGAATTGCTGCCGAAGGATTAGCTAACATCTTAATCGAAGGAAACAAAGCAATAGTTATCGAAGTAAATTCAGAAACAGATTTCGTAGCAAAAAATGAAAAATTTCAAAGCTTTGTAAATGAACTATCAAAAGAACTTTTAGATAGCAATGTAACAACTATGGAAGAAGCCCTTAATCTTGAAGTAAACGGTGAAAAAATAAGCGATAAAATAGTAGCCATAACTTCAACAATCGGAGAAAAAATAAGCTTCAGAAGATTCGAAAAACTAGAAAAAACTGACTCACAAGTATTTGGTTCATACACTCATATTGGAGGAAAAATAGTAGCATTAACATTACTTGAAGGAGCAAACGAAGAAGTTGCAAAAGAAGTAGCAATGCACGCTGCAGCAATGAAACCATTATACTTAAATGAACAAGAAGTTCCTACAGAAGTATTAGAAAAAGAAAAATCAATCATGAGAGAACAACTAATAAATGAAGGAAAACCAGAAGACAGAATTGAACAAATTATGGTAGGAAAAGTAAAAAAATACTATGAAGAAGTATGTCTAACTAATCAAATCTTCATTAAAGCAGAAAACAAAGAAACAGTAGAAAAATACGTTGCAAACAACAATGGTACAATTCTAAAACTAATAAGATACGAAGTAGGAGAAGGAATCGAAAAAAGAGTTGAAAACTTTGCAGAAGAAGTAAAAAATCAAATAAACGGTTAATTATGAAGAAGTACATTATATTAGTAATATCAATATGCTTTCTATTATGTGGCTGTGAAATAACACCACAAATAGAAAAAGAAGAACAAGTTATTGATGGGCTAAACTTTAAAGTTGAATACGAAAACTATAACAGCACAAACTATCAACTAAACATTGATAAAGACAATAACTTTAAATATATAGACATGAATAATATAAATAAAGTTTTTTCATCAAACAACATTATATTTATCGGAGACCCTAAAGACGATAAGTCAAGATACACAGTAAGTACTTTAATAAAATTAAAAAAAGACTACAATGTAGATATCTATTATTACAACTACGAAGAAAACAATCCTAAATATGAAATAACAGATGAAAAACTAGAAAAAACAAAAGATGGAACAGAACTATATAATGAGATGCTAAAAAGATTAGAAAAATATATTACACAATTAAACATTGAAAAAGACAGCAAAGTATACACAACCGAAGAAAAAAATTTTTCTAATCCAGCGCTAGTATTCATAGTAAATAATAAAATCTATGGTTATTATGATGATTTTGAATTTGACGTAACAAAAAATAATGTCGTCCTAACAGAACAATATCAAAAACTAATCATAGATGGATTTGACCAAATAACAAAACAACAAAACTGATATCAAAAATATCAGTTTTTCTATAATAAAAAACTTTTCTATTCACATTTCAAACCTTATCTGATATAATTTATATAAAGGAGAGATACAATGGATAATAATTATAAACAAACAGCAACCGAAAAAATGGACAAAGCCATCAAAAACTTAGAAGAAAGATTCATTACAGTACGTGCAGGTCGTGCCAATCCTAGTATGCTAGACGACGTAATGGTAGCATACTATGGGACACCTACACCTATAAAACAAGTAGCAACAATTTTTGTTCCAGAAGCTCGCCAATTAAGCGTAAAACCATTTGACAAAAATCTACTTGGAGCAATCGAAAAAGCAATATTCGAAGCCAACCTAGGAGTAACTCCAAACAACAACGGAGAAACAGTATTTATTACAATTCCACAACTAACTGAAGAAAGAAGAAAAGAACTAGTAAAAGTTGTGAAAGAATATGCAGAAGAAGGTAGAATAGCAATTAGAAATATCAGGCGAGACATAATAGAAACAATAAAAGAAGATGAATTACCTGAAGACGAAGAAAAAAATGTAATAGAAAAAATTCAAGATATCGTAAACGAATACAACAAAAAAATTGAAGAAATAACAAAAGAAAAAGAAAAAGAATTAATGGAAATATAAAATAAAAACTCAAGATTTTGTCTCTTGAGTTTTTTTAGTCTTCATCAAAAAATAGTCCAATATTTATTAAACCACATATACCTACAACTATATAAATAATTCTAGATATAATATTAGCTTCTCCGAATACAGCAGTAACTAAATTAAAATCAAACAAGCCAACAAGAAGCCATACAATTGCACCAATTATAGTGAAAACCAAAGCCACCTTTTGCAAAGTACTCATACAATTCCTCCTTTTTCTATTTCGTTATATATGATGTCCAAAAAAAATGAAAATATTCACGAATAATAACTAAATATATAAATATAATTAAATGAAAGAAAAGAAGGAGTGAAATATGAAAAAAATTTTTTTAAGCATTGCTATAGTTATGGCATTATTATTAACAGGTTGTGGAGTTTTAAGTGAAGACAAAATAAAAGACAATTTTATAAAAGGAACCGAAAACCTGAAAAGCTATTACCTAGAAGGAGAAATGTCTTTAACAAACAACGATGACACATACAAATATGACGTAAAAGCAAGTTATCAAAAAGACGAAAACTATAGAGTAGTATTAACTAATAAAGCTAATAATTATCAACAAATAATCCTAAAAAACAGCGATGGAGTATACGTTATCTCGCCATCAATTAATAAAAGCTTCAAATTCCAATCAACATGGCCAAATAATAATTCACAAGTCTATTTATTAGGATCACTAGTAACAGATCTAAAAAATGATAAAGAAGCAGGATTTGAGCAACAAGATAATAACTTTATCTTTACAACTAAAGTAAACTATCCTAATAATCCATCATATGTAAAACAACAAATAATACTAGATAAAAACAGTAATTTAAAGCAAGTAAAGGTCTTAGATGAAAAAAATATTCCATACGTTGAATTTTTAGTATCAAAAATTGACAAAAAACCATCATTCAATGAAGACTATTTCAACTTGGAAAAAGTAGCCAAAGAATACCAAGTAGAAACAAATGACACAACTCAATCTGAAACAAAAGACGAAACAAACAATAAAGAACAAAATAATCAAGCAACCGAAGAAGAAAATAAAAATAGCCAATCAACAGAAGAAGCAGCAAATGAGACCGAAAGACAACAAGAAAATAAAAAAGAAACAACCACAAATGAAGACCAAAGACAAGCTACAGAAGATCAAAGAGAAAATAGTGACACACAAGACAAAAAAGAAGCAACAACCTCACTAGAAGATTCATTATTTCCATTCTACTTACCAACAAATACATCACTATCAAACAAAGAAACAATTCAAACTGAAAATGGACAAAGAATGATAATGACATTCTCTGGAGATAACCCATTCATTCTAGTACAAGAAACAGTATCAAAATCAGACGAATTAACAATAGTCCCAACATACGGAGAACCCTTCCTATTAATAGATACAGTAGGTTCACTAACTGATGTTTCTTACACATGGACTAGCAACGGAATAGAATACTACATAGCATCAGACACAATGAATAAGCAAGAACTATTACAAGTAGCAAAATCATTAAACGTAGTAGCAACAATAAATGAAAAATAATTAAAATAAATAAAAAAATCCACATCAAAAATGTGGGTTTTCTACATTAAATTTCAAATAAAATAACAAAAAAAGTTTATTCCTTTCAAAATATATGATATTATTATAATAAGGTGAGAAAGTATGAAAAACATAAAACAAAAAATAAAAAAGAATACAAATAAAATAATTAAAAATATAGACAAAAAAATTAAACTAGATAAAAACAGATTTAATTCAGCAGAACTAATTCTTATCATAATAATGTCCTTATTATTAGGATTAATAGTTGGAGAAATAATCTTTAGCAACAAATGTACCGATTCAAAGGTAATAAATAAAGAAAACGAAATGCAAAAAGTATACAACACACTACTAAAAGATTATTATGGAAAAATAGACAAAGACAAACTAAGCGAAGCTGCAATTCAAGGCATGATGCAATACTTAGAAGATCAGTATTCAGTATATTATAATGAAGAAGAGTCAGAAGACTTCAACCTTAGACTAAATGGAACATTTACTGGAATAGGCCTAGAAGTGACCCAAGACAGTAACAATAATATAATTGTAGCAAATGTCTTTGACGAATCTCCAGCATCAAAAGCAGGAATAAAAGCAAAAGACATAATAACAAAAGTAAACAATGAAACAACAAAAGGAAAAAAATTAAAAGAGGTAACAGATAAAATAAAAAGTTTAAAAGGAAAATTTACAGTAACTATTAAGCAAGGAACAGAAGAAAAAACAGTAACCCTATCAACAGGTACTATAGCAATTCCTTCCGTAACTTCAAAAATAATAAATGAAAACAACAAAAAAATAGGATACATATACATATCAATTTTTGCCCTAAATACAGATGAACAATTCAAAAAAGAATTACAAAAACTAGAAAAACAAAACATAGATAGTTTAATAATTGACGTAAGAAGCAACACTGGTGGCCATTTAAAATCAGTAAAACAAATAGCAAGCAATTTCTTGAACAAAGATCAAGTTATTTGCCAAATAAAATCTAAAGATAAAACTGAAAAAATATATTCAACAGAAAACAACAATAGAAAATATAAAATAGCAGTTTTAATTAACAATGGAAGTGCATCAGGTTCAGAAGTATTAGCAGCAGCTCTAAACGAAGAATATGGAGCAAAATTAATTGGTGTAACAACCTATGGAAAAGGAACAGTGCAAAAAGTGATGACTTTATCAAACGGTTCAATGGTAAAATACACAGCAGAAACATGGTTAACTTCAAAAGGAAATAGTATAGATAAAACAGGAATAAAACCAACAATCGAAGTAAAAATAGATGACAAATACCTAGATACAGGAAAAGAAAAAGATGATAACCAATTACAAAAAGCAATTGAAACACTAAGCAAATAGCAAGGCTATTTGTTTTTTTTAATGAAATGATATATAATTAAAATGGATAGGAAGTGAAAATATGAATTTAGAAAAAGGAAAAAGATTGAATATTCATAGTTATAAACATGATCATAAAATACACAGAAGTTGGGATGAGGCAACTTTCATTGGCCAAACAGAAGAATATGCAATCTTTGGAAACTATAAAACACTAGTAAAAGAATCAGATGGAAGAACATGGAAAACAAAAGAACCGGCAATCATGTACTTTTCAAAAACAGATTGGTTTAATATAATAGGACAAATAAAACCAACAGGTATTTATTACTATTGCAATATAGCTTCCCCATATGTTATAGAAGAAAACACAATAAAATATATAGATTACGATTTAGACTTAAGAGTGTTTCCAGATGGTTCATTCAAAATATTAGATCGTGGTGAATATCAATACCACAAAAGAATAATGAAGTATTCAAAAGAAATAGACAAAATTTTAAAAAACGAATTAACAATTCTTATAAACAAAGTAAGAAATAAAGAAATGCCATTTGATGAAAACACAACCAAAGAGTACTATTTAAAATTTAAAAAAATGAAAAAAACAAAAATATAATTTTAACAAAAAATAATAAGAATAATTACAAAATAGTGGCATATTATATATAAGAAATAAAAAAATTAAAAAAAATTCATTTTTTTATTGACAAACAAATTTCAATTTGTTATATTAGTAAACGTCGAATGAAGAAGCCGACAAATACCAACAAAAAAAATAAAAAAACTTTAAAAAACTTGTTGACTTTTAAAACTTCATTTGATATAATTAAAAAGCACTTGAGAAAAGTGCAACAAAAAGATTTGATCTTTGAAAACTGAGCAAAACGTCAATTTGAGATAGCTAGGTAAATAATAAAATCAAACTAAAAATAAATTATTTTATTGGAGAGTTTGATCCTGGCTCAGGATGAACGCTGGCGGCATGCCTAAGACATGCAAGTCGAACGGAGCGGCCCATTGAAGATGGAGTGCTTGCACAAAATCAGATTTGGATTCCCGCTTAGTGGCGAAAGGGTGAGTAACACGTAGGAATCTACCTTCGAGACTGGGACAACAGTTGGAAACGACTGCTAATACCGGATGATATATAAAGTGATACGTTACTTTATAGTAAAAGGGGCCTTTAAAGCCTCACTTGAAGATGAGCCTGCGGCGTATTAGCTAGTTGGTGGGGTAATGGCCTACCAAGGCAACGATGCGTAGCCGAACTGAGAGGTTGATCGGCCACATTGGGACTGAGACACGGCCCAAACTCCTATGGGAGACAGCAGTTAGGAATATTCGACAATGGAGGAAACTCTGATCGAGCAATGCCGCGTGTGTGATGAAGGTCCTATGGATTGTAAAACACTTTTATTAGGGAAGAACGACTAGTATAGGAAATGATACTAGAGTGACGGTACCTTTTGAATAAGCCCCGGCTAACTACGTGCCAGCAGCCGCGGTAATACGTAGGGGGCGAGCGTTATCCGGATTTATTGGGTGTAAAGCGTGTGTAGGCGGTTTCTTAAGTCTAAGGTTTAATCCCGGAGCTCAACTCCGGTCCGCCTTAGAAACTGGGTCACTTGAGTATGGTAGAGGCAAATGGAATTTCTAGTGTAGCGGTAAAATGCGTAGATATTAGAAGGAACACCAGTGGCGAAGGCGATTTGCTGGGCCATTACTGACGCTGAGACACGAAAGCGTGGGGAGCAAATAGGATTAGATACCCTAGTAGTCCACGCCGTAAACGATGGATACTAAGTGTCGGAATTTCCCGGTGCTGAAGTTAACGCATTAAGTATCCCACCTGAGTAGTACGGTCGCAAGGCTGAAACTCAAAGGAATTGACGGGCACCCGCACAAGTGGTGGAGCATGCTGTTTAATTCGAAGATACGCGAAGAACCTTACCTGGGCTTGACATAACGTTGAAACTCCTGGAAACAGGAGCCCTCTTCGGAGCAACGCTACAGGTGGTGCATGGTTGTCGTCAGCTCGTGTCGTGAGATGTTCGGTTAAGTCCGATAACGAGCGCAACCCTTATCCTTAATTGCTAACATTTAGTTGAGAACCTTAAGGAGACTGCCGGTGATAAATCGGAGGAAGGTGAGGATGACGTCAAATCATCATGCCCCTTACGTCCAGGGCTACAGGCGTGCTACAATGGCTGATATAAAGAGTCGCAATACCGCGAGGTGGAGCTAATCTCCAAAGTCAGTCTCAGTTCGGATTGGAGTCTGCAACTCGACTCCATGAAGTTGGAATCACTAGTAATCGTGAATCAGAATGTCACGGTGAATACGTTCCCGGGTGTTGTACACACCGCCCGTCACGCCATGGGAATTGGTAATACCCGAAGCTGGTAGCCTAACCCGCAAGGGAGGGGGCCAATTAAGGTAGGACCAGTGACTGGGGTGAAGTCGTAACAAGGTATCCCTACGGGAACGTGGGGATGGATCACCTCCTTTCTATGGAGAAAGATAAACAAATAATGAATTCTAGCTATAATTCGTTTTGCTTGGTTTTGAGAGACCAAATCTCTCAAGAAAATAGTTCTTTGAAAACTAGATAATGTATGAGGGTAGTGTTGAAAAACACTATTAAGATTTAAAATGAGCAGAATTAATGTTCTTTTAACTCATCAAATTAGGATAGTATAAAATATCAATAACAAATGGTGGTTAAATTATTAAGAGCGCATGGCGGATGCCTTGGCACTAGAAGCTGATGAAGGACGTGACGAACAACGATATGCTTCGGGGAGTTGTAAGTAAACTTTGATCCGGAGATTTCCGAATGGGGGAACCCACTAACAGTAATGTGTTAGTATCATGTAATGAATACATAGTTACATAGAAAGCAACCCGGCGAACTGAAACATCTTAGTAACCGGAGGAATAGAAAGAAAAATCGATTCCCTTAGTAGTGGCGAGCGAAAAGGGAACAGCCCAAACCAGAATTTATTCTGGGGTTGTAGGACCTCTTTGTAAAGTAAGAAATTCTTAGCATAGCTGAAGTTTTCTGGAAAGTTACACCGTAGTAGGTGAAAGTCCTGTAGGCGAAATGCTTTGAACTTTTAGAGGTATCCTGAGTAGGGCGGGGCACGTGAAACCCTGTCTGAATCTACGGGGACCATCCCGTAAGGCTAAATACTCTCTAGTGACCGATAGTGAACAAGTACCGTGAGGGAAAGGTGAAAAGAACCCCGGGAGGGGAGTGAAATAGAATACTGAAACCATGTGCTTACAAAAAGTCAAAGCCCGTTAATGGGTGATGGCGTGCCTTTTGCAGAATGAACCGGCGAGTTATTGTTGCATGCAAGGTTAAGTTGAGGAGACGGAGCCGAAGCGAAAGCGAGTCTGAATAGGGCGCTTTAGTATGCAGTAATAGACCCGAAACCGAGTGATCTATCCTTGAGCAGGTTGAAGTGGTGGTAACACACCATGGAGGACCGAACCGACGTCTGTGAAAAAGGCGCGGATGACTTGAGGATAGCGGAGAAATTCCAATCGAACTCGGAGATAGCTGGTTCTCCCCGAAATAGGTTTAGGCCTAGCCTTCTAATTAGTTACCTGGAGGTAGAGCTACTGAATGTGTGATGGCGGCATCTAGCTGTACTGAATGCAATCAAACTCCGAATGCCAGTGTAATATGTAGAGGAGTCAGTGTATGGGTGATAACGTCCATACGCGAGAGGAAAACAATCCAGACCGCCAGTTAAGGTCCCAAAATTCATGCTAAGTGGGAAAGGATGTGGAGTCGCTAGAACAGCTAGGAGGTTGGCTTAGAAGCAGCCATCCTTTAAAGAGTGCGTAATAGCTCACTAGTCGAGTGGCACTGCGCCGAAGATGTACCGGGGCTAAAGCATGATACCGAAACTGCGGATTACTTTGTAATGGTAGGGGAGCGTTCTAAGGGCGTCGAAGGTTGATCGTGAGGACAGCTGGAGCGCTTAGAAGTGAGAATGCCGGTGTGAGTAGCGCAAGACGTGTGAGAATCACGTCCACCGTTTGCCCAAGGTTTCCTGGGTCAAGTTCGTCTTCCCAGGGTTAGTCGGGCCCTAAGGCGAGGCCGAAAGGCGTAGTCGATGGACAACAGGTTGATATTCCTGTACCACCTATATGACTGATGGAGTGACGGAGAAGGCTAACAAGAGCCTATTATCGGATTTAGGTCTAAGCACAAAGGCTGATATATTGGCAAATCCGTATATTGATAAGGCTGAAGTGTGATGGGGAAGATGCAGCGATGCATTGAACTCTTGTGACGCCAAGCTTCCAAGAAAAGCTTCTAGGGTTAATCATATAGGTGCCCGTACCGAGAACCGCCACAGGTGGGCAAGGAGAGTATCCTAAGGTGAGCGAGAGAACTACGGTTAAGGAACTCGGCAAAATAACCCCGTAACTTAGGGATAAGGGGTGGTCTAGCGATAGACCCGCAGTAAAGACGTCCAGGCGACTGTTTACCAAAAACACAGGTCTCTGCAAAGCCGTAAGGCGAAGTATAGGGGCTGACACCTGCCCAGTGCTGGAAGGTTAAGAGGAGAGGTTAGTATCTGACTTATGTCGATATGATACGAAGCTTTGAATTGAAGCCCCAGTGAACGGCGGCCGTAACTATAACGGTCCTAAGGTAGCGAAATTCCTTGTCAGGTAAGTTCTGACCCGCACGAAAGGTGTAACGATCTGGATACTGTCTCGACCGTAGGCTCGGTGAAATCTTAATACCTGTGAAAATGCAGGTTACCCGCGACAGGACGGAAAGACCCCGTGGAGCTTTACTGTAGCTTGATATTGAAATTTGGTATGATTTGTAGAGGATAGGTGGGAGACTTTGAAGCTAGGACGCCAGTTCTAGTGGAGTCAGCCTTGGAATACCACCCTTATCATATTAGATTTCTAACCTAGGACCGTGATCCGGTTCGGGGACAGTGTCTGGTGGGCAGTTTGACTGGGGCGGTCGCCTCCCAAAAAGTAACGGAGGCGCCCAATGGTTACCTCAGAATGGTCGGAAATCATTCATAGAGCGTAAAGGTATATAGGTAGCTTAACTGTGAGACCAACAAGTCAAGCAGATGCGAAAGCAGGGCTTAGTGATCAGGCGATTCAGAATGGAATGGTCGTCGCTTAACGGATAAAAGTTACCCCGGGGATAACAGGCTGATAGCGCCCAATAGTTCACATAGACGGCGCTGTTTGGCACCTCGATGTCGGCTCGTCACATCCTGGAGCTGGATTCGGTTCCAAGGGTTGGGCTGTTCGCCCATTAAAGTGGCACGCGAGCTGGGTTCAGAACGTCGTGAGACAGTTCGGTCCCTATCCGTCGTGGGCGTAGGAAAATTGAGGAGAGTTGTCCTTAGTACGAGAGGACCGGGATGAACATACCTCTGGTGTATCTGTTGTAACGCCAGTTGCAGTGCAGAGTAGCTATGTATGGAAAGGATAACCGCTGAAAGCATCTAAGCGGGAAGCCTCCTCCGAGATGAGTTTTCCCATTCTTTATGAAGTAAGATCCCAGAAAGACTATCTGGTTGATAGGTCAGAGGTGGAAGCATAGTGATATGTTGAGCTGACTGATACTAATAGATCGAGGATTTAATCATAATTGTTATTATAAAGAATATTTTAAAATAAATTTGATGACATACATTATCTTAGTTTTCAGAGAATTATTTCTCTAAATATTTTCTTAGTGACGATAGCGAAGAGGGTACACCTGGTCCCATCCCGAACCCAGAAGTTAAGCTCTTCAGCGCCGAAGATAGTATCTTGCGAAAATAGGACGTTGCTAAGATTTTTTTTATGCAAAAATGTTTGACATTTATAAACATATATGTTAAATTAAATACATATTAAATATTGACTGGTAAATAGTAATATTATTTATGTTAAAACATAGAGAATTAGTGGTAGGTGCAAACTAATAAACAGAATAATATGAAATACATACCATGAATTTAATCGGTAACGCGTTATAGTATAAAGTGTATGTTAATTCATAAATTAAGGTGGTACCACGGTTTTTCGTCCTTTAGTTTATGAATTTTTGTTTTAAGGAGGAAAAATTATGACACTATATGAAGAATTAAAATGGAGAGGTTTAATTAAAGATGTAGCAGGAGAAGATTTAGAAGAAAAACTAAACAATGAACAAATATCATTCTATTGGGGTACAGATCCAACTGCTGATAGTCTGCACATTGGGCACTATTCATCATTAATAACAGCAAAAAGATTAGCAAAAGCGGGCCATCATCCAATCCTTCTAGTGGGGGGAGCCACAGGACTTATTGGTGATCCAAGGCCAACAGCAGAAAGAGAAATTATCTCAAAGGAAAAATTACAAAAAAACTTTGAGGGAATAAAAAAACAAGTAAGCACAATACTTGAAGGAAAAGCAGAAATTGTTAATAATTACGATTGGATGAAAAATTATACATATTTAGAATTTTTAAGAGACATTGGAAAATATATAAACGTCAATTACATGTTAGCAAAAGACATCATCAGTAGAAGGCTAGAAACAGGTATAACATATGCTGAATTCTCTTATACGTTATTACAAGGATATGATTTCTTACACCTATACAGAGAAAAAAATTGTATGCTACAAGCTGCAGGAAGCGATCAATGGGGGAACATTACTACTGGTATAGAATTAATAAAAAAAATTGAAGGTAAAGAAGTTTATGGATTTACAATGCCACTTATCTTAGATGCAAATGGCAATAAATTTGGCAAAAGTGAAGGAAATGCATTATGGTTAGATATAAATAAAACATCTAGTTATGAATTATATCAATACTTAATAAACTCAGATGATACAAAAGTTGAAGAATACTTAAAAGTATATACCTTCCTAAACAAACAAGAAATAGACGACATAATGGAAAAACATAAAGAACAGCCACACTTAAGAATAGCACAAGAAAAGTTAGCACAAGAATTTATCACTGATTTGCATGGAGAAAATGAATATTTAAACGCAAAACAAATATCCGAAGCTCTCTTTAAAAATGATATAAAAAATTTATCAGATGAACAACTATCACAAGCATTTAAAGGAGTACCAACATTTAAACTAGAAGAAGAAAAAACAATACTTGAAATATTAACTGAAAATAACATTGCTAGCTCAAGAAGAGAAGCTAGGGAATTTCTAAATAACAATGCTATTACTTTAAATGGAGAAACTATAAATGATGAAAACTACAAAATTGATAATAATAAAAAATACAACATAATACGAAAAGGAAAGAAAAAATACTTTGTATTAGAAAGATAAACGTTAAAATCTTTCTTTTTTTATGCACAAATATTTTTAAAACAAAAAAACATCCAAAAGGATGTTAATAAACCAAATGGGGCGGCATGTGGGAATCGAACCCACGCATACTAGTGCCACAAACTAGCGTGTTAACCACTTCACCAATGCCGCCATAAAAATTAATACGTATATATTCTACCATTTTTTACAGACATTTGCAATAGTTTTTAAACAATTTATAGGCATATACATAACCACAAAAAATAGATGTTCATAATATAAAAAAGGAGGAAAAAATAATGAATAACTATAATGAATACTATAATCATTTAAATGATATGAATTATCAACAAAAAAAAGTTAATAACTCACAAATTGAACAAGATCCATACACTGCCTACATAAGAGGAAATTTGTTCAACAATCTATATGACAATTACAAAAATTATCAGCCGGCAGCATTAAATCCACAAAACGAACAAGAATATACACTATTAATGTTACAAATTTATGATTTTTGTGCACACGAATTAACATTATACTTAGACACTCATCCTGAAGATCAAGAAGCAATAAGATTAAGAACAGAATATTCAAATCTTGCTAAACAAGCATTAGCACAATATGAAAGTAAGTACAGTGCTCTAAAACTATCAAGTGATACTTTAAGTGCGATACCTTGGGCTTGGGACACAAAAAAATGGCCATGGGAGGGGAATAAATAATGTGGAAATATGATAAAAAATTACAATATCCTATAAATATTAAAAAATCAGATCCAAAATTAGCAAACCTTTTAGTAACACAATACGGAGGTCCAAATGGGGAACTAGCAGCAGCGCTTAGATACCTTAATCAAAGATACACAATGCCAGACGCTAAAGGAAGAGCATTATTAACGGATATTGGCACAGAGGAACTAGGACATGTCGAAATGATCTGCGCCATGATATATCAATTAACAAAAAACGCCACCAAAGAAGAAATGAAAAAAGCAGGATTCGATCCTCATTATGCTGAACACGGCAAAGCATTATATCCAACAGACACCAATGGAGTACCTTTCACAGTAGCATACTTTGCAACAACAGGTGATCCTGTAGCAGACCTAGCAGAAGATATGGCAGCAGAAGAAAAAGCACGTGCTACCTATGAAAACTTAATAAATTTAACAAATGATCCAGACGTCATCGGACCACTCCTATTTCTAAGACAAAGAGAAATAGTTCATTACGCTAGATTCAAAGAGTTATACGATGAATACAAATCTAAAGGATATGACAATTTATAAAAAATAAAAATATCAACTAATCTTGATATTTTCTTTTGGCTTAAAAAAATCACTAACCATAAGCACAATAGTAACAAATATGATAATTATATAATTAATCATAAAATACGTTTCATTTATAGAATAAATAATAGAATTAATTAAAGTATATTCCTTACAAACAACAAGCAAAATATATCCATTAAGCATAATAGTAATAATATTCTTAAATAAACTAAGAGCCTCATTACTATCTTTTATCAAAAACTTAATAATAGTATAAACAAAATAAACAATCATTGTAGCTATAAACACAATAATAAATATGTCTCCACTCATAATAGACTTATAAGCAATACAAATGCAAACCATAACTGCAATAACAGATAAATACTTTATAACATTAATAACATTCAAAAAACTAAACTTATTCATAAAAATCCCTTCTCATATCCTCTTCTTTTTTAATTAAATCACCAAATTGCTTATCAAACTCAACTAATCCCTTCTTTATAATATCAGGATAAAGAGCAGTTGATTCCTCAATAGCTTTTCTAACATGTTCAATAGTAACGGTCTTTTTATTTTCAAACACTGCTAAAGAAAAAGCCTGAGATAACATTGCCAAGGCAACATCTGGATAACGACCAGCAGTTTCATAAACTCTATTATATTCCTTGTTAAGCTCCACTATAAACCTCATAATTCTTTCTCTAACAAAAGGAGTATAAGCCATTACTGTACCGGTCTTTTTTTCAATCTTAGGAATAGTACCAAGTAGTATTTCCACAGTCTCATCAATAGTAGGTTCAGCAACCTCAATTTTCTGAAATCTTCTTGTAAAGGCCTTATCCCTCAAAATATATCTTTCATACTCATCAGTTGTAGTAGCACCAACAATTTTAACGTCACCACGACCTAAGCCAGTCTTAAACATATTTGCAAAATCAAGAGAACCACCATTTGAAGAAGTACTAATCAACGTATGAATTTCATCAATAAACAAGATAAACTTATTCCTTTCCTTTATTTCGTCAACCAGTCTTTGTACTCTAGAATCGCCAGTAACAGGATCCATACCCATTAAAGCTTGAGTATCAATTTTTACAACTTCATATCCTTTTAAAGCATCAGGAACGTCGTTATGTATTATCTTATAAGCAAGACCCTCAACAATTGCAGTTTTACCAATCCCAGGCTTCCCAGTTAATATAACTGACTTGTCAGGAGTAAGTAAAACCAGTATTAGTTTCTTAATTTCTTCATCTCTACCAATCGCAGGGTTAGTAACATACTCTTTCTTAGTAAAATTATCTCCATACCTATCAATAAAACTATAATTATCAGTCATATTTATCATCCTCTCATACATTTCACAATACTAGTATATAAAATTTTAACAATTTATTCAATATTTTGTTTGAATATTCTTAAAAATTAGATTATAATTTATATATAATAAAAAGGTGTTGATAATATGTATTTATATTTAACTATATTAGGGGTTTTATTTATTACTCTCTTGTCCATTGTAATAAATTTTTTAGATACAATTTTTCCAAAAAACAAAATAAGCTATTACTTAAATCCAAGTAAAAAAACAATATTCAATAGAACAAACACAACAATATTACCCATCATCATATGGAACTTTATAACAATCCCCGTTCTAGGCAATAATAAGTTCTTCATTATAAGCATCTTAACTAATATATTTGTATCATGTTGTATTATGTATATTATAAAATATACAATGTTAGTAATCTTTAAAAAAGAAAACTATATAATAGATATCACTTCAATAGTAATATCAACCTTTTTTGGTTCTTTAGTAGCCTATATGATGCTCCTAATAAATATTAACAAAACTGTTAATATGTTACACTCAATAATCGGACTGTTTGCAATATTAATAATATTCCTACTATTAAAAAAATATCATCCGAAAAGTGATTTTTTTACAAAAGAAATATTATAGAACAAATTAGTTCTTTTTCTTTGCCTTCATAATTTTCTCCATCTCTAAAACAAACAAAGACGGTCTTTTCTTACTACTAAACAAAAAGCAACAACCCTTAGTTCTCGTAATAGCAACATAAAAAAGCCTCCTCTCCTCATCAAAAGGATACTCAAAACTAGAATCAGAAACAAGCCTAAAAACCTTACTATCTTGGATTTTGCTAGGAAACCCCAAATAATCATCATTTAAATTTATAACAATAACCACATTTTCCTCCAAACCCTTTGCTTTATGAACAGTCATATAATACATATCAATATCCTTATTTCTCAAAAAAATCACTCGTTCCCCATCAAGCACTAATTCATCATCCAAGACCATATTAATATCACTATTATTCCTTCCTAAAATCATAATGGGACCACCAAATTCTTCATAAACATTAAAAATTAACTCCTTAAAATCATCCTTAATCTTTTCATAATACACAATCCTAACAGGATCCTCAAAATTCTTCTCAGAAACAAGCATTTTTTTAATCTGACAATCATTCTTCATAATAAAACAACCAGCCAAATCAATAAGCTCCTGACTATTCCTATAAGTATTTTCAATTTTCATAACCTTGCTATTATCAAAATAATCCTTAAAGTCAATAAATAAACTAAGGTTACAACCAGTAAATCTATAAATAGATTGAAAATCATCTCCAACTACTAAAAGATTACACAACGTAGAATTTACAATCTCTTTTATTAAACAAAATCTAATATAAGAAGTGTCCTGATACTCATCAATAATTACATACTTTATTTTGTTTTTTAATCCTTTATCATGCACAACATCCGTAGCCCGTAATATCATGTCATCAAAATCAACCATATTATTGTCTCGAAGAATATCCATATACTTAATATAAACATTAACACAGATCATAAGAAAAATCTTATTATCCTTAAATTTACCATATCTTTTTGATCTTATCTTTTTCAAAAACGAATTAAAATCATCCAAGACAAACCCATTACACTTAAACAACCTAATAAAAGTAGCAACATTTCTCTTTAATAATTCAATCTTATAAAAACAATCCCTTAAAAACTGTTGATAACACTTAACAACATCCCATCTATACAAAAAATCAAAATAATTCATAATCCTCTTCATGATAAAAGGATACTCCAAAACATCAACATTAAAAAACTTGTCAATTACATCCTCCAACAAAGTTCCTTCACATATATCAAAATCAAAACCATGGCTTCCAAGAATATCAAGAGACAATTTATGAAAAGTATATACTAAAACATCATATCCCATACCTTTGATTTTACTTCTCAAGCTATCACAAGCCTTATTAGTGAAAGAAATACAAAGAATTTCTTCTTCCTTAACGCTCCTATACTTAATTAAATAATTAATCTTTCCTAAAATAGTAAGCGTTTTCCCACTACCAGCACCAGCAACAACTAAAAGATACTTACTATCATCAAGAACAATACCTTTTTGCATATCATCAAGACTATACCCACATATTAAATCATCCACAAAATCACCCCAAAAAAAATATAATAAAAATAAAAGAAAAAAGCAAATGACAAAAACCAAAAATTCACATAAAAACCATCATCAAAAATCAAAAAATCACTATACTAATCACAAAAATTACACACTAAAAACAACTTAAAAACAAAAAAAGTAGTAAAAACTACAAAAATTTGTTATACTAATCTTATAATAAAGGAGTAGTTATGAAAAGAAGAGAATTATACCAAAAACTAATATATCTACTAGCCATATTTGTAGTCGGAGCAATCGTGGGATACTTATACGAAGTAATATTCTACTATTTCACAGAACACACTATCTCCAACAGAGGAGTTCTATATGGACCATGGTTACCAATCTATGGAGCAGGAGCAGTACTCATATACTTTTTAAAACCATTAAAAAAACATCCAATTATACTATTTATATCAATGATGCTAGTAACTGGAATCTTAGAATATATAGTAGGACTTTACTGTTTAAAAGTAAGCGACGTAAAACTGTGGGACTACACAGGACTATTTCTAAACATCCAAGGCCTAGTCTGTCTAAGAAGTGTTATATCATTTGCTATTGGAGGACTCATCTTAATATATTTAATTGAACCATATCTAGATAAAAAAATAAACAAAATAAGCATCCACAAACTATCAATAGCAAGTTTTATCTTCATCAGTATTTTTTTAACAGACATTCTCCTAAGTACAATCTATAGAACACCTATTACATATTGAAAAAAATAAAAAAAAGTATTAAAATAAATATAAGATAAAAAGCATAAAGCGAGGTAAAAAATATGAAAAAAAACAATAGAGCATTCACTCTTATTGAACTATTGGCAGTAATAGCCATAATCTCAATAATCGCAGCTATTGCTACACCCAATGTAATAAAGTTAATAAATAAAAGTAATGAAGATCAAATATATAGTGATGCCAAACTAGCAATAAGTAAAGCAAAATATAAATACAGAAAAGATAGTGCAACTAATAATGAAGATAAAGAATACCTGATTAGTGACTTAATAGACACTGAAGGCAAAGGTTACGACCAATTTAGCTGTGTAAGTGTAAGAAAAGATGGCACTGGGAATGTAGTCTACTCAATATATATAGCAACTGACAAATATAGCATTGGAAATGCCTGTGGAAATGGGACAACAGAAGCACAAATTAATACAGATGGCAAAGAAGTAATAACAAAAAAATAATTAAAAAAAACTATACAATGAGCAAACATTATATAGTTTTTTTCTATTCACTAACCAAAACAATCTTTCCCTCATGAGAAGCAACCAATATATCATCACAAATATCACTTCTAATATTTCTAACCTTTTTAGGATGTGCCAAATACCTAATTGTAAGATTTGCACAACCATCAACAATATTAGTATAAATAATTGGATCCAACTTATTATAATAAATTCTATACTCCCCAATAACACTATTAAGCTCCTTCTTCATCTTATAAGGAATCTTTTTTACAATATCATTATTTCTAACAATATCATACAAAATAGATTTGACAAGATCTATGTCACTAGAAGCAGGAACTTTAATAGAAATCTCATCCCAAATATACTTAAAAGCTTCAGTATAATTCTTAACATTACCAGTAAAAATTTTAGAATTAGGAACATGAATCATAATCCCAGTACTTTGTTCCCCACAATCTCTATCACTAACCTCTAATAAATCAAAAGTAAGCGAATTAATATTAACCACGTCACCAACAACTCCATCAACCTCAACCCTATCTTCAATTTTAAAAGGCTTCTTAAGATTTATAAAAACTCCCGCACAAAAATTAAACACAAAATCCCTAAGAGCAAATGCAAGCGCCGCACTAATAAAACTGATCAAAGTCATTAACTTAGTAATTTTACTCTCCCAAATAAGAATAAGAAGAACAACAATCAGAATAAAACCAATCGTATTAACCTTTCTATTAACTAAATACAAAATTCTTTCATTTTTGTTAAACTTAGTATTAAAAAAACAAATAATCTTCACAAAAAGTTTTATAACAAAATAACTAATAAAACTATACAAAAATAAATTAATATAAGAAACATTAATACCAGTAAAATCACTTATATAACGACTTATAATATCAAATAATTCCATGCTATTACCTCCTCGTATGAAGACCAATTATACCACAAAACAACTATAAAAACCATCATAAAAGTCCTAAAAACAACCACTTTACGTAAAATTGACAAAACAAGATAAAAAATGCTATAATTTGCACATAAAGGACTGATAAAATGAAACTAAAAAACAAAACAATACTAATAACCGGAGCATCACGTGGCATCGGAGCAGCAACAGCCTATGAAGTAGCCAAACAAGGAGCAAATGTCATAATAAACTATAATAATAGTATTAACCAAGCAAAAGAATTAGAACAACAACTAAAAAAAGATTTTAATACCAACACCCTCCTTGTAAAAGCAGACATAAAAAATGAGCAAGAAATAATAAACATGATAAATGAATCAATAAAAGAATTCGGAAAAATAGACGTTCTAATAAACAATGCCTCAATATGCAATGATACCACTTTCGAAGATAAAACCAAAGAAAACTTCATGGAAATATTAGAAACAAATCTTGTAGGAACATTCCTTGTATCAAAACACACTTCAAGCCACATGCTAAAACAAAAACAAGGAAAAATAATAAACGTTGCCTCAACCAATGCCACTTACAGTTACTATCCAGAAAGCCTAGATTATGACGCTTCAAAAGCTGGAATCATATCTTTAACCCATAACCTAGCCTTACAGCTAAGTCCATACATAACTGTAAATGCCATTTCCCCAGGATGGACCAAAACAGATATGAATAAAGACTTATCTGAAGAACAAATAAGAAATGAAGAAAAGAAAATACTACTAAATAGATTTGCAGAAAAAGAAGAAATAGCAAAAGTTATAACATTCTTAGCAACCGATGATGCAAACTATATAAACAATCAAATAATAAACGTAGATGGAGGAGAAAAATATGAATAATGAATTAAATATAAAAGAAGAAACAATAAAACTATTAAACAAATCAGAACAAGAAGTAAAAGAACAATTCGATAAACAAAACGAAATCTGTCTTTACAACAGTATAAAAGTATTAAACGCCTTTAAAAAACACAACATATCAGAAATACACTTCAATCAAACAACAGGATATGGATACAATGATTTAGGACGAGACAAAATAGAACAAGTCTATAGTGAAATTTTTAAATCCGAAGACTCCCTAGTAAGAAACCAATTTATCTCAGGAACCCACGCTCTATCAACAACCCTATTTGCCTTACTAAGACCCGGAGACACCCTATTATCAATAACTGGACTGCCATACGACACATTACATGAAGTAATAGGAATAAAAGAAAACCAAAGTAGTCTAAAATCATACAACATAAACTATGAACAAATAGACCTAGTAGAAAATGACTTTAACTACGAAAAAATAAAACAAACCCTAACAACAAAAAAAATAAAAGTAATAGAAATACAAAGATCAAAAGGTTACTCAACTAGAAAGAGTATAACCCTAGACAAACTAGAAAAAGTAATCCAAGAAATAAGAAAAATAGATAAAAACGTCATTATAATGGTAGACAACTGTTACTGTGAATTTGTAAATAAAAAAGAACCAATCGAACTAGGAGCAGACATTGCTGTAGGTTCCCTAATAAAGAACTTAGGAGCAGGAATTGCCCCAAACGGAGCATACGTAACAGGTAAAAAGCATCTAATTGAGTTAGTAGCAGAACGCTTAAACGTTCCGGGACAAGCCAAGGAAGTAGGACCAACCGGAAACACTAACAAAGCAATCCTTCAAGGACTATACCTTGCTCCAAACGTTGTTAACTCAAGTACCAAAATAGCCATTCTAACATCAAAAGCCCTAGAAAAATTGGGATATGAAACCGAACCAAAATACAATGATCCACGAGCAGACATCGTCCAAAATATAATCTTTAGGGACAAAGAAAAAGTAATAAAATACACCCAAGGAATACAAATGGCATCAGCAGTAGATTCAAATGCTCTCCCAATGCCATGGGACATGCCAGGATACGATGATCAAATAATCATGGCCTCAGGCTCATTCATTCAAGGTTCATCAATAGAAATTTCATGCGACGCTCCAATCAGAGAACCATACATAGCTTACCAACAAGGAGGCTTAACATATGAATACGGAAAAATAGCCCTAGCTAAAGCCATCGAAAACATCGAATAAAAGAAACAAAAACAAAAATAATAAACTATTAAAAAGTACAAAAACTGTACTTTTTTTAATACAAAAAATTGTGCTATAATTATAAAGGAGGTACTAAATATGACAAACCTAGACAATATAAAAAATGAAACAATTATTATCTGTGAACAAAACACTAAAAATAAAATACTAAAACAATTAACTAAAGAAAAAAAACTATTAAACATAAAACTGCTAACAAAAAAAGAACTAATAAAAAAACTATACTTCACATACGATGAAAACGCAATCCTATACTTAATAGAAAAATATAACTATAAATACGAAATAGCCACCATGTACTTAGAAAACCTAATCTATATCGAAGATAAAAAGTACAAAAACAAAAAACTAACACACTTACAAGTTCTAAAAAATGAACTAAAAAAACAAAATCTACTAACAAAAGACGAAAACTTTCCAGCATTAATAAAAAACAAAGACATAATATTCTATCACTACGACTATTTAGATAACTTTGATAACAAAATAATAAACGACCTAAAAAAAATCGCAAACGTTAAAATAATAGAAAAAAACTACAAAGAATATAAGCCAAAAATATATGAACTAAAAACAATCGACGAAGAAATAGAATTTGTCGCAACAGAAATCGCAAAATTGATTGAAAACAAAATTCCAATAAACAACATAAAACTAACAAATATTGATGAATCATACTTAAAAAAACTACCAATGATATTTGATTTATACAATATCCCTTTAGAACAAACAACAAAAACATCAATCTATGAAACAGAAATAGGACAAACATTCATAAAAAACTACCAAAATGATATAAAAAAAACAATTGAAATAGTAAACAATCAATATAAAGACAAAGACACAATAAATAAAATAATAAATATTCTAAATAAATATATCAAAATAGATAATTTTGAAAGAGTAAAACAACTAGTAATAAATGACTTAAAAACAACCTATACAAAAGTTCAAAAATACCAAAACCAAATAGAAATAATAGACTATAACACAGAAGTTGAAGAAACCAACTATGTCTTTATGCTAAACTTCAACCAAAAAAACATACCCCATTTAAAAAAAGATGAAGACTACCTAACAGACAACCTAAAAGAAGAACTAAATCTAAATAAAACAATTGAACTAAACAAAATGATAAAACAAAGCACTATCAAAAACATTAAAAACATCAAAAATCTCATAATTACTTACAAAAAAAAGGATGGTAAACAAGAATGTTATTCATCTCAATTAATCGAAGAACTAAACATCCAAGAAGAAATCCCAAAAAACAATATCCAAACAAGCTATTCAGCTTTAAACAATAAATTAAAACTAGCCAAAAAACTAGACAATTACACAAAATACAACACAGTAGACGAAGAACTAAACATCCTAAAGAATAACTATGAAATACCATATCAAAAATACAATAACAACTACACCAAAATAAATACCAAAGAAATGTATGCTTACTTAGACAACAAACTAAACCTATCATACACCAAAATGGATACTTATAATAAATGTGCTTTTGCTTATTACATAAAAGACATCCTAAAATTAGACCCATACGAAACAAACATATCAGCTAAAATCGGTAGCATCTTCCATTATTGTCTAGAAAAAGGTCTAAAAGAAGAAATAGATATTAACAAAACTGTTGATAACTATATAAAAGAAAATAATTACACCCTAACCAATAAAGAAATACACTTTATAGAAAAAATAAAAAAAGAAATAAGCTTCACTATAAAAACAATAAAAGAACAAACAAAATATCAAAACCTAAACCAAATATTAACCGAACAAGAAGTAATAATAGAAAAAGATAAAAATCTGAAAATAACATTCAAAGGTATAATCGATAAAATCCTATACAACGAACAAGGAATAATAGCCATAATAGACTATAAAACAGGAAACACCGACATAAAACT
Source organism: uncultured Bacilli bacterium (assembly GCA_934096805.1). GTDB lineage: Bacteria > Bacillota_I > Bacilli_A > RF39 > UBA660 > JAEDJI01. Next base: position 89,782 of record CAKOMW010000001.1, on the reverse strand, counting down.
AGACCTAGTAGACTACGGACTATCAATGCAATTGCCAGTATATCTCTATTTAGCAAGCAATCTAACCAAAATAAAAAATCCAAAATTCGCTGGATTCTATCTTCAACAAGTACTCCATAAAGAAATAGTAAAAGACCCTAAAAAAACATATGAAAAACAAAAACTAGACAATTTAAAACTAAATGGCTACAGCAACGAAGATAAAAACATTCTAAAAGAATTTGACAACACCTACGAAAACAGCGAACTAATAAAAGGATTAAAAACAACTAAAACAGGAAACTTTTACATAACATCAAAAACTATAACCGACGATGAAATAAAAAACTTAATCACCAAAACCGACAAAATAATTGACCAGACAATAGAAAACATCGAAAAAGCCGATTTCGATATAAATCCTAAAATAATAAATGGTATAAACAAATCCTGTGAATACTGTAAATACCAAGACCTATGCTTTAAAACACCAAAAAACAATATCTATATAAAAATAGAAAAGGAGGAAGAAAATGAACTGGACTCTTGAACAACAACAAGCAATAAATGAAGACGGAAAAAATATCATTGTCTCTGCCGGAGCAGGCTCAGGTAAAACCGCAGTTCTATCTGAAAGAGTAATAAGAAAACTAAAACAAAAAGTAAACATAAATGAGCTCCTTATTCTAACATTCACCAACGCCGCAGCCGAAGAAATGAAAGAAAGAATAAGAAAAAAAATAAAAAAAGATCCCGATCTAAAAGACCAATTAAATTATCTAGAACAAGCATACATCACAACCTTTGACAGTTATGCCCTATCAGTAGTAAAAAAATATAACTACTTACTAAACATTCCTAAAAATATAAAACCAACCGACAGCATTATAATAACAATAAAAAGAAAACAATTACTAGAAAACATCTTAGAAAACCTATACAAAGAAAAAGAACCAAAATTTATAAACCTAGTAGACAGCTTCTGTACCAAAAATGATGAAGAAATAACTAAAGCAATCCTAAAAATATCATCATCATTAGATAAAAAATATGACAAAGAAGAATATTTAAACAACTACATAAATAACTATTATAATGATGAAACAATAAGTAAAAATATTAAAATCTATACCAATAACCTAATTGAAATCCAACAAGAAATAGAAAGCATATTCTATGAACTAGAACAGTATATAGACGAAGAATATTATGAAAAAATCGCAAATGAACTAAGCAAAATATCAAACCCTAAAAACTATAATGATCTTTTAAAAGCAAAAGAAATAGAGCTACCAAAAGTTCCAAAAGGAACCGAAGAAGAAGGAAAAAAACTAAAAAAACAACTATCAGAAAAACTAAAAGAACTAACAAAAAAACTAAAATACAACAGCCAAGAAGAATTAAAACAAGGCATCCTAAGCACTAAAGATCACGTTCAAATAATAATAGAAATAATTCAAGAATTAGACAAACAAGTAACCAAATACAAACAAAAAAACAATGCCTATGAGTTCGATGACATCGCCAAAATGGCCATCAAAGTAGTAAAAGAAAATCCAAACATCAGAGAAGAACTAAAAAACACATACAACGAAATTATGGTTGACGAATATCAAGACACAAGCGACCTCCAAGAAACATTCCTAAACCTAATCGAAAGAAACAATATCTATATGGTCGGAGACATAAAACAATCAATTTATAGATTTAGAAACGCCAACCCCGACATCTTCAAGAAAAAATATGAAGACTACAAAAACAACATAAACGGATATAAAATAGACCTTTTAAAAAACTTTAGGTCCCGAAAAGAAGTCCTAAACAATATAAACGAAATATTTAACCTTATCATGGACAAACAAATCGGGGGAGCAGACTACGAAAAAACACACAAAATGATTTTTGGCAATAATACATACGAACAAAATAAAAACAATCAAAACTACAACCTAGAAATATACAACTACGAAAAAGATGAGAACTACACCAAAGAAGAAATCGAAGCATTCATAATCGCCAAAGACATAAAAGACAAAATAAAAAATAAATACCAAGTAGTGAAAAATAACCAACTACAAGACGTTACATACAATGACTTTTGCATCATCATGGACCGTGGAAGCGCCTTTGAAACCTATAAAAAAGTCTTTGAATACATGCAAATACCACTACTAGTAATGCAAGACGAAACCCTAACCCAAAAAGACGACATTCTAGTCCTAAAAAACATCATAACCCTAATCATAAAGATAAAAGAAAACAATATTGACAAAGAAGCAAAATATTGCTATGTCAGCATTGAAAGAAGCTTTCTAAAAGAAACAAAAGACGAAATTATATTCAAAAACCTAAAAGAAAACAAAATAAAAGAAACAGAAACATACAATAAATGTAAAGAAATAGCAAAAAATATAGAAAGCCAAAACATTGAAACAACAATAAACCAAATCCTAAAAGAATTTAACTTCTATGAAAAAATTATAAAAACAAAAGACATAAATGATTCACTAATAAGACTAGAAAAAACAAAAGAAATGGCAAGCAACCTCTCATCCTTAGGATACACTCTAAAAGACTTCATCGAATACCTAAACCAAGTAATTGAAACCAAAGAAGAAATAAAATACAGTCTAAATATTGAAACAACCAACAATGTAAAATTAATGAACATTCATAAATCAAAAGGACTAGAATTTCCAATATGCTACTTCTCTGGTCTCCACAAACCATTCAATAAACAAGACATAAAAGATAAATTCATCTACGACAATGAATACGGAATAATAACTCCATACTTCGATGAAGGAATAACTGAAACAATAATCAAAGACCTAATAATAAATAAATACAATGAAGAAGACATCTCAGAAAGAATCAGACTCTTCTACGTAGACGTAACAAGAGTAAAAGAAAAAATGATAATAGTAACAAGCCTAAAAGACGAACCAGTAAACATTCATAACACACTAGTAGACCAAAAAATAAGAAAAAAATACACATCATTCCTAGACATCATAAACTCAATAAAACAAAACTTAGTAAAATACATAAACCAAATAGACCTAAATCAAATCCCGCTAACCAAAGACTATCAAATATCAAAACCAATCAAGGAATTAGACGAAAAAGATAAAACCAAAATAACCGAAATAAAACTAGATATAAAAAACACCACCCTAGAAGAACAAAGAGCATCAAAAAACATCAAAAAATTACTAACAAAAGAAGAAATAAACAACATGGAATATGGAACAAAAATGCATGAACTATTTGAAACAACCGACTTCACTAAAAAAACAGAAAATAAAAAAATACAAAACCTAATAAACCAATTAGACATAAAAAATGCAATCATTTATAAAGAACATGAATTCATATTTAGTGACACAAACAATGAATATCATGGTATAATAGATTTACTGCTAGAATATGAAGACAAAATAAAGATAATAGACTACAAGCTACAGAATACAAAAGACGAAGCCTATTTAAAACAACTAGAAATATATAAAAAGTACATAAACCAAATCTCAAACAAAAAAGTAGAAATGTACTTATACTCTATATTAAACAATGAATTAATAGAAATAAAGGAGGTCTAATATGAAACAAAAAAACAATTTATTACAAAATTTAATCTCATTTATTGGGATAACCACTGGAGCAATGCTCGCAGCTTTTTCAATCCAAACATTCCTATCACCAAATATGATTCTAGACGGAGGAGTAATAGGAATATCAATGATAATAAGTAAACTAACCGGGCTATCGCTAAGCATCTTTACTATTATTTTAAACATTCCCTTTTTGCTCATTGGATACAAAAATCTAGGTAAAAACTTCCTAATAAAAGCCTTATATGCAATGCTCCTATTCTCAGCATTCCTAACAATGTTCCAAAACGTTCACGAATTAACAGATGATATTCTATTAGCAACAATCTACGGAGGAATAATCCTAGGAATCGGAGTAGGCCTAGTAATAAGATGTGGAGGATGCCTAGACGGAACCGAATCAGTAGCCATAATCATAAACAAAAAAACATCACTATCAACCGGTCAAATAATAATGATATTTAACATATTTATCTACTTAACCGCTGGAATACTATTCGGACTAGACAAAGCCCTATATTCTCTACTAATGTACTTCATAACATTTAAAATAATAGACTTAGTAAGCGAAGGACTAGAACAAGCAAAAGCTACCATGATAATAACAGAACACGGAGACGAAATAGCAAAACAAATATACAATAAACTAGGAAGAACTGCAACCTTTATTCAGGGAAACGGACTAGTAAGCGGAAAAAAAGATATTCTATACTGTGTCCTAACAAGAATGGAAATCTCAAGACTAAGAGCAATCGTAAATGAAGAAGATGAAACAGCCTTTGTAACAATTACCGAAGTCTCAGAAATAATCGGAGAGCACATAAAATCAAACCAAAAAATAAAAGAGGTAAAAGAAAACATAAAGGAAATAAAAAATGAAAATAATTAACAAACTAAAAGAAAAACATCAAAAAATAAAACTATATAGAAAACTACCACCCCAAGAAAAACAATTCCTTTATAATATAACAAAAGAAGCAATCGAAAAAGACACCACTCTAATAAAAAACATAAAAGACAAAACAATTCTTTTTCAATTAATCTGTAAAAACGAAAAAATAGAAAAATACTTAAATCAAAAACAGCAACAATATCTAGAAGAACAGCTACAAAAAGAATACAAAAGAATTTACAAAATAACCAAGACAACAGGCTATCTACTAAAAGAAGAAGAACTAGAACAAACATATCCCAATAAAAAAATAAGAGACATCATAAAAGAAGCAAACGAAGTAGGATATAATGAGTTTTGTAATAAAAAAACGCTATCAAAAAAGAGAAAATAAACAAAAAATTTCTCTTTTTTATTACAATAAAGTATGATATAATCTACATAGAATAAAGAGGTGATAAGATGAAAAAACTAAAAGAAGACCTACTAATAAAAATGAACTACTATTGGAAAGCAACCAACTATCTTTCAGTAGCCCAACTATACTTAATGGACAATGTTCTATTAAAAAGACCACTAAAAATGACAGATCTAAAACCCAAAGTAGTGGGACACTGGGGAACAGCACCAGGCCAAAACTTTATATACGTTCATTTAAATAGACTAATAAATGAACACAACCTAAATATGATATACATATCTGGACCAGGTCACGGTGGTCAAGCAATGATAGCCAACGCTTACCTAGAGGGAACATACACAGAAATCTATCCAAACATTACTCAAGATGAAGAAGGCTTAAAAAAACTATGCAAACAATTTTCATTCCCTGGAGGAGTCTCATCCCATGTTGCCCCAGAAACACCAGGATCAATAAACGAAGGAGGAGAACTAGGCTATTCACTTGCCCATGCCTATGGAGCAGTCCTAGACAACAAAGACCTAATCGCAGCTTGTGTAATCGGAGACGGTGAAGCAGAAACCGGACCACTTCAAGCATCACTACACATAAACAAATTTATAAACCCCAAAACCGACGGAATAGTCCTACCAATTCTTCACGTGAACGGATATAAGATATCAAACCCTACAATCTTTGGAAGAATGACCAATAAACAAATAAAAGATTACTTCAACGGTTGCAATTATAAAACCTACATCGTTGAAGCAAAAAACGTAAAAGACATGCACAACCTAATGGCTAACTCCCTAGAATGGGCCCTAAGAGACATCAAAAAACTAAAACAAGGACAAAAAATTCCTTTTCCAATCATAATAATGAAAAGTCCAAAAGGTTGGACCGGTCCCAAAGAAGTAAACCTAAAAAAAGTCGAAGGAACATTCCGAGCACACCAAGTACCAATAAACGTAACAAACGAAAAAGACCTAGAACTACTAGAAAAATGGTTAAAATCATACCAACCAGAAAAACTATTTGATGAAAATGGAACCCTAATAGAAAAACTAAAAGAACTACCACCAAAAAAAGACCAAAGAATGAGTGCCAATCCTATAACCAACGGAGGACTACTTCTAAAAGAACTAAATACACCAAGCATAAACAACTACGAAGTAAAAATAACCAAACCAGGTAAAATAGAAAAACAAGACATGATGGAACTATCAAAATACATAAGAGACGTCTTTGCCCTAAATAAAGAAAATAAAAACTTTAGATGCTTTGGACCAGACGAAGCCCTATCAAATAGACTAAATCATATCTTTGACGAAGTAAAAAGAATGTGGAACTCCGACACAAAAAAATACGACGAATTCCTATCAAAACAAGGAAGAGTAATGGATAGTCTCCTTTCAGAACACGTTTGTGAAGGCATGCTAGAAGGATACCTCCTAACAGGAAGACACGGCTTCATTCACTCATACGAAGCATTCATAAGAATCGTAGACTCAATGGCAAGCCAACACGCAAAATGGTTAAAAGTAAGTAAAGAACTACCATGGAGAGCCCCAATCGCTTCTCTAAACTATGTCCTAACATCACACATTTGGCAACAAGACCACAACGGATATACCCATCAAGACCCAGGATTTTTAAACCACTTATCAACAAAAAAAAGTGACATCGTAAGAATGTACTTACCATTCGATGCAAACACCCTAATATCAACATTTGACCACTGTATAAAAACAAAAAACTATATAAACGTAATAATAGCATCAAAACATCCAAGGCCCCAATACTTAACCATGGAAGAAGCAATAAAACATTGTGAAAAAGGAATCGGAGAATTAGAATTCATAAGCGATAAAACAATCTCGCCAAAAATAATCTTCGCTTGCTGTGGTGATACCCCAACCTTAGAAGTAATCGCTGCTACAAAAATACTAAAAGAACTATCACCAGACACAAAAATAAGAGTAATAAACATAATAGACTTAATGAAACTAGAAACCAAAGACCAACACCCACACGGAATGACCAATCAAGAATACAATAAACTATTTACAAAAAATAAACCAATAATCTTTGCCTTCCACGGATATCCTAATCTAATTCATCAATTAACATACAAAAGAGAAAACCAAAATCTTCATGTCCACGGCTACCTAGAAGAAGGAACAATAACCACACCATTTGATATGAGAGTACAAAACAAAATAGATAGATATCACTTAATACTAGATGCCCTAAAATATGCAAACATAAAGAATAGGGAAAACATCGAAGACTATTGCAATAAAATGTTAGAAAAACACCATAAATACATAAGACAATACGGAAAAGACATCCCCGAAGTAACCAATTTCAAACTATAACAAACAAAGAGTAACGAAAGTTATTCTTTTAAATTTGCAAAAATTATAATTTCATGATAAAGTTATAAAAGAAAAGAAGTGATGTAAATGAAAATGAAAAACCGTACCAATAACGAACTAATAAGCAATAAAGAAAACATATCATTAGTTCTACTATATAAAACCCATCTAGGTAGAGTATTCCTAAAAATATTGGTTCAACCATGGTTTACCAAACTAAGTGGCACCATTATGAATAGCAAAGTATCAAATATCATCACCAAAAAACTAATAAAAAAATATAACATCAACCAAGACGAATACGAAAAACAAAAATTTACATCATACAATGACTTTTTCATAAGAAAGAAAAAAGAAAAATACTTAAACATTGATAAAAACAAAAACCATTTAATATCACCAGCAGACTCTAAATTAACAGTATATGATATTAAAGAAAACAGTATGTTTAAAATAAAAGACTCATACTATAGCATAAATGAATTATTAAATGGAGACCCCATATCGGAACAATACAAAAATGGTAAAATTCTAATCTTTCGTTTGGAACCAACAGACTACCATAGATACTGTTACATAGACGACGGCACTAAAAATGAAAACAAATACATCAAAGGAATATTTCACACTGTAAAAAACATAGCTCTAAAAAAATACAATATTTATAAAAAGAATGCTAGAGAATACACAACCCTAGATACAAAAAACTTTGGAAAAGTCATCCAAATAGAAGTAGGAGCCCTAATCGTAGGTAGAATTAAAAATCATCACGAAGAATACCAATATAGAAAAGGCGAAGAAAAAGGATACTTCGAATTCAATGGTTCCACAATCGCCCTGATATTTAAGAAAAACAAAATAGAAATAGACCCAGATATAAAAGAAAACTCAAAAAAGCACATCGAAACAATAGTAAAATATGGTGAAAAAATAGGAACAAAAAAATAGATATTTTTATTAAAGAACAAACCTTTAATCAAAATATCTTTTAAATTTGTCAAAAACATGAAACTTAGAAATGAAATAACAACAACTAGCAATAATAAAAGCACTAACAACATCCGCAATAACATGCTGTTTAACAAACATTGTAGAAAGAATAATCAAAACCAAATAACCACAAATAGGAATTTTATACTTTAATTTGACCTTACTAAACATCAACCCAAATATAGTAGTAAAACAAAACATACAATGCATTGATGGCATACAATTAAGCGGAGTATCAAGCATATAATTGAGATTAAGAAGCCAACTAGTAACACCAGAAACCTCAAAGCTAGCCCTTGTAATCGTGGTAGGATAAACTAAAAATATTACATTAGCAACAATCATCGCCAGAACACTAGTAACAAAGAAATCTTTATACTTTTCTCTATCACTAAAAAAGAACAATATCCAAACAAAAACTAAAAAAGGATACCAAGAATCATAAACATATATAAACTCCTTCACAAAAGGAAACCAAGCATCAAAATCATTCCCAATTAAATGAGGAGGGCCCTGAAAAAGCTTAGATACAAAATACAACACAGCCTGAATAATAAGCAATAAAACAACAGACATAACACATTTTTTTAAACTTCTTTTATCCACAAAATCACCACCAACAATATTATTGTATCATAAAAAAGAAAAACATCAAAACACATTTTTTACCTTGACAGTTGAACAACCATTCAACTATAATAAAGAAAAAGGAGAAAAATATGAACAAAGAATATACATGTGACTGCAACACAATACACCACGAAACAGTAAAAAAAGTAAAACAAAAAATGATAAATAAAGAAACCCTAGACAAAACCGCAACTTTCTTTAAAATTTTGTCAGACCCAACCAGACTAAAAATAATATGTGCCCTAGACAACAATGAAATGTGCGTCTGTGACATTGCAAATGTCCTAGAAATGACCAAATCAGCCATATCCCACCAACTAAGTATTTTAAGATCCAACAACCTAGTAAAACATAGAAAACAAGGTAAAGAAGTCTACTACACACTAGAAGACGACCACGTAAAAGAAGTCTTCGAAGTAGCTCTAACCCATATAAAACATAAGGAGGAAAAATGAAAAAATATAAACATAATATCAGCAACCTAGACTGTGCCAACTGTGCCAGAGAAATTGAAGAAGCCCTAAATAAAAACAAAGAATTTAAAAACGTAACAGTAAACTTCAACACTAAAAAAATAACATATGAATCAGAAAAAGAATTTACCGTCAAAGAACTAAACGAAATAATAAGAAAAATTGAACCAGAAGCAACCATATCTGAAGAAGAAATAAACGAAAAAAAACAATACCATTTATCAATACTAGTAATCGCAGTTTTAATCGGAGTACTAGGCTACACCTTAGAAATGCCAAACTCTATAAAAATAATAATGTATATGATATCATACTCTCTATTACTCTATAGGACCACTATAAATGCTATTAAGCTCCTAATAAGAAGCAAAACCATAAACGAAAACGCTCTAATTACAATATCATCAATCGGCGCCCTTCTAATCGGCGAAGTATTGGAAGGCATCATGGTCATAACACTATACACAATCGGTAAAATACTAGAAGAAAAAGCCATCAACAACTCAAGAAAATCCATCAAAGACCTAATAAATCTAAAACAACCATATGCCAATAAAAAAATAAATAACGAAACAAAACAAGTACCAGTAGAACAAATAAAAATCGGAGACATTCTAATAGTAAAAAAAGGAGAAAAAATCCCTGTAGATGCCATAATCGTAAAAGGAACCACTATGCTAGATGAGTCAGCCCTAACCGGAGAATCAGAACAAACAGAAAAAAAAGAACAAGACGAAGTTCTATCAGGAAGCATCAACAACCAAAACCTAATAGAAATAAAAGCCACCAAAACATACCAAGAATCAACAGTAGCTAAAATACTAGAACTACTAGAAAGTGCAACCGACAAAAAAACGAAAACCGAAACAACAATATCCAAAATAAGCAAGATATACACCCCAACCGTAATAATTCTAGCAATCCTAATCGCTATTCTATTACCCCTAGCAAACATTCCTCTAAAAGACTCAATCTACAGAGGACTAACATTCCTTGTAATATCATGCCCATGCGCCATAGCCATATCAATACCTTTGTCATACTTCACTGGAATTGGCGTATCCAGCAAAAAAGGAATCTTAATAAAAGGAAGCAACTACTTAGACAACCTTTCAAACGCCAAAAACATAATCTTCGATAAAACAGGAACCCTTACAAGCGGAGCATTCAAAGTAACCAACATGAAAATATTAGACAATACCTACACCAAAGACCAAATAATAGACATTCTAGTAAAAGGAGAATCCCTATCAAATCATCCAATAGCAATTTCTATAACCAAACTAAAACAAGGAAAAATAGACACCCAAGACCTTAAAAATTACAAAGAAATCGAAGGAAAAGGCATAACTTTCGAACTAAACAAAGACAAAATAGCAATAGGAAATAAAAACCTATGCAATTGTGAAGAAGAAACAACCATCCACCTAAACATAAACAACAAACACATTGCATCAGTTGAAATAAGCGATGGTATAAAAGAAAATGCCAAAGAAACAATCAATAAGCTAAAAAAACTAGGCTTAAAAACCTACATGTTCACCGGAGACAAAAAAAACATAGCCCTAACCATAGGAAAAAAACTAAATATCGATGAAATAAAATATGAAATGCTTCCAACAGATAAATTTAAAAGCTATGAAAAAGTAGCTAAAAAAGAAGAAATAACAATCTTTGTCGGAGACGGTATAAACGATGCCCCAGTCCTAAAAAGAGCAGACATCGGTATATCAATGGGAAACGTTGGAACAGACCAAGCAATCGAAGCTAGCGACATAGTCCTAATGAAAGACGACTTAGCCAAAATTCCTGACGCCATAAACATATCAAAACACACCAAAAACATCATAAAACAAAATCTAATCTTTGCGCTATCAGTAAAATTAATAATTCTATTACTAAGTGTTTTCGGTTTAGCCAATATGTGGTTTGCAGTATTCGCTGACACTGGAGTAACTCTTCTCACAATCATAAACACCCTAAGAATAATAAAAAAATAAAAAACTGTCATTTACCACACATCATTCCTAATAAAAAACGCTTGACAATAACGAAAAACAAAAGTTTACAATAAACAGACAAACAACTTTGTCAATAATTGTAAACTTTTGTCATATATAGTATAATAAAAAAAGAGGTGAAACTATGCAAGATATAAACTTTATTGCAAACTATTATTTAGGAACGAAAGCATACACAATCTTTATGTTAAAAACACTGTTCAAAACAGAAGAAACAGACTATATTAAAAATAAAAACTACCAAACTGCAGCCCAAGTAGGGTTCATATCAAATATACTTTTATCAATAAAAGAAGATCTAGTAGAAAATACTGGAAATCTGATATATGAATCAAAGCTATACAAACACATTTTAGATGAAAATATTCAAAAAATAGCAACAAAAACTAAAGATGGTTATGAAATAGATAATTACACTTTTAAAGATGCTTCAACCATAATTGCAACCATAAGAAACAAATTAGGTCATGGTGACTTTACAATAGACTATGACAACGAAAAACTAACTTTACACATCGAAGGAAAACCAGTGTCAATTAAAATAAGAAACTTGACATCTTTTATAATCAAAGCCAATCTTGACCAATTAGTAAACAAAAAAACAAAAAAATTCAAAAGAGTGATAAGCAAACATCCTACTGAAAAAGCTAAAAAAATAAAAAATGTACAAGATCTAGAAACCGAAATAAAAAAATGTGAGAATATAATATTTACCCTTGAAAGAGAAGACCACGAAGAGATAGAACGCTACGAAATAACAGCCTTCAATATTGCAATAGACATAATAAAAGAAAAAAATTGTAACTTTGATTTGATTCAATACTATAAACAAGCATATAAACAAAAAAACTTTAAAATGAGTGTAGAATATCAAAAACTAAACAGGCAAAGAGATATCGAGCCATTACTACAATTAATAAACAATTCAATATTGACAAATGAAGACTACGATTATGAAGAACAATTACTATCAATACTATTTGAAACAAGAAAAAAAATAGACGATACCTACACCAAAACAGACCTACTTTTATCAAATATTGATAATTTACTTATTCTTCAGGCAATGAGACATACAAAATCAACCAACATAAATGACATTCAACATGCAATAAAAAAGACTTATGAATCTCCACTTTATATAAACTATGACAATTTAGCAACCTCAGCCATAAGCAACTTCAATAGCCTCTTTTGCGTTCCATATGACAAATTATACAAAAAAGCATTTAATGAACAAGGATTAGATTTTTCTAAACTAAACTTAAAAAACTTAAAAATTATAACTTTAGAAATGCAAGAAGATAGACTAGAACCCAAAAAACAAAAAATTAATTCCCTAAAGAACCAAGCAAAACTTATAAAAATAAAAGTAGATGAACTACAAAACAATATTAATAACATATCTGAAGACAAATCAAAAGAAAAAATAAAAAAACTCTTAGAACAAAAAATAGAACTCCAAAAGCAATCGTTAAATGAAAAAATTCAAGAATTAAAACAAGAAAAAGAAGAACTAAAAGCAATGGAAAAATATTACTCTAATGAAGAACTCTATACAAAAAATAAAACTATAATCGAAGGGTTAAGAAATGCTATTGCCCATGGCAACTATACAATAAGACAAGAATCTACTATCGAAGACACATTAATAATATTCGAAAACATCTATGAAGGAAAAACCTATTTAAAAGCTGAAATAACCATTATAAAATTTTTAGAATTAATGGACAACACTCTAGAAATAATACAAGAATATTTAAATAATGAACAAAGTAAACAAAAACCAAAAACTAAATAAAAAGGTGATAAAATGAAAAAAATAGAACTCTTATCCCCAGTCGGAGACCAAGAAACTCTATACTACGCAATTCACGCTGGATGCGATGCTGTATATCTATCAGGAACAAACTACGGTGCAAGAAAATACGCTCCAAACTTTACTATCGAAGAATTAGAACAAGCTGTAAAATACTGTCATCTATATGGAGTAAAAATATATGTAACTGTAAACACCCTTATCTACGAAAGTGAAGTAGACCAACTAATAAACTATGTAAGAAAACTAAAAGAAATAAACGTAGACGCCCTAATCATGCAAGACTTAGGAATGATAAAACTAGTAAATGAAATATTTCCAAACATAGAAATACACGCATCAACCCAATGCCATAACCACAATGAAGAACAACTAAAGTTTTTAGAAGAACTAAACGTCAAAAGAGCAGTTTTATCAAGAGAGATGTCTTTAGAAGAAATATCAAACCTAAAAACACCCCTAGAAAAAGAAATATTCATTCACGGAGCTCTATGCGTTTCCTACTCAGGACAATGCCTATTTTCATCAAGATTCCTAAACAGAAGTGGTAATCGAGGAGAATGTGCCGGAATGTGCCGTCTTCCATATGAGCTATACAAAAATAATATCAAAGTAAATACTCAAGGAAACTATCTCCTTAGTCCTAAAGAACTATGTACAATAGAAAATCTAAAACAAATTCTAGAAAAAGATATCACTTCCCTAAAAATCGAAGGAAGAATGAAAAAAAAGGAATATGTGTACTATGTTACTAAAATATATCGAACCCTAATAGACAAATACTACAACAACGAAGAATTAAAAATAGAAAAACAAGACATCGAAACCCTAAAAAAACTATATAATAGAGACTTCACCAAAGGTTACTTAAACAATAATACCAACACTGAATTTATAAACATAAAATCTCCAAAACATCAAGGAATAATTATCGGAGAAGTATTAGAAACAAACAAAAAAATAAAAATAAAACTAGAAAAAGAATTAAACCAAAACGATGGTCTAAGATTTGGAAATAACAAAGGAATGATAGCAAACTATATTTACAATGAAAAAGGACGATTAATAAACCATGCCAAAAAAAGAGAAATAATCTATCTAGATAACAAAATAAATCTAAAAGAAAAAGGGAAAGTCCTAAAAACCCAAGATGACCAACTAATAAAAGACCTAAAAAACATCGGAGAAAAAAAGATAAACATCAAATATCAAGTAATTGCAAGAAAAAATAAACCATTACAAATAACCATATTAGATGAAACAAATAAGATAACCGAAACATCAATACCACCAGAACAATCAAAAAACAAACCAACCCAAAAACAAGATATCACCGAAAAACTATCAAAATTAGAAAACACTCCCTTTAAAGTGCAAGAAATAACCTACGAAATAGACCAAGATATCTTTATTCCTTTAAAAACAATAAATAAAATAAGAAGAGAATTAGTACAAGAGCTAATAAAAAGAAGAGAAAATCAACCTCAAAAAAATCAAAAAGAACTACCAGAACAACTAAAAACAACAGATATTCAGACTACACACAACATAAGCTTCCTTGTAAGAAATGAAGACCAACTAAAAACATTATTAACAGAAAACGTTAATATATATACAGAAGATGAATCACTATATCAAAAATACAAAAACGAAAACATTTATTTAAGAACTCCAAGAGTAAACAAAAAACCAAAAACATACCAAAACGAAAACCTATTAGTATCAGAAACTGGAGCCCTTCACAAAAATAAAAATCAAAATAAAATAATAAGCGATATTTACTTAAACGTTACAAATGAAAAAACAGTAAACCTGCTAGAAAACTTAAACGTAACCACAATAGGACTATCCGAAGAAATTCCAGAAGATGAACTAAAAAAATTAACACAAAAATATCAAGAAAAATACAAAAGAACACCCAATCTAGAAATCCTAATATATGGAACCCTAGAACTAATGATAATGAAATATTGTCCCTTAAATACCCTAATAAATAAAGACAAAAAGCCTTGCACCATCTGTAAACAAAAAGACACTTACACCTTAAAAGACAGAAACAATAAACATCTAAAGATAATAAATAATAATTGCATAACAACTATAATGGACTGTGAAAAAATAGACAATATAAACAAAATCAAAAAATACCAAGAACTACAGATCACAAACTTTAGAATCGATCTATTAGACGAAACCCCAAGTGAAATAAAACAAATACTATACAAAGTAAAAAATATGATATAATAAATACGGAGGATGATAAAATGAAATTAGAAAATAAAGTAGCAATAATTACAGGAAGCACAAAAGGAATAGGCTTTGCCATTGCCGAACTATACCTAAAAGAAGGAGCAAAAGTAGTGATAACTGGTCTAGAAAATGAAATAAAACCAGCTCTAGAAGAATTAACAAAAAAATACAATCAAGAAAACATTCTAGCAATAGAACTAGATGTAACCAAAACGGAAAGTATCAAAAATGTTGTAGCCAAAACAATTGAAAAATTCCAAAAAATAGACATCCTAGTAAACAATGCTGGAATAACCGCATCCAAACCATTAATTGAAACAACAGACGAAGAAATGCAAAAAATGTTTGAGATAAATACTTTCGGTGTCTTTAAATTCATAAGAGAAGTAGCCCCATACATGATAAATCAAAAAAGCGGTTCTATAATCAACACCAGTTCTATGGTTGCAAACTATGGAGGATTAATGCAAACACCATACGCCTCATCAAAATTTGCTGTTAACGGAATAACAAAATCATGCGCTAAAGAACTAGGTAGATACAACATCAGAGTAAACGCTGTAGCACCAGGAGCAGTAATGACCGACATGACAAAAAAATCCACCGATGACAACACAAGACAAATGCTAACTAAACTAACACCACTAGGAAGAATAGCAAATCCACAAGAACTTGCCGGAGCATACCTATACCTAGCAAGTGACGATTCAACATTCACAAATGGCACAATAATTCAAGTTGACGGAGGAATTGTAATTTAACAAAAAAACTTTATTAAAAAAAAATATCGTGGTATACTTATAATAGAGGTGTTCCTATGATAAGATATAACGAAGTACAAGAAGAAAACAATTTTAAAAAAGAACAAAAATTCTATAACCTAGAAAAATACAATCTTTTAAATAAAATACAAGACTTCGAAGAAGAAAACAGATATATCAAAGTAATCCTAAAAGATAGCTTTCCATATCAATTAATAATATCAAGCAGTAACAATGGGTACGAAAATACTTTGATAATCACCTACGATCAACCCCAAGTTTTTGAAATGGAAATAATTCCCGAAATAATTGTCAGATACAGTGCATACACTACAATAAAAAGCAGTTATTTTGAAGAAAAAAACTTTCTAGCTATCATGGAAAATGATGTAGTATTAGAACTAAAAGACTTTGACGAAAAAATAATAAATAAATTAGTAGGACACATAGAAAAAATACAAGGGATATCAAGCTATGACGACGACTTTGCCTACAAACTACAACTAGAAGACGAAAAAGAAAACTTAAAATTAATAAGAAACAAACAAGGTTCAAGTAACATAGTATTAATAACCCTGATATTAGTAGCATTAATTTCAATAGCAATAATAATCATAATTTTATTAAAAAATGCTTGAAAATAATTAAAATATATCATATAATAAATATGCACTTAAAAAAGTGTCCTTGGAGTGGTACTCAAGAGGCTGAAGAGGCGCCCCTGCTAAGGGTGTAGACTGGGTAACTGGTGCGAGGGTTCAAATCCCTCCCGCTCCGCCATTATAATAATTATCCCTTGTAAATCAAGGGTTTTATTATGTCTGAAAAACTAAATATCCAAAAGCATTCTATATATCAAAAAAGCAATCATCTTTATATGACCAAAAACCAAAGAAAAATTGCAATAACTTACTAAATAAAAGATTATTTTCCTCTCTTTTTAAATACATCAATAATCCATTTAATAAATAAATCAATTCCCAAAATTGTCGTTTCAAATCCATTTGTTTTCTTCACCCAAATCACCTTGTTAACTATTATATAACTTTTTACCAAAATATACCAGAAAAATCTAATATATTTTAAAATATAATATAATATTAAAATATAATTAGGTGGTGGTAGTATGAACTTTACTCTAAAAAAGACAAAAGAAAAAGAGACGGCAGTATATAAATCTCTATACATCAAAGAAACTTTATCACAAAAAGTTGAAGACATAGCAAGAGAAAATAATACTTCATTTAATAATGTAATAATAAGCATGATAGAATATTGCCTAGAACAACCAAATAATAAAAAGAATAATAAAATCAAATAAAAAAATGTAACCAAAAAACAGGTTACATTTTACTTTACAATAAAAGTAGTATCATCAATAAACGTATAATTAGAAACAAATCTAAGCTGT
The DNA here is from genome assembly GCA_934096805.1 of uncultured Bacilli bacterium. Taxonomy (GTDB): domain Bacteria; phylum Bacillota_I; class Bacilli_A; order RF39; family UBA660; genus JAEDJI01. The sequence continues at coordinate 72,164 of CAKOMW010000001.1, read as the reverse complement.
CTAATCAATCTAAACATAGCTTCATCCTTCATCTTAGCTTCAATCATAATATCAACCCTCTCCGTATAAGGCTTAATAAGCTCAATAAAATCAATAAAATCATAAACATTAATATAGTCAGCATGACTCCTCATATCCTTTTTAAGCTTACTCTTAGAACTAGAAAAATGAACCTTTGGAGTAACATCACCCCAAGTATCAAAAATATCCTTTAAATAATAAGTAATATCCTTATCACAAGGATTACAAATATGATGAAGATAATCAAAAACAAAAGGACATTTAAGAACCCTAGAAAGATACAAAACATCATCAACATTAAAAACTTTATCATCATTCTCTATAACAATACTATTCTTTATATCGTCACTAAGTAAATTAAAATTATTAATAAAACGAGAAAGGGAATTTTTCTTTCCAAAAGCATTACTCCCAACATGCAGAATAATATAAGGTTTAACCCCCAAAGCCTTAAGAACATCAACATGATATCTAAGAATCTCAAAAGTATTATTAACAACAGCCTTATTCGTACTATTAAGAACAGTATATTCACTAGGATGCATATCAACTCTTATTCCATTAAGCTTTATAACACTACCAATCTTCTTGTATAAAAAATCATACTTTGAGATATAATCAAAACAAACTGAAGACAAAGTCGCCAGAGGTATAAGAGCAGAGGTAATTCTATAAAAATGAATATTATTTTTAATATTAAAACATATAATCTTATATAAAGTATCTAAATTATTAAGAATAATCTCATCAATCCTCTTAATATCATTATTTTTAGAATAATTAGTATACGTAATAGTCTTAAAACTATTATCATCATATATAGATTTAGCAATTGAAACATACCCCAATCTAACAACCATAAATATCACCATAATTAGTATGAATAATTTTAAAAAAATAATGACAATTATTAACCAATATGATATAATTTGCTTGTATAAAAAAGAAAAGAAGGTGATTATATGAAAGTATGTAAAAAATGTAAAAAACAAGTACCAAACAAACTAAAAATATGTAGATACTGTGGCTCAGACGTATCAAAAGCTAGAATAATTCCTTCAAATAACCAAAACAAAAACAAAGCACCAAATAAAACAAACGAACTAAAAACAAAAAACAAAACTGAAATAACCCAAAAAGAAATAAAAAACAATACTTCAAATGAAATAACTAAAACTATTACCAAAGTTGAATTAAATAAAAAAGAAAAGTTAGAAACACCAAACATTAAAATAGATAAAAAAGATAAAATCAACCAAGAAACAGTAAAAGAACAATCGAAAAATATCCAAAAACTAAACAATATCATAAAAAAAATTAAAAAAATAAAAAACAAAAAATACCTTAAGCCAGCAATAATCATTACCATAATAATATGTCTGGCAATAACAGCAACAATCTTAGGCACAAAAGCTCACAATAAACTATTTGACACTGGAATTGAAGTAAAACCAAATGAAGAAACAAAAGTATTCAAAGAAAATGATACAATAAGATACAAAGATGTAACCTATAAAATTAAAAAAATTATAACAAACGAAGAAGGTACAAAATATAGAAAACCTCAAAAAGATAACCAGTTCATAATAGTAACTCTTGAATATGAAAATATGTCTAAAAGCCCAATAAAATACAGTGCAAAAAATTGGAAATTAGAAAACCAAGATAAAAAAGAATCCCAAAGACTATTCACAGCCCTAGACGTTGACACCGCTCTTTACAGTGGCAAACTAGTAATCGGCGCTACTAAAACAGGAACCATAGTCTTTGAACAACCAAAAAAATATGATACTTTTAAATTGAACTATTATGAACTAAAAGAAGAACCAAAAAAAGAACAAAGTCTTAAAACCGATAAAAAAGACGAATCCCAAAAGGAAGAAAAAAAACAACAACCTATCTTTTCAATAAACGTTAAACTAAACAAAAAAGAAGAACTTACCAAAAAATAAGTTCTTTTGTTTATAAAAAAATAAAATCATCTCATATACTACACTAGGGAGATGATAATATGTATGTAAAATTTCCTGTCAATGCAGTAGGAATTACATCAGAATTCGGAATGAGAACACATCCGATAACCAAAGTTGGCAGATATCATTATGGATTAGATCTAGGATGGATTAAATATCCTGGTGAACCAGTATATGCAACCCATGATGCTACAGTAATCGAAGAAAGCTACAATTCATCAATGGGAAATCACATCGTCCTAAAATATACAAAAGGAAATAATACAATAATAAATATTTATATGCATCTAAAAGCAAGATCCTTAGTAAAAAAAGGCAAAAAAGTAATCCAAGGACAAAAGTTAGGATATATGGGAGAAACCGGACTAGCAGACGGAGTACATCTTCATTTTGAATACTGGGTCTGTCCTAAAAACTACAAATACAAATCAGGAGAAGCATCAAAATATGCCAAAAACCCTTTGAACTATTGTTATTTATTCGATGATCAAACTGTAACCAAAAACTCCTCCAGCAAAGTAAACAGAGTAGTAGGAACACCAACAACCAAAAACAAAACTAAAAACCAAATCGAAGTTCTAAAAGAAAATCTAAACTGTAGAACAAGCCCATCATTAAAAGGAACAATACTAGGATACATAAACCTAGGCTACTACAATATTTTAGAACAAAAAGAACAATCAGGTTACACCTGGTATCGAATAGACTACAACAAATGGGTAGCAAATGTTAAAGACTACGTCAAAACATATCAAAAAGAACAACCAAAAGATGATCAACCTAAAAACGATGATACAAAACAAGACGATACAAAGCAAGATGATCAAACAAAGGACGATAAAACAACAGATGAAACCAACAAAATTCTAGAAAACTATAACAGTTTTAAAACTCCAAAAGACGGCTACTATTACATTAGATTAAAAGAAAACGAAATAATATATTATCCCAAACAAAAAGATTCAAAATAACTGAATCTTTTTATTTATAAGTTTCTTTTTTAACTAAATCCAAATTATGATGCATCAAAGACAAAAAATCATCATTATTCTTCATAGCTTCTTCACTAATATTTTCTAAAGAATTAATCGTTAATTGTTCAACATCATATTCTTTAATTAAATTACTGATTTCATCTTTAATTTTTTCGTTTTCAATAACAAATATATAACTTAATTTATCCTCTTCATAAAGCTTCTTAGCCAAATCAACATTAGTTTGTTTAATCTTATTATTATCAACCAAATTAATTACCTTGAAACCATACTTCTCTAAAAAGTTCAAGCTCTCATCATACGACACAATAGTAGCATAACTAGAATTATCTGCAGCCTTTTTAACTTCAGTCTCAAATTCAGTAATATCAACCTTAAATAAATTATACTTATTATTTATATCATCAATAACCACTGAAGAAGAAATATATAAACTAAGCTCATTTCTAATATTCTGTGCCACCATAAGTACATTCGCAGGATTTAACCAAACATCACTATCCTTGTTAGTAGAATCAATTCCATAAGAAGCATCAATAATCTTTAACTTATTATTATAAGAAAGCATATCCTTAGCATATTCCTTTTCATAAGAAGATCCATTATAAATAAATAAATCCCTATTACTAAAATCATGTAACTTTTTATCAGTAAGCTTATAATCTTTAGGTACAACCCCTCTTGGATAAACACTAACAATATTGGAGTTATCATCATATAATCTCTTAGTTATATACTCAATTGGATATATCGTAGTAACAATATCAATATCCTGCATAACATCATCCTTTATACAGCCACTAACACTAAATAATATAACAAAAATAAACAATAAATAAATAATTTTTTTCTTCATACTTACTCCTTACTCCTAGGAACAGGGTCATACCCACTAGTTCCCCATGGATTACATCTTAATATTCTCTTAATAGTTAAAAATCCCCCATAAAAACATCCATGGACTTTAATAGCCTCAATCCCATAATTAGAACAGGTAGGAACATGCCTACATAAAGCATGCCATGGACCAGGTATCATTTGATAAATCTTTATAAGACCTATTAATAATTTTTTCAAAAGTACCACCACTAACATTTTACTATTAAATAAAAAAAATATCAATCAAACAGTATTAATTTTATCAAAAATATGATATTATTTAACAGAGGTGAAAATTAAAAAATGGATAAACTTTTTAAAAAACTAAACATTGCACCAAAAAATCTAGATTTGTATAAACAAGCATTTACACACAGTTCATACGCCTATGAACATCAAAATGAAACCTCATACGAAACACTAGAATTTCTAGGAGACACAATAGTAGACCTAGTAGTATCAGACTACCTTTACAGGAGCAATAAATACCAAGAAGGAGAAATGACAAAAATAAGAGCAGCATACGTCTGCGAAAACGCCCTATATGAATACGCCAACGACCTAGAATTTAGCAAATATATAAGAGTCGGAGTGGGAGAATATCACTCTGGTGGAAAATACAAAAAAGCCATTGTTGCCGATACTTTTGAATCTCTAATCGGGGCTATATATATAGACCTAGGCTTCGAAAAAGCCAAAGAAGTAGCTCTGAACATAATCGTACCATACATTGAAGACGAAAACATAAGATTCTTCAAAGACTACAAATCCGCTTTACAAGAAGCAGTTCAAACCGACCAAAGACCAGTAGAATACGAAGTTCTGGAAGCAACCGGGCCATCACATGATCGAAGATTCAAAGTAGTAGTCAAAATCGAAGGAATAAGCTATGGTATAGGAACAGGTAAATCTAAAAAGCAAGCCGAACAAGAAGCGGCAAAACAAACAATGAACATGCTTGCAAAAGAATAAAAAACTTTACAAACAAATAATTGGACTACAACATAGTCCTTTTAATTTTAAAAAAAATAAGATATAATATTACACGAAAGAGGGAGTAAAATGAATGACGAAATCTTAATAAGTGTAATAATACCAGTAAAAAATACATCAAAATATTTAAATACATGCCTTGATTCTGTTTTGAAAAATACATACAAAAACATTGAAATAATAGCAATTGACGATAATTCAAACGATGATTCTTTAAACATTCTAAAAGCTTACGAAAAAAGATATAAAAAAGTAAGCGTCTATCACAACAACAAAACCTTAGGACAATCAAAATCAAGAAACATCGGCCTTGCCCATGCTCAAGGAGAATACATATCCTTTGTTGACAGTGACGATTATATAAGCAATACTATGTATCAAAACATGATTGATAAAATAAAAGAACACAACAACCCAGACATAATAGAAACAAACCTTATCTTTGTAAAAGATAACCATTATTACCAAAAAGACCTAACATTTGCCAACACCAATCGAGCAGTCACTATAAATAAAAAAGACAATATCTTAAACACTAGCCCCTCTGTATGTAATAAACTATTCAAAAAAGAACTAATAAAAGACTATAAATTTATTGACACAAAATGGGAGGACATAGCCTTCACCACAACCATGTACCTAAGAGCAAACAAAATAATAAAAACCTCTAATCCCGATTATTTTTATCGAAGAACAAAAGAAGGTGTAAGCAGCATCAACCTAAAACCAAACACTAAAATAACCGAAATATTTGACGTTGCAGACGATATAATAACACAAGCTCAAATCTTAGGAGAATTCGATAAATATAAAGACGAGTTAATGACAATTTGTTTTTCTCTAATCCTAGAAAGAGTAGAAGAAATCTCCTTCTGGAACATTGAAGACTATAAAAAACAACAAACAACAAATATGATGCACAAATACTTATACCTAAAATACGGCCAAATAAATAATAAAATAAGAAAAAATCTAATAACAAAAGTAAAAGAAGAAACAATCAAAGAATATGAAAATTATACTAAAGAAGAAACCAAAAGGAGTAAAATACATGTATAAAAAAATATATAAATCACCAATTTCAAACATCATTCTAACAAGCGACGGCACCAATCTGACCGGACTATACTTTGAAAATTCTTACGACTCAAAAAAACATAATCCAAACTATATAGACCAAGACCTAGAAATATTTAAAGAAACAATAAACTGGTTAGACACCTACTTCAAAGGGAAAAAACCAGACTTTATCCCTAAGTACAAACTCGAACTAACCCCTTTCCAAAAAGAAGTAACAGAAAAAATGAATAAAATTCCATACGGAACAACAACAACCTACAAAGACATTGCAAAAGAAATAGCCAAAAAAAGAGGAATAAAAAAGATGTCTGCCCAAGCCGTCGGAAATGCCGTTGGAAACAATCCTATATGTATAATAATCCCTTGCCATAGAGTACTAGGCCAAAACAATAACCTAACCGGTTACGGTGGTGGAATAAAAAACAAAATAAAACTTCTAGAAATCGAAGGCAACAACATAAAAGAATACAAAATACCAAAAAAAGGAAACAAACTATGAAAAAAAGATGCAGTTGGTGCAATCAAAACAATGAACTATACGTAAACTATCACGATAATGAGTGGTGTCAAAGAAACCAAGACGATAAATACCTCTTTGAAATGCTCCTGTTAGAATCATTCCAAGCAGGACTATCATGGGAATGCATTCTAAACAAAAGAAAAAACTTTAAAGAAGCATACGACAACTTTGACATAAATAAAATATCAAACTACAACGACGAAAAAATAAATGAACTCCTAAAAAATGAAAAAATAATTAGAAACAAGCTAAAAATAAAATCCAGCATAAACAATGCCAAAATATTTAAACAAATTCAAAAAGAATACCAAACATTCAACAACTACTTAAAAACATTCACAAACGACGAAACAATATACGAAACTGGAAAAGTCCAAAACAACCTATCAGACACCATATCAAAAGACCTAAAACAAAGAGGAATGACCTTTATTGGTACAAAAATAATCTATTCCTACTTACAAGCAATCGGCATAATCTATTCCCATGATAAAGATTGCTTCATGTATAAAATAAGTAATAAAAAATAACCATTTACATAAATTAGTAAAAGGTAAAAATTAACTATTGAAATTAAAAAACAAAAAAATTATAATAATATTAGGAAGGAGATACTTATGAAAGAAAAAGCTATTAATGACCATGAATTTCAAAAAATAATACAAGAACTAATAGAAAACGAAGACGTCCAACAAATGAAAAACTACATTCAACACTTTAATACAGATTGCTATGAACACTGTTACAACGTAGCCTATCTTAGCTACTTAATATCAAAAAAAATGAATTGGAACTATAAATCATCAGCTCGAGCAGGCATGCTTCATGACCTATTCCTATACAACTGGAGAACAAGATTAGATGATAGAAAAGGACTCCATGCCTTCACTCATGCCAAACAAGCTTGCCAAAATGCCTCTAAACTATTTGAACTAACAAAAAAAGAACAAAACATGATAAAACGACACATGTTCCCAGTAACAATCATTCCCCCAACATCGAAAGAAGGATTTCTTCTAACAATCATTGATAAATACTGTACTATCTATGAATTCAAAAAATACCTAAGTGAAAAAGCAATCCTAAAAAAACTAATCAAAATCCAAATGGACTAATAAATATAAAAGAAAACATATCAAAAAAACGATATGTTTTTAAATTACCAAAATAATCAAAAATAACATGTACAAATATTGTATCACATGATACAATATAATTATAAAGGAGGAAAACATGTCTAAACCAACCAAAATTACTAAAGAAATAATATTAGAAAAAGCCTTTGAAATAGCAAGGATACAAGGAATAGAAAAAGTTAGTAATAGAGAAATAGCTAAAAAACTAAACTCATCAATAAGACCAATATATTACCAATTTAAAAACAGTAAAGAACTATATAATGAACTTTTAATGAAAATGGAAGTATACTTTTATAGATTCTTATTAGATAACACTATAGATAACATTCCAAAATATAAACAAATAGGAATAAACTATATAAAATTTGCAAAATGTGAAACAAATATATTTAAAGTCCTATTCATGAGAAAATCCAATCTTGTAGTAGAAAACTTCATAAAACAAACAAAAGAATTCAAAGAAGTAGAACAATCCATTAAAATAAGCACAAATCTAAAAAACGAAGAAATAAAAACATTCCATGTAAAAATGTGGATATTTACACACGGATTAGCAACACTCGTAGCAAACAATACAATAAATCTAACTGATAACCAAATAACAGAATTATTATCATACGAGTTCCAAGCATTAATGCTGCTCGAAGAAAATCCAAATAATAAGTGGGTATTAAAATAAAGGAGAAATAAAATGATAAGTATTAAAAATGTAACTAAAAAATATGGCGACAAAAAAGCCCTAAATAATGTGAGCTTTAATGTTGAAAACGGAGAAATATTTGCATTCATCGGACACAATGGAGCAGGAAAGACCACTATGATAAAATCAATCATAGGAATACTAGACTTTGATGAAGGAGACATTCTAATAAATAACACCTCAATCAAAAAAGATCCAATCAAATGTAAAAAACAAATGGCCTATGTACCAGACAATCCAGACTTATACGAAAACATGAAAGCAATAGACTTCATAAACTTCATATGTGATATGTACGAAGTGCCAGAAACAAAAAGAAAAGAAAAAATTGAAAAATATGCCAAAATGTTTGAAATAGAAAACAACTTAAATGATGACATTTCAAGCTTTTCTCATGGCATGAAACAAAAAATAGCCCTAATATCAGCACTAGCACATGATCCAGAAGTCTTAATAATGGACGAACCATTCGTTGGACTAGATCCTAAAGCAGTATACGATATGAAAGAAATAATGAAACAAATGAAAAAAGAAAATAAAACAATCTTTTTCTCAACTCATATTCTAGACGTCGCAGAAAAACTATGCGATAAAGTAGCAATCATAAAAAAAGGTGAAATAATAAAATCAGGAGACATGAAAGAAATCAAAAAAGATGAGTCATTAGAACAAGTATTCCTAGAATCAGGAGACCAAAAATGAAAACAATATCACTCTTAAAAGCAGTCCTAACAGAGGACATGAACATGTTTAAATACAAAACAACATCAAAGAAAAAAATACACAAAATACTAATGCCAGTATTCCTCTTCCTACTCGTAGCAACAGCAATAGGTAGCTATACCTATATGATTGGAAAAGCCCTTCACCAAGTAAACTTAACATATGTTATGCTAACCATGTTCATACTATTTGTAACAATACTTACATTCACCGCCGGAATATATAAATCCCAAGGAATACTATTCGACACCAAAGACAACGACCTATTATTTTCACTACCAATAAAAAAGTCAAAAATACTACTTATTAGAATCTTAAAACTATTAATATTTCAATACATATATAACTTAATGTTTCTATTGCCTGCCTTTGTAATATATATCTACTTTGAAAAACCTAGTATAGACTTCTACCTAATATCATTATTAATGACATTCCTAATACCAATCATTCCAACAATTGCATCAAGCATTCTAGGATACATCACTAAAATGATATCATCAAAATCAGATAAAAAAAGACTAGTTCAAACAATAGTGACACTTCTAATATTTATGGCAATATTCATGCTTAGTTATAACATAAACTCATACCTAGAAAACATTGCATCACACGCAAAAAGTATTAACGAAGTAATAACCAAAACATATCTACCAGCAGGACTATATATAGACTTAATAACTAACTATAAAACAACCTATTTAATAAAAATATTACTAATAAACATAATTCCACTAGCAATATTCATCTACATTGGACAAAAATATTACTTTAAAATAGTATTCAACTCTAAAGAAGCAAAAACAAGTAAACAACCAAAACAAATCAAATATAATAAAAACACTAAATTAAAAGCATTAGTTATAAAAGAACTAAAAAGATACCTATCATCACCAATCTATATGATGAATACAGCCTTTGGATACATCATAATCCTAGTCCTTTCAGTAGCACTATGCTTAAACGAACAAATAATAAATAAATTAATACTATCTCAATATGGAGTAACAACAAACATATCGACAACTTTTATCTATTTCTGTATGATACTAATAATGATATCTATGACATCAATCACATCATCATCAATATCACTCGAAGGAAAAACAATCAATATAACAAAAAGTCTACCTATAAAAACATCAACAATAATGAAATCAAAAATAATATTTCCATTCATAATAGAACTACCGTTCATTATATTAAGTGAAATAATCTTCTTCATAAAATTTAATCCAATCATAACAGAGACAATCCTAATAATTTTAACATCATTAGTAACAATAGCCTTCCAAGCAGTACTAGGACTAATTATAAACCTAAAATATCCTAAATTAAATGCCTCAAGCGATACTGAAGTAGTAAAACAAAGTATGAGTGCAACCCTATCAGTATTTTCAGGACTAGGTATATCAATCATTCTAATCTTTATCATGCTTAAATTAAATAAAATACTAACCATCTCAGGACAAATGCTAATATCATTAATCATAATGATAACAATAACAACAATTCTATACATTATACTTATGAATAAAACATCAAAAGAATATCAAAAACTAAATACTTAAGGAGGAACCATGGAAAATATAATTGAAATAAAAAATTTAACTAAAAAATATAAAAATAAAAAAGCAGTAGACAACCTTTCCTTAGAAGTCCACGAAAAAGAAATACTAGGACTACTTGGACCAAACGGAAGTGGAAAAACCACTACCATAAACTGCATTCTATCACTATTAAACTATCAACAAGGAAGTATCAAAATATTAGGTCAAGAAATGAAACCAGACTCATATGACATCAAAAAACAAATCGGAGTAATATTTCAAGAAATCGCCGTCTTCGAAGAACTAACAGTCTATGAAAACATTGATTATTTCTGTTCCCTATATATAAAAGATAAAAAAACAAGAAAAAAATCAATCGAAGAAGCAATTGATTTAGTGGGACTAAAAGACTATAAAAAATATTATCCCAAACAACTATCCGGAGGACTTTTAAGAAGACTAAACATAGCCTGTGGAATCGCTCATAAACCTAAAATAATCTTCCTAGATGAACCAACCGTAGCCGTAGATCCCCAAAGTAGAAACAACATCCTCGAAGGAATAAAAAAACTAAATAAACAAGGAGCAACAATAATCTATACAACTCACTACATGGAAGAAGTAGAAATACTATGCGATAGAATAATTATCCTAGACAAAGGAAAAATAATTGCCGAGGGAACTAAAAACACTCTAAAAAAGAAAACAAACATCGAAGAAAAAATAACAATCGAAACAAAACTAAAAAAAGAAGAAATTAAACAGATTGAATCATTCGAAAATGTTCTAAATATAAAACAAGAAGAATCAACAGTAATAATTACATACAAAAAAGGACAAAACAATCTAAAAGACTTAATTGAGTATTTAAATAACAATAAAATAAAATATAATAAAATTTTCTCTGAAAGACCAACCCTAAACGATGTATTCTTAGAATTAACAGGAAAGGATCTAAGAGACTAATGTTCTATCAGAATCTTAAATACTCATTAAAAATACTTCTAAGAAATAAAGCCTTAATATTCTGGACCTTTGCCTTTCCAATAATTTTAGGACTGTTCTTTAACCTAGCATTTCAAAACATAGAAAAAAATGAACAACTACAAGTAATAGATATAGCCATAATAAACTCAAACGATTATAACAATAATAAAATAGTAAAAGAATCTCTAAATGAACTAACAAAAGGCAAAAACAAACTATTTAATATCAAAGTAACAAATGAAAAAACATCAAAAGATCTACTAAATAATAATAAAATAACAGGATACCTAACCTTTAAAGAAGACCAAGTAAATATAACAGTAAAAAACTCTGGTGTGGAGGAGACTGTTCTAAAACAAGTTCTAGAACAAATACAAAGTAATTCAAAAATAGTTAATAAAACAATTGAAAAAGAAATAAGTGAACAAGTAGCAACAAATAAAAAAATAAACTATGAACAAATATATCAAAATGCTATAAGTCTATTAAATGAAAATAATATAAAAATAAACAACATATCAAATAAAAACTTAAGCTACACTATGATAGAATACTATACTCTAATAGCAATGGCTTGTTTATATGGTGCAATGCTATCAATGTTTATCATAAACTACCAACTACCCAATATGAATAGTACAGGTAAAAGAATATCAGCATCACCGATAAACAAATCAAAACAACTTATAAGTAGTCTTTTAGCAACATATATTGTTCAAATAATTGGACTATTACTCTTATTTCTATTCACCATTTTTATCCTAAAAGTAGACTATGGAAAAAATCTCCTATATGTAATAATAACATCCCTATGTGGAGCACTTTCAGGATTATCCTTCGGAGTAGCAACATCAACCCTATTTAAAACAAATGAAAATGCTAAAACAGGTATAATAATTGCCATAACTATGCTATTCTGCTTTCTATCAGGAATGATGGGAATAACCATGAAATACATAATAGATAAAAACATACCACTACTAAATATGATTAACCCTGCTAATATGATAACAGATGCCCTATACTCACTATATTACTACAGTACATTTGATAGATTCTATCAAGATATATTCAGTCTTTTAATATTCTCATGCATAATGATTCTAATCTCTATAAAAGGGTTAAGGAGGCAAAAGTATGACAACATTTAATACATTTTGGAAAATAGTAAAAAAATACAAAGGAACCATAATTTTATACACAGTAATACTAATAGCCTTCGGAGGAATAAATCTAAAAAACAACGACATCAGTCAAACATTTGATCAGGAAATACCAGACATCGCAATAGTAAACAAAGACGAAAACAAATCATTAACAAATAACCTAATAAACTATTTAGATAAAAATACAAAAATAAGAAACATTAAAGAAAAAGATTTAGAAGATGCCTTATTCTATAGAGATATAAGCTATATAATATATATACCAGAAAACTATACAAATAATCTTCTAAATAATAAAAACCCAGAAATAAATATAAAAACAAACAATAACTACGATGCAACCCTATCAGAACTAATACTAACTAGATATTTAAAAACACAAAACATAATGCTAAAACAAAGCACTGATGAAAATGAGATTATAAATAATATTAACGAAGTATTAGAAAACCAAGTAAATATTAACTTAACATCAAAGCAAAACATATCAAATATAGAAAAAACAGCAACATACTTCAACTTTGCAAGCTACAGTATAACTGCTGTTGTAATATTTATCACATGTCTAGTACTATCAAGCTTTCATCAAAAAGAAGTAAACAAAAGAATAGTCATCAGTAGTACTAACTATAAGAAAAATAATAAATGGGTATTAATATCAAGTACACTATTTGCAAGTATAGTATGCATCTTCTATATTATACTAGGACTAATTCTCTTAAAAGAACCATTACTAAATATAAAAGGAATAATATATATAATAAACACAGCACTGTTTACCTTTACAACCCTAACTCTAGCACTCTTAATAAGTAATTTAATATACAACAAAAACGCCATAACAGCACTAGTGAACATCATTGCCTTATCACAAGCATTTCTATGCGGTGCCTTTATACCAGCAAAATATATGCCAGATAAAGTATTACAAGTAGCACAAATATTACCTGCCAGATGGTACATAAAAAGTAACGACATATTAAAAAATTTTGAAAACATTACCCTAAATAATACCAATCAAATAATAACTAACATGATTGTTATGATACTATTTGCAATTATATTTATAATACTAACAAACATAGTATCAAAATACAAAGAAAAAATATAAAAACATATCAAAATAAAGAAATATTTTTTACAAGGTTTACAAAAAAATAAAAAAATGTGCAAAAAAACTTTTAAAAACAAAAAAAATATGGTACTATATACATAACTGTATGACAAAAAACAAAAAGTGAAGGGAGAAAATATAAATAATAAAAATGGAGGTAATAAATGAATAATAAAATTAAAGAAATATTAAAAATAACCTTAATTGTGGCAGTTACTTTTATAATGTGTATAGCAGTATATATGGTACTTAATAACAAAAATATTAATCTACCCAAAAAGGAAGAAATAAAAGAAATTAATCTAAAAGAAGATAACAAAACAATTAGTATCAAGGATAAAGAACAAATAGAAGAAATATATAAAATATTAGAAAATAAAAAATCCATATATAAAAGCCCAATAAAAGCATCAAAAGATGTAAAAACAATTCTTCAAATAACTTTATTAACAGAAACAGAAAAACAATATAAGATGAATATTAATAAAAAAGATAATAAATATTTTATCGAAGAATCAAAAAGAATTTTTGAATTGACTCAAAAAGAATATAATAACATTACAGCACCTATATCTAAAAAATACACCATTGGTAAACTATCTCAATACGACATTAAAAATGATAAAATAGTAATGGAAAGCACTGCACAAGATAAAATATTAATTAAAAACAAAACAAATAAAACATATGAATATGGTGAAGAATACTATATTGAAATAAAAAAAGATAATAAATGGTACGAAATAAAGTATAATGAAGAACCAACTTTCAATTTAATACTAAACGTAATAAAAGGTCATAAAACAAATACTATTGAAATAAATGATAATTTTAAAGAAGATTTAGAAAAAGGTACATATAGAATAGTTAAGGCTTTTAATGAAGAAAAAAAAGATACTGATATAGTATATTCGTCATTAGAATTCGAAATTAAATAAAAAAGGCAACTCCCTTTTCAGAAACAAGATCAACCCCTAGATTTTTTCTAGAGGTTAGAGAGTGTAAAAAAAGCTTTATGGAAAGTTACCAATCCATGGTAACAAAGATATTTGAGATTGATTATATCAGTCTCTTTTTGTTACCTTAATAATAATCTAAATTGAATGATTTTCAAAGATCAATTTATTCGTAGTAGTATAAAAAAGTAAGGTTTCATTCTTTCTTTATTTCTATTATATAATTTATTTGACTTGATTTAGCTACCAATTAGTTACTTATAATTAGCTAGTACTTGTTATACACTACCAACTTTATCAACACTATGAAAAGAAAGAACAACTTTTTTGTTTTTATAATCAAAATATTTGACATTCAAAAAACAACCTTGAAAAAAAATAAAATAAATGGTAATATAAAGCCAAAAGAGGTGTTATTATAAAAAATGCTAATTTTACTATTGTTATTTCCAAAAAAAATAGATATTAATGATAATTGGTATACGCTTGTAAGAGTAATAACAACCGAAATAACAATATAACAAATTATGACGATGAATTAGTAAAAGAAGTTTCAAAAGATTAACTAGTTAAAAAAAGATTTAAAGATAAAATTTATATGTTTAACAAAACTACAACAAAAGCAAAATTAATATCATTAATAAATAAAAAATGAATTTTAAATATTGGAGGTCTTGAACAAAATGAATGAGTTAAATATGAAAAATTATAAAGTCGAATTACAAAAAGACAATGAAAGAAATACCAAATTTTTAAAAGAGTTTGAGGAATGGCTAAATAATAAAAATATGTCTCAAAAAACAATAACAAAACATTTGAATAATATGAGCCTTTACTTATCGTGTTATCTAAACTATTATGAAGAAACACCAATGGAACAAGGTATAGACATGGCATACGATTTTTTAAGCGATTGGTTTATAAGAAAATGTATTTATGCATCAAGAACCTCTATAATAGAACATGCTTCTAGTATTAAGAAGTTTTACTGTTGTATGAAAGAGAAAAACTATGTTTCTGAAAAAGAGTACAAGGAATTATGTGCAATGATAAAGAGTAACACGAATAAATTCTTAAGAAATCTAAGAAAGATTGAGTGTAGTAATGATGATTATTGGGGACTTTGAGGAAAAGAAAAGTTTGCCCCCTGAAGACGGAACGATTAAATGTTCCGTCATTTTTTTGCCCATAAAATAAGGGATTATGAAGAATTAAGTAAGTGAATAAACTATTTTGTGTACCGTTTGTGTACCAAAAATTAAAAATTGTACCATAAATATGGAAGAAAATGATATTTTGTGGTAAGATAGAAGTTAACTTAGCGGTATAGTATGCATATGCAAACTAGACAAATCTTTGTAATTAAATAAAGTATGAAAATAAATAAATAAGAGTTATTAACTGTTAAAGTTGTGTTACCGCTAAGTTACAATGCAGGTGGTTTGATGAGTTTTATTGATTTTTTAACTGAAGAAAGATTATTGAAAATTTATAATGATAAAATTATGTACTCTGGTAGTGTTGGTGTCGATAAAACTAATAACTATGAGTTTAAAAAGAATATAATTAGAAATATTAAAAAAATAATTAGGGATGTATCAAATCATAAGTACAGCTTTAAACCATATAAAGTTATATTGATTCCTAAAAATATTGATTCTAAACCCAGAAAAGTATGTGTTCCTACTATCAGGGATCGATTAATAATAGAGGCATTAAAGGAATATTTATATTTATGTTATGATAACTATAATTTAAATTTTGGAATATCTAATTTGATAACAAAATTTATTGAGGACTATAATGGACATAAATATTCAAAATACATTAAAGCTGATTTAACAACATATTTTGATTTAGTTAATCATAAGAAACTTATACTAAAAATAAGGAATAAAGTTAGTGATGAATTAGCCATAGACTTATTAACACAAATATTAAAAAATAGCCAAAAACATAATGATACATCTATTGATAAGAATGATGTAGGAATTCCACAAGGACTTAGTATATCAATGTTACTAGCTAATATATATATGTTAGATGTTGATAATTACTTCAAAAAAATAAAGGGATTGCATTATTATAGGTATGTAGATGATATTTTTATTTTTTGTAATAGGAATGTTTACATTAATTTTATTAAACTGAAAATTCAAATGTTTAAAAATAAATTAAAATTAAACAAGTCAAAAACAAGAATATCTAAGATTACACATCCATTTGTTTTTTTAGGGTATTCTCTTATGAATGATTGTGTATCGGTAAAAAAACAATCAATTACGAAATTAGAAAATAGTATAGAAAAGCTTTTTAAAAATTATAAACATAATAAAAACAAGAAAGAATTATTATGGAGATTAAATATTAGAATATCAGGTGCTATATGTAACAACAAAAAATATGGTTGGTTATTTTATTTTAATAAAATAAATGATTTAAAACTTTTATATCATTTAGATGATTTGATTTTGAAATTAAAAAAAAGATATAATGTTACAGGTATAGATAATAAAAAATTTATAGAAGCATATTATCAGATTAAAAAGAATGATATTAAAAATAATGATTATTTTTTTAACGTTGATAAGGCAACAGATGAGGAAAAAAAAGATATATTGCTTAATATAACAGATTTTTCCAAAGAAGAAATAGAAAAATTATCAAATAAGGATCTTAATTATAACTATAAAATAGCTGTATTTAAGTGCCTTAAATCATTAGAAATGGATTTGGATAATATATCGTAAGGAGTGATATTTTATGGATGAAGAAATGAAAGAAAAAGAATTTATTAACTTAGAAAATAGGATATGGAAAACATATCAGTCTCGTATTATCACAGCAACAAGGCTATTAAATAATTCTAAGTTGTTGGATTTTTATTCAACGATATATACAATATGTTTAACACTTTTATCAGTTTTTACGTTAATTAATGGAGATAAACTGATTAATTATTTTAGTGTCTTTATTTCTATAATTGTAATGGGAATAGTATTTTATGGAAATACAATGAATTATAAAGATAGATATATCAATATGAAAGATAATTACTTAAAACTTGGAAATTTGTATTATAAATGTTTAAATGAGAGAATTAATAAAAACTATGATATAGAAAAAATATATGAAGAGTATTCTAATTTGTTGAATACTGTGGAGAATCATTCTAAATATGATTATTTATCATATCGATTAAACGATATTAATGAAAAGGGAAAAGTTCCACTTTTACAAAAAATTATTTATTGGTTCAGAAAAACAATGCTTTTAATACTTAAAATAATAATTTTTGTTATACCAATTTTCTTTGTAATTGTTTCATTTATAAGAATGATTTAAGAAAATAACCGAGAAACTTAATCCTCGGTTTTATTATTATCTAAATTGTCTATTACATTTACAACGCTATTTAATGCAGAACCAAATAAATGTGTATAAGTATTTAATGTTTCTTCAATTTTAGTATGTCCTAAAAACTTTGAAACAGTTAGTACTGTAGCACCATTATTAATTAGTAGAGAAGCACAGCTATGTCTAAAATCGTGTATTCTAATTTGCTTAACACCAGCTTCATCACTTATATCTTCATCAGTACATTTTCTTAACATAAACACCTCCGTATGTATTAATCACTCTTAATAAAAAATATTGCAAGTTTATTATAGAAATTGTAATCAAAGCCTTCTCAAAACAATTATTTAATGGTATAATTGGTATATAGGAGGTAGAACACATGAAAGATAAAAAGTATACATATATTAGTCTATTTAGTAGTGCTGGTGTTGGATGCTATGGATTTAAAATGGAAAATTTTGAATGTGTTGCTACCAACGAACTTATTGAAAGAAGACTTAATGTCCAAAAAGCAAATCATAAATGTAAATATGATTCTGGTTATATATGTGGAGATATAACAAAAGATGAAACAAAGAAAATATTATTTGATGAAATAAAAATGTGGAATAAAAAAGAAAATATGGACAACATAGACGTTGTTATAGCAACTCCACCATGTCAGGGAATGTCAGTTGCAAATCTAAAAAAGAATAATGAGATAAACAGAAATTCATTAGTTATTGAATCAATAAAAATAATAAAAGAAATAAAACCGAAAATCTTTATTTTTGAGAATGTATCAGCTTTTTTAAAAACAGCATGTATTGATGTAGATGATAAAGTTAAATCTATTGAAGAAGCAATAAATAATAATCTTGACAATGATTATGTTATTATGAGTCGTGTTATTAATTTTAAAGATTATGGATCTAATTCAAGTAGAACAAGGACATTAGTTATTGGTGTTAGAATGGATTTTGAAGATTATATATCACCAATTGACTTATTCCCAAAAAGAAAAAAAGAAAAAACATTAAAACAAGTTATTGGAAAACTAAAGCCATTAACAGAATTTGGAGAAATTAGCAATGATGACATTTATCATTTCTTTAGAATTTATCCAGAACATATGCGCTCTTGGATCCATGACTTAAAAGAGGGAGAATCAGCATTTGACCAAGAAGATGACAATAAAAAACCTCATACAATTGTTAATGGGAAAATTAAAATAAATGCTAATAAAACAGGAGATAAATATAAAAGACAATTTTGGAATAAAGTGGCACCATGTATTCATACAAGAAACGATCAATTAGCTAGCCAAAATACTGTACACCCATCTGATGACAGAGTATTTAGTATAAGAGAATTAATGAATATAATGACTATACCAAAATCATTTAAATGGGTACAAGAAGATGAAAGTGCCTTAAATAAAATGTCTTATGAAGAAAAAAGAAAGTTCTTAAAAAGAGAAGAAATAAATATAAGACAATCGATAGGCGAAGCTGTTCCAACAGAAATATTCCATCAAATTGCATTAAATATAAAAGATAATCTTAATAGAAGAAATTATTCTTTAAGAGAAATAAATAAGTTAATAAAAGACAATAATTTATTAGATAATGGTAATCTAAATGAATTTATAAAGAAAAACAAAAATGAATTATCATTTACTACATTATCTAAAATTGCTGAATTATCTAATGCAGAAAGAAATGATGAAGAAGCATTTTATACTAATAAGAAATTATTGAATTATATTTACAAAGAATTACCAAATATAAATAAAAAACAAATTAGAGTATTAGAACCATCAGTAGGAGTTGGAAATTTTATTCCATATATAATTTTTAAATATAGTTATGCTGAAGAATTAATAATTGATGTTGTTGATATAAATAAATATTCAATAGGTGTATTGAAAGAACTATTGAAGATAATTGATATACCACAAAATGTTACTATAAATTATATTTGTGATGACTTCTTATTACATGATTTTAGTGATAGATATGATGTTGTAACAGGAAATCCACCATTTATGAAAATGAACTCTAAAAATAAATTGTTGGGTAAATATAAGGAAGATTGTATTAACGATGAATCAAATAATACTTCGTCATATTTTTTAGAGAAATCATTACAAATATCAGATAATGTTGTTATGGTAATGCCTAAGTTTTTATTAAATACTAGCGAGTATGAAAAAACGAGAAAGTATATTTCAACTTTAAATATTAATTCAATAATAGATTTTGGAGAAAAGGGATTCGAGGGAGTATTAATTGAAACGATATGTATTAACATTAATACTTGCAATAAACCTAATAAAACAAAAGTATATTCTTTAACATTGAAACAAGAAATAAATCAAAAACAGAATTATATTATTGATAAAAAATTACCATACTGGATTATTTATCGTAATGAAGAATTTGATAATTTGTTGAATAAAATGGATTTCAATATATTTGATGTTTTTAGAGATAGACAAATAACAAATAGTAATAGTTCTAAAAGTATAAAAGATATTTGGATTATCAAATCAAGAAATATTAATGACGATGCTACTGAAATAAATCATATAGATGATTATGACCAATATATAACAGAAGATGCAATAAGAAATTATAATGTCTATGAATATTTAAATGATAAAAATGTTTATATAACACCAAACATGACATATAAACCAAGAGTTTGTAAGAAACCAATCGGTACAATAGTAAATGGATCAGTAGCAATATTAATACCTAAAAACAATGTTAAATTAACAAAAAAAGATATGTTATTTTATTCAACCGATGAATATAGAAACTTTTATAAGATTGCTAGAAACTTCCAAACAAGATCGTTGAATATTGATAAAACTTCCGTATTCTTTTTTGGAAAGCTAAAGGAGGCATAACATGAATTGGTTAACAGAAGAACAAATATTAAAATTTATGGATCATTACAATTATGATATTAGAAAAAGTCACAATGCTAGATGGATAGATCAAAAATGTACACCTGATGTTTTATGCATAATAGCAGATTGTATTTTGGAATTTGCTAATTCTAATCCAGATAAAGAATATTTTAGTTCACTTGATATCTGGCATAATGAATATACAGTACAAAATGTTGAATCAATTTTTAAAAAGCCAAATCCTGATGAACAAAAAGCAAGAAATGAATATGATAAGTTTTTTCAACAACCTATGGAGATGTTTGCAAATGCTGGGATCCTATGGAAGAAAAAAGAGGGTAATAGGAACTTTTATAAATTATGGAATAAGAAGTTATTAGAGTATATTTCAATAAGAGAAATGAATGCTTTGAAATTTATTGAGTTATATAATACTAAAGTTTTAAAAGACAGTGGTATATATTCTTATTTTGAAAAGTTTTTTAATAATCCAAATAATAATACTTATGAAGAAATGAAACATGAATTTGGAAGATTTACAGTATTTAATACTCCTATAAATGGTATAGTTGAATGCAATAGAATATTCACCAAAGTATTAAATCCGTTAGCATTTATGAAAAATACATTTGGTACTGAAAAAGGAAGAATGTCAAAAGGAATAATAACAAAAGATATGCTAATGTACAATAGAAATAATTTTAGAGATATTTATGTTAATAAACCTAAAGAGATGACTCGTGGAGAATACTATGAATCTCTAGCAGATAAACCTAATGCAAATTTAATTAAATATCAATCTGGAAAAGCTAAGAAATTATTAAGAATATTTAATGATGCATTTAATAATGGAGAATCAGAAGTTAAAGATGAATTAGCTATTGGACATGCAATCAATATGCATCATATATTTCCAGAAAATGAGTTCCAAGAAATTAGTGGCTATGTAGAAAATTTAATTGCTTTAACACCAAGTCAACATTTTCAAAAGGCACATCCTGATGGTAATACACGAATTATTGATAAAGGATTTCAACAAATATGTTTATTAGCTAAGGCGGATCATATAGAAGAAAACATAAAATACGGACAAGAAGTTATCTATTCTTTTGATAATTTTAAATTTGTTTTATCAGTTGGATTTGATAATAATGAGTTTGAGGATATAGAAGATATGAATTTTTCTGAAGTTGTTAGACTAATTAATATTCAATACATAGTTTGTGGTTAATATTGATTTTAAGATATTGAGTTTGACTTAATATCTTTTTTTGTATAAGTTTTCTCAATGATATGTCATTTATAACATTTATGATATAATAAGATAACAAATTAAAGGGGGTGATATACCAATGAAAAGATTAGATAATGAACAGGTTTTAGCTGTTTGTAAGATTTTTATTGACGGCCGTGGAATTGCATGCAGATTAAATGTTAGTGAAAATATAAAGAATTATCTTTTAAAGTATAAATACATATATACAAATGAAAAATTACCTGATTATTATTTCTTAGATAAAAAATTTTATAAAAATTATAAAAAAGAAATTGAAAGAATAGGGTTAAATCGTTTTGAAAAAGAGTTAATTAAAGATTATTTTGCATTGAATATCATATATTTTGATGAGGAAATAATGCATTTATTTTTAAATAATCCTAAATTTCATTTTCATTGGAGTGGTTACAGAGGATATGTTTGTTCAACAGAAAATTCTAAATTAGATGTATATATAAAGGATTTATGTTTATGCCATGATTTAGAAGAAAATAAAATTGTTATTGGTATGTTAATGGTTGATTTGATAGATTTGTCTGAACAATCTCAATTAATATTACAACCGTTTATGATTGAAGATGATGGTAGAAGATATGAAATGCATTCATACAATATTAAAAACTTATTTTTAGGAGAGTTCTTAGATATAGATGAAGAAAGTATTTATGATGTTCTTTTAGAGGGAATCAGAATAGTTAATTATATATTTGAAAGCAAATATAGTTTTAAGTTGTTTAATAATGAATATGATGCTTCGGAATTACAATTTTACATGCCATTATTTTATCCAACAAAAGTGAATAGATTTAATTTTATGATGGAGTTGGCAAAAATCTTTTTAGATAATATTAATGGAAAAGATTTAAAGAAGAAAATAAGAGCGGAATATGAAACTATGAAAAATAACAATGAGTTTACTTTAGAAGATCTAAAAAAAGAAGAATTCAGAGGTTTAAGATTATTTAAAACATATTTTGGTCAATATGACTTGTTTAATATGATGTCTTATGAAAAATTGGATCAAATTAGAAAACTTAGAACAGAGCCAGCACATAAAATTTATCAAAATGATTTAGATTACTCATATACCATCGAGCAAGACGGCTTACTTAAAGATTTATATAGAGTATTAAATAATATAATTAAAGTTGAAGATCCTAATCATGAATTTGTAATGAAATATAAAGATGGTATTTATAACTGCTTCTATGGAGAGGATGGTAGGATTTTTGAAGCAAATGGGTTTAACAATAAAAAATACCATTACTATGATGGCTATTTAAGATTAATAAATGATAAATTTAATGTAAGAGATGCTGAAGTATTGATAGCAGGAAACAGTATCGATTCAATAAAGAGAACATTAATTGAAAGGCTTCATAATAATTGCAAAATATCAGTAAAAAATTGCAAAAAAATTGTAGAAGTAATTTTCAAAGAAGAAAGATGTATTCCTAATGAAAAAGAATTAGAATCATTCTTTTATGGTCAAGCATTTATTAATAAGTTTTTTGGAGAAAGAGGAAACTATAAAACTAAAGGAAAGAAAATGTATGAAGAATTTAAAAAGAAAGATTACAAATATTGTTACCTATTTGCCGATTCTACAGATTTATATTGGGATTATGATAAAACAATTAAAATAATTGGCAATGATCCTTTAGAATTATTTGGATGTGGTTTGTTAATGATGGGATTATCAAATAATTTTGCAACAGATAATTCAAATATATTTTTGGATGATTCATGCGATTTTTGTATAAAAAATAATACTTGGGATTAGAAATTTTTAATATCATTATCTAATTACAGTTATTGTAATTTTAGGTACCATTTAGGTACCAACAGACTAATAAATACCAAATTATAAAATATATTACAAAAATAAAACGGCCATAAAAGGCCGTTTTTAAAAGGAATTACCACATACAGAGATTCAAAGGGCGAGCCCCCTGAAGAGAGCATTTAACCATGCTCTTATTTTTGTAGTAAATATAAGGATTTTATTATTTTGATAGATTCTTAAAAATAGCATTAGGTACCAATTATAATTGAAATGTATTATTTTATAAAGTAAGTTAAGAAGAAAGCAAAAAAACATTTGACATTCAACCCCAAAAAGAACTATACTAGAAAAGGTTCAAAATTGAACTAAGGAAGGTAAAAAATATGAAAAACGATGCAATGAGTCTTCATAGACACCACTTTGAAAAAGTTTTTAAAGAATTTTGTACTGCCACCATGAAAAAATACAATCTAACCAATAATGAAGTAATTATACTAATCTACTTAAGCGAAAACACAAAAAACACTGCAAAAGACATCGTCAATGAGTTTCTTTTCTCAAAATCCCACGTGTCACTATCAACAGAACAGCTAACATCCAAAGGCTACATCAAAAAAATACCCGACGGTAAAGCAACAAGACTACTAGTGACCCCAAAAGGAAAAGAAATAGTAGACAAATTAAAAAAACAAAAAGAACAATTTAACAACATCATCTTCAAAGACTTCACCATCGAAGAAAAAGAAACACTAGACAAACTATATCATAAAATACTTAGTAATATTAAAAACTACGACCCCAAAGGAGGAATAAAATGACAAAAATGTTAAAAAACATCAAAAAGAAAGACATCATAGCAATAATAGTAATAATAGGTTTAATCTCACTACAAGTATACCTAGACCTAAAAATACCAGACTACATGTCAACAATCACAAGACTAGTCCAAACAGAGGGAAGCAAAATGCACGACATCATAATAAACGGAACATACATGCTACTATGTGCCTTTGGAAGTCTAGCATCTGCAGTAATAACTGGATACATAATATCCAAACTGTCATCAAACTTCTCACTAAACATAAGAGAGAAACTATTCGATAAAGTTCAAAATCTATCAATGAACGAAATAAAAAAGTTCCAAACAAGCAGTCTGATAACTAGAACAACCAACGACGTTACCCAAGTAGAAATGATTATAGCAATGGGACTTCAAATGCTAATAAAAGCGCCAATCACAGCAATCTGGGCCATAACCAAAATCCTAAACAAAAGCTGGCAATGGAGTGCCATAACCGCAATAGCAGTCCTAATCATTTTAATCATGATAACGATTCTAGTAACAATAGTCGTGCCAAAATTCAAGAAAGTTCAAAAACTAACCGACCAAGTAAACAACAAAACCCGCGAAAACATAAAAGGCATCCGTGTAATTAGAGCCTTCAACGCTGAAAAATACCAAGAAGACAAATTCGAAGAAACCAACAATGAACTTACTAACAACCAATTATTTACTCAAAAAGCAATGTCCTTCATGTCACCAATAATGTACCTAATAATGTACGGCCTAACCCTTGCTATCTACTTTGTCGGAGCATACATTATTGAAGAAGCCCAAATGATGGACAAACTTCCATTATTCACTGACATGGTTGTCTTCTCAAGCTATGCCATGCAAATAGTAATGTCCTTCTTAATGCTATCTATGATATTTATGATTTACCCAAGAGCAAGCGTTTCAATAAAACGTATAAATGAAGTATTAGAAACAGAAAGCACCGTAAAAGAAGGAACAAAAAATGTAAAAGAAACAGAAGTAAAAGGAGAAGTAGAATTCAAAAACGTAAGCTTCAAATACCCAGGTGCTGATGAATACATCCTAGAAAATATTTCCTTTAAAGCCGAAAAAGGACAAACAATAGCCTTCATCGGTTCAACAGGAAGTGGAAAATCATCCCTAATCAACCTAGTACCTAGATTCTACGATGCCACCGAAGGAGAAGTCTTAATAGACGGCATAAACGTAAAAGAATACACAGAAGAAACCTTATACAACAAAATAGGCTATATCCCTCAAAAAGCAATAATGTTCAGTGGAACCGTAAACGAAAACATATCATACGGTAAAAACAAAAATGGCAAAATATCAAAAGACAAAGTACAAGAAGCCATAAAGATAGCGCAAGCAGAAGAATTCGTCTTAAAAATGGACAAAAAATACGAATCAAAAATAGCTCAAGGAGGAACAAACATATCCGGAGGTCAAAAACAAAGACTAGCAATCGCAAGAGCAATCGCAAGAGACCCAGAAATATACATCTTTGACGATTCATTCTCTGCCTTAGACTACAACACCGAAAAAACTCTAAGACACCAATTAAAAAAATACACAAAAGATTCAACCAATTTAATCGTAGCCCAAAGAATAGGAACAATTATGAATGCAGACAAAATACTAGTAATAGACCAAGGTAAATGCGTAGGAATAGGAACCCACAAAGAACTATTAAAAAAATGTAAAGTCTATCAAGAAATAGCCCTATCACAACTTTCAAAGGAGGAATTAGAACATGAGTAAAAATCAAAAAAACACTCCAAAACATAAAAATGGAATGCAGTTTGAAAAAGCCAAAGACTTTAAAAAATCAATAAAAAGAACTCTAAAAGAACTAAAACCATTCAAAACCCTAGTAGTATTTGCTCTTGTTTTAGCAACCTTAGGGTCAATATTATCACTATTTGCACCAGATAAATTAAAAGAACTAACCGACACCATCACCGATGGGTTAGTGGTAAACAAAGAAAACATAAAAACATTAAACGAAGAAATAGCTAAAAACTTTCAAACTGGCACACCAAAAGAAATAACAATAGATAACATCACTATATCAATAACAGACCAACAGCAATACATCGAAAAAACAAAAGAATTAACAAAAGACACAACCACCAATGAACTATACAAAAAACTAAACGAATTACCAGAACCAATAAAACAAGTAATAAGTCCCAAAATAAATATAGATAAAATAATAAAAATAACAATCTTCCTTGCAATACTATACATGATAAGTGCAATCTTTAATCTTTTCGAAGGCTTAGTAATGTCCACTGTCTCAAACAAATTCGCTAAAGACTTAAGAGCTAAAATAACAAAAAAAATCAACAAGCTTCCATTAAAATACTTTGACCAACATCAAACTGGAGACATCCTATCAAGAGTAACAAACGACGTAGATACAATTGGTCAAACCATGAACCAATCCTTAGGAACACTAGTAAGTGCTATAACCCTATTCATTGGTACAATAGTAATGATGTTCATAACAAACTGGACTATGGCAATAACAGCAATCCTATCAAGCATCCTAGGTTTCGCAGGAATGATGTTCGTCATGTCAAAATCCCAAAAATACTTCAATGAAAAACAAGCAAGACTAGGACAATTAAATGGCCACATCGAAGAAATATACACAGGCATAAACGTTGTAAGAGTAAGCAATGCCAGAGAATGCACCAAAAAAGAATTTGACAAACTAAACAAAAAACTAAAAAACTCCAATCAAAAAAGTCAATTTCTATCCGGACTAATGCCTCCAATGATGGCCTTTATAGGTAACTTTGGATACGTTGCAGTATGCATAGTGGGAGCTCTTTTAACCATAAACGGAAAAATAACATTCGGTGTAATAGTTGCCTTCATGACCTACGTTAGAATGTTCACATCTCCATTAACCCAAATAGCCCAAGCAATGACTAGTCTTCAATCAACTGCCGCAGCAAGCGAAAGAGTATTTGAATTCATTGATGAAAAAGAAATGCAAAAAGAAAAACCAACAACCAGACTAGCCAAAGACAAAGTAAAAGGAAACATCGAATTCCAAAACGTCATCTTCACATACGATGGCAACGAAAAACCAACAATCAACAACTTCAGCGCTAAAATAAAACCAGGACAAAAAGTCGCCATAGTAGGACCAACCGGAGCCGGAAAAACAACCATCGTAAACCTACTCATGAGATTCTATGAAATAAACAGTGGTACCATAAAAATAGACAATATCAACACCAAAGACCTAACAAGAGAAAACGTCCACGAACTATTCACAATGGTTCTCCAAGACACATGGCTATTCGAAGGAACTATAAAAGAAAATATAATATACAATAGAAAAAATATAAAAAACGAAAAAATAAGAGAAGTATGCAAAGAAGTTGGAATAGACCACTTCATCAAGACTCTGCCTGAAGGATACAATTCACCCGTAACAGGCAACGAAGACATTTCATCAGGACAAAAACAATTAATCACAATAGCAAGAGCCATGATAGAAAACTCTCCATTCTTAATCTTAGACGAAGCAACAAGCAACGTCGACACAAGAACCGAAGAATTAGTACAAACAGCAATGGATAAACTAACAAAAGGAAAAACATCCTTCATAATAGCACACCGTCTATCAACCATAAAAAATGCTGACCTCATTCTTGTAATGAAAGATGGAAACATAATAGAAACTGGAAACCATGATGAACTAATAAAAGAAAATGGCTTCTATGCCAAACTATACAACTCACAATTTGAACTATAAAAGATGAAAAAAGAGATTACTAAAATCAAAACATCTCAAAATTTCATCTTTTTTTCATGAAAAATACCAAAAACAACAAAAAAAGTATTATACTATATATAGAAAAGAAAAAATCTAAAATAAAAAAGGAATGATACTCAATATGAAAAAAACATACTTTATAAAAACTATGAAACACTAAACATATAAACGCAAGAAAAAGTAGTAGAAAAAATACACTCCGGATCCCAATAACACCAAAACCACCAATAGACAAAATAAACGGCACAGTATTAGATGCAGTACTCCATATTAAGGAACAAAAAACTCAAAAAAGTTAGCAATCTAATTACAATAAGAAAAACAAGTACGATCAAAAAAATCTAGAAATAGTAAACAATTAAAATCAAAATAAGGAAGTGACAAAAAATGTTTCAAAAAATACAAAAAATATTAAAAACAAACTATAAATGGATAATTTTTTTCATCTGTTTAATCCTATTCCTTGCCATAGCAGAAGATGTATTCACCAAAGAATTAATACGAGGAGACACAATTGGATACGAATTAGTCAACACATATCTAATAAGAGATTCCTTGACTCCATTTGCCAAAATAATAACATGGTTTGGTAGTCCCATCTGTTTAATATTAATAACAATCCTCCTCTTCGTTTTAATAAAAAACAAAAAAATAGGACTCCTAATCACAATCAATCTAGTTGCAATAACCATCCTAAATCAATTACTAAAATTTATTCTCCAAAGACCAAGACCAGAAGAATTCAGAGTAATAAACGAAACCGGATACAGTTTTCCCTCAGGACACTCAATGATTAGCGCAGCAGTCTACGGCCTTTTAATATACTTAATTTATAAAAACATCAAAAACAAACATACAAAAAACGTCTTAATCATAATCCTATCATTATTAATTATAATGATTGGAATCAGCAGAATCTACTTAGGCGTACACTACACAAGCGATGTTCTAGCGGGATTCCTACTATCAATATCATATCTAATATTCTACATAAATATTACCCAAAAAATGATTGATAAAAACAACGAAAAAGAAAATTAGTGCAGAAAAAGATGATTAAAAAGCCTAATCATCTTTTTATTTTTAATCAAAGATCAAAAATATAAGTTTAATAATCCTATAAAATAAGGTTAAAACCTGCCTTCAAGCAACTTATGTGGACACAAAAAAAGAACTCAAAAAATCACTGAGTCCTGTATTTCTAAATGGAGCCAACGTCGTAGGTATCTACAACTTTTTTTCCAATATACGAATTGATACATAAATACCAATCACTAATAGTATTTTAACACAAAAATCACAATTTAGTATGTATAATTTAACATTTTAATAAAAAATGTTAAAATAATTATAGTTATTTGGGGAGGAATTTTAATGCCAAAAAAAATTAATATTAAAAGTATTATATTTAAAAATAAGGAATTTGAAATAAAACAAATTAATGATAAAGAAAATGGTATTAAATTTTATTTACAAGAAGAATTTAATGACTATTTTCCTGGAAGTATATATTCAAATAATACTTATCCACTAGAAAAGTTAAAAATTAGAACATTAGATAATGAAGTATGGACATTATTTAATTGCCATTTTACCTACAGAGTTGCACCTGATGATTATTATTATATACATTTGATATATAATGAAATTGTTAAAAATAATGTTAATAACAGAGATTTTGATTGTAATAGATTAGTAGTAAAACTAAAATGGTATAAAACTACTGAATTTGATTTTTTCTGTGATAAACTTTTTTTTAATTATGATAATTATAAAATTTCAGTAATGAAATTTAAAAACTATATAAAAGTAGAAATTAAATCTCAAGATTATGCTAAAGCCAGTGATTTGTATAAACATTTCACATATATTTTTGAATTACTTAATATTATTTATGGATACTTTTTAAAAAGAGATATTGTTGTTTATTATAATGATACGAAAAAAATAATTGTGGAAAATAATATTGTTGATAAGTATATTAGCTCTCGAAAATATATTAAAAAAGACTTGTATTTTTTAAATTCTATTGATATTAATGAATTTGAAAATATATATTCTAAATATATTGACTTGAGAAAAAAAGCTCAATTACAATTCGATTTATACTTTATTTCCACTATGGAAAGCAATCAATATACTGAACTTAATGTAGTATCAATATTACAGATTTATGATGGTATTTTTGATAAGTTATCACAATTCAAAGATAAATTGATATGCTACCCTGAAGAACTTAACAGACAAATTGTCGATTGTATAAATCAAGTTGATTTTTCAGATTTGTGTGATAAATATAAAGTTGATATTGATATTAATAAACGTATCATAGATAGAATTGAAAGTATGTATTATTCTAGTTATGATAAAAAATTAAGAACAATTTTTAAAATCAATAATAAGTTAATTTTTTATAAAGAAATACACAAGGAAAAAAATCATTTAAGTTTTAACAATTTAATTGAAAAATGTAAAAATTCTAGAAATAAAATATCTCATGCAGATGATAAAGATATTTATTTAAAAGAATTAGAAAACACAGTGTATTTATACAAATTTGTTTTAACTTTCAGAATGTTAATCTTTAATGAAGTATCTTTGTATAAGTATGTTGATAACATTAAATTAAGTAGACATATAAATAATTTAGATTTGTATATTGAAAACAAATTAAATATTAATTAAGCATTTAGGATATTAAATTTTATCTAATAACCAATTTAATGATTTATTTGTAAGTTTAGCAATTTCTATTATAAATAATGTTGAAACAGTAGATTTACCAGATTCATAGGAACTAATCACTGAATGTGTGGTATTTAATTTTGAAGCGAGTTTTTCTTGTGTGTAATTAATTGATTTTCTGGCTTCTCTGAGTCTTTTTCCCAATTTTACCTTATCAATTTCCACTTTTTTAAAGTTTACATATTTTTTGTTTGATAAGTCTACTAAATAATCAATATTTATGTTATACACATTTGATATTTTATTTAAATAGTATAAAGGAATAGTATTTTTGTTTATTTCCCATAAAGAGTAGGCTGTTCTTGTGCAACCCAAAACATTTGATATTTCTTCTTGAGTTATTTCTAATTCATCTCTTAAATATTTAATTTTGTCAGTATTCATATATTGTCACCCAAGAAAATTATTTCATTTTTGCTTTTTATTTCGACAAAATGCTATTCAAGACGACAAAAATATGATATAATTTGATAAGAAAGGAGAATACATATGAAAAAAAGTATCATTGGATTTATTTTAATCCTTACATTTGCTTTATCTTTAACTGGGTGTGGAACCAATAATGAAAAAACTAATCAAGAAGAAAAAACTAACGGAGGTACAACCAAAACATCTTATAATTTTGAAGATTTAAAATCTGACTTACTTACATTAGATAGTTCTACCGAGGTTAATGAAAAATCTGCTTCTATGATTGGTGCAGAAGAGGGATATGGCTATATTATTGGGGAATGCACTATGGAAGTTTATAAGTATGATAAAAATTCTGATCAATATAAAAAAGCAGTTAAAGAACAAAAAATTTCTATGCCTTCGCTTGATATGACGTTTAATGCAACAGTGAAAAATGGATATGCATATACTCAAGAAGGTTCTTGCGATAATGTTATTCCTTATGTTGAAAAATTAATGAAATAATTATAATTGGAATTATGACTATCTTTAAAAGATAGTCATTTTATATAAAAAAGAATTAGTGATTAGTTAAATCTCTAATTCATAATCATCTTTTGATTTCTCTGAATCGTATTCTTTACTGAATTTATAAATTTCGTTTAATTCTTTAATCGTGCCATCTTCAAAAACACCATGTTCGTATAAATCTCTTGAAAAATCACGATATTTATCTCTATCTTTTCTATTAAATAATCTATTTTTTATAAATTGAATTAGTCTTATAAACTTATTTTTAAAATAGTTAAGTTCTGCAAATAAAGAATTATTTTCTTCTTTTAATTCGTCAATTTCATTATCTTTTAACTTATTTTTTTCAGTAAGACTTTTAACTCGTAATTCTAATGCCTCATTATTTTCAGTAAGTATTTTTATTTTTTTACTGTTTTCTTTAATATTAGAGTCAACATTTGTAAGAGTTGTTGATAATTTTTGAATATTCTTATATTCTTTATTTGTATTTTCTACTTGACTGATAAAACTATTGATTTTATCTTTACACTCTTGTGTTATAACATATTTATCTTTTCTGCCAAATGCTAATTTTAAATTATTAACAATATCTTTTGCTTCTTTTGTATCATCATCTAGCAGGTCAGATTGTTGTTTGGCTTTATTTAAACTTTTTTGATTTTTTTCAAGTTGCTCTTTCATTTCTAAATAATTGTCCATTTCAGTGATATGATAATCATGATTTCTACCTTTTTTCTTACATTTTAAAGTGTTAGTTAGATTATATTCTTTATTAAAAGATTCAATACATAAGGTACGCATTTTATCTTGTAATTTTCTTAAACTTTCTTTTGTAAATACATCTGATTTACCAACTTGTTTTTTCATACCATTTTTATTATTAAATTTTATAGGAACACCTACAATATGCAAGTGTGGACTTGTTTCATCATAATGAATAATTGCACTTGCTATCTTAAAAGTAGGTAATATAATTTCTAAATCTTCAATTTGCTTTTTATAAACATTTGTCATTCTTCTTTTAAACTTATCATCTTTTGTATCCCAATACTTTTTATCCCCAAGTTCAATTATTATTTCACAGGCTAAATCATTTTTCTCATTATTACTTATATGAGTAAAATAATCTTTGATTTTTCTATCGTCTCTTACTTGCTTTTGGTTATATTCTTC
Organism: uncultured Bacilli bacterium; assembly: GCA_934096805.1. GTDB lineage: Bacteria > Bacillota_I > Bacilli_A > RF39 > UBA660 > JAEDJI01. The sequence goes on along the minus strand of CAKOMW010000001.1, from coordinate 38,592 downwards.
TTTTGCTTCATCAAATTCTTCTTTATATAATTTTTTGACATCATCAACCAATGAAGAACTACCTTTGATAATTTCAATGTCATTTTGATTGTTATCATACTTTCTATAATTATGTTTATCTACTTTCGTTAAACCTGCTGAATTTTGTATGGCATTATTTGATAGAGAAGTAGAACCACTTCTATTAGATTTAGCACTACTTCTTGATGTGTTTCTTTTATTTTTATCACTACCTAAATGAAAAGAATATGCTAGTTCTATAATAATCACGCTCCTTTATTAAAGTATAATTTGGCTTGATTTAGTGTTTCAAAAAATTCTTGACCCATCATAGTTCCCATATTATCAATATAAGTACAAACAATATAATGTAGTTCACAGTTTTCGGCATACACTAAATATAAGTCTTTTTTCTCATCTAATAATTTACACTTTCCATACTTTAAGTTATAAAATTCTTTCTTCATAAATAATCAACTCCTTTGTTTTTTAGAAATATATTTTGGCTTTGACAAAATATTTAACCCCCTAGGTATTTTGTCATACTAACAAAATAACCTCGTGGGCTAGGGATTCCCTAGAACCCTTTTATGACTTATTCCATAATGTTTTAAAACTTCGTAATAAAACAAAATTACATAAGTCTTATAAAATGCTATCGCCACTTTCATTGCTATGCAACAAAACGTGCCACGCATTTTATTCTTCTTCGTACAACAATTCTTTCTTTACAGGTTTTACTCCAATCTCAATAGGAACAGGTTCTTTTGTATAAATAACACAATCATTAGATTCATCTGGTATATAATCAAAAGCAGTATTTATATCTTGCATTTGAAACTCATCTTTACCACGAATATAAATAATTCCATATTTATATTCTTTCATTTTTATATCAGGATCTATTTTTGCATAATCTTCCATAGGGAATACTCTGACTATTGCTCTGTCATCGTGAATGAAATTAAAATAGAATATTCTATCTTCTACATAATAAGTTGCTTCTTCAAAACCAACATCATAATATTGTCTTAATCTCATTATATGTTTACCAATTTCTTTTTCAGGTAAGTAATTACTAAACCTTATTTGACCTACAATATTACCAAAAATAACAGGTGTTTTAACATCAATATAACCAGCATCAAATAATTCATTACAAGGCTTACATATTGATTCTCTAAAATTGATATTATCTACATAAATATAATTGTTAAGAATACCTAATTTAATATCATCAACATATTTCATAATAAGTTCTGATTTTTCTTCTCTTGTATAATCTTTCCAAGTTTTAGTTCTTTCTTTGTATTCCTTTTCTAATTTAACTTTATTTATATAATCAATATCTCTTTTAAGTAAAATATCTTGTGGGGTAAAATTAAGAGTTTCACAAGAGGTTGCTTCATCAAGTTCATTTTGTAATTTTTCAAGAGCAGATTCAACTAACTTTCTTTCATCGTTATATTCTTCTAAACTAAATACACCATTAATATAGGCTCTTTTAATTCTTTCTAGTTTGTCTTTTTGTTTATTGATATCTTTCTTTAATTCTTCTTGTGGTTCATCAAATTTTTGCTTAATCATTGGTAAGAAGAACTGATTTACTACTGAATCGTATTCTACAAGTTCATTTACAAAATCATTAAAATATTCTTCAACTAAACTTTCCTTAAAGTTTATCTTACAATCGTGGCAGTAATAGTAATAATAAATATTACCATTTTTCTTTTGAGTTGCTTTACCTCCTAAAATTCTATTACATTTAGGACATCTTAATTTTTGTAAGAACAAATATGTTAAAGTTCTTTGATAACTCTTAGAATTCTTTTTCTTTTGAATTTGGCATTCTTCCCACATTTCTTTACTAACAATAGGTTCAACAACATTTTCATAATAAGTAGGATGTTTCGTCCTTTTACCATGAACAAAATCACCTTTGTATATTTCATTTTCTAAAATTGCTACAACAGAAGAATCTCTCCAATTTGTTTTACCTAATACTTGTTCTTTATTAAATAGTGTACTTATCTTTTGATATGACATTCCTTTATGATAAAGTTCAAATATTCTTATGACAACGTCTTTTGTTAAATGGTCTATAACTAATTTTTTATTTTCATGTTTATAACCAAGTGGTGCTTGATGCGGTATGTGTCCTTGTTTAATTGCACCTGCTAAACCAACCTTAGTTCTTTCACTTGTTCTTTCTATTTCTTGTTGTGATACACTCATTAATATTCTTGAAACCATTTTGCCATTAGCATTAGTAGTATTAATATCATCATTAACACAATCAAGATAAGCGTCGTTTTCTTCAAGAAATCTCATAAGTTCTTCCCAGTCAAAAATACTTCTTGTTATTCTATCTTGTTTTAAAGCAATTATAGTGTTTATTTTCTTTGATTTAATATCTTCTTTAAGTCTTTCAAATTCAGGTCTATAATTGCCTGTTTTAGCACTTATACCAGCATCAGTATAATAGTCTTTAATAACAAAGCCTTTGAATTTACAATATGCCTCTAATCTTTCTTTTTGTTCTGGTAAACTAAAACCTTCTCGTGCTTGATCTTCAGTTGATACTCTCATATATAGACCACAAACTTTTTTTACATCATCCAATTATCATCATCTCCTTTACTAAAAAAGAGCGAAGCAGTACAACTAGGCTTATTTGTACTACTTCGCCCATAAATAAATCAGATATAAGTTTTTCTAATTTAATTATAAACTATTTTTGACAAATTTACTAGTTGGTACGCTTTAAATAATCTTCTAATTCATTGATTTTAATTTTATTACCAAAGTTTTTGATATAAACATCATTAGAATAATTAAAAACAAGAAACATTATATTATTGATAATTACTTTGTGAGGTTCAACATAAGCCAAATTAGATTTATCAATTTTTCTAATACTTCCATTTATAAATGTAGGAGTAGTATTACAAAAATCACAAATAAACTCTAATTTCTTTTTAAGTGATTCATCAATAGGTATTTCTTGTTTGATAATATTAATCATAAACACCATCCTTTCTTTAGGATGATTTCTTTGTAAGACACAAAAAAATCAATCTTTCGATTGATTCTATATATCAAGTTCAAACTAAATAGTTCGAACAGATTCGTCAATGGAGCAGATGATGGGAATCGAACCCACGTAGTCAGCTTGGAAGGCTGAGGTTCTACCATTAAACTACATCTGCACTAACTACTAAAATAGTAGGCATATACAATTATACCAAAACAAATGCATTTGTCAATAACTTTTGCAAAAAAATTAAAAAAATGTTAATATAATACATGGTGATTTATATGTTATATTTTGACTACAGTGCTACAACCCCAGTAAATAAAACAGTTTTAGAAGAATTCATAAAACATTCCCAAACAAAATACACAAATGAATTAGGGAAAAATGCAAAACAAAAAATTCAATCATTACTAAAAACCAATATGGACATAATATTCACATCCGGAGCAACCGAATCAAACAACACCGCAATATCTGGCATTCTTAATAAATACCAGACAAAAGGATACCATATCATTACAACAAAACTAGAACACTCATCAATAATCGAATGCCTAGCATTCTATGAAAAACAAGGATTTATAATAGATTACGTCAATTTAATAGATGGAGTAGTAGATATTTCCCACTTAAAAAAACTCATCACAGACAAAACTATCCTAGCCACAATCGCCTCAGTAAACAGTGAAACAGGTCTACTTCAACCAATAAATGAGATCGGAACAATTCTAAACAAAAACAAAATAACATTCCATAGCGATATGACCCAAAGCATAGGAAAAATAAATATAGACTTTTCAACATGCGACATGATAAGCTTCACTTCACACAAATTCTTTGGACCAAAAGGCATTGGCATTCTTCTAAAAAAACAAAATCTAAACTTAATTCCAATTCTATATGGGCAACGAACATACAATTACTCCCTTATAAAATCATTTACTAAAGCATTAGAAATATCACTAAACAACAGCGAACAATATAAACATGTAAAAGAAATAAATACATATGCCAAAGAAAAATTGAAAAACCTAAACAACAAGAATATTATTATAAACAGCAATGAAAACTGTATACCTCACACTCTAAACATAAGCATAAAAAATTATAAACCAGAAACACTACTCCACAGATTAGAAATGAGCGATATCTTAATCTCCACCAAAAGCGCTTGTTCAAACACCAATGACTACTCTAAAGCAGTATATGCTTTAACAAACAATATAGAAACAGCCAAAACAAGCGTAAGAATAAGCCTTTCATACCTAACCACAAAACAAGATATTGATAAACTAATATCATTAATCGAGGTGATAGCAAATGAATAAAGAAATACTAGAAACATTTATAAAAGTATCCCAAGACTTTATAGGAAACAGCAACTCACTTCATAAACTAGGAACAAAATCAAAACAACTTGAAAATGCATCCACAAACCAAATTCTTCAAACACTAAATCTAAAAAACAAAGAAGTAATCTACACCAGTGGTAGATGCGAATCAAATAATTTAGTGATTTTTGGATTAGACAAATTACATAAAAACAAAAATGTAATAATTTCCGAAAACACAGATGACACAATATCATTGCCATTAAAAAATTCATCACTTGAAATAAAAACAATAAAACTTAAAAACAATAAAATAGACATCAACGAACTAAATGAACTAATTGACAACAATACAGTTCTAGTAAGCATTTCAAATGCCACAAACAAAAACGAAATAATCGACTTCTTAAAAAATAAAAAATGTTACTATCATACAGATATATCAAATAATTATGAAACACTAAACTACAATGATATTGACTTGATAACAATCGAAGACAAAGAACTTGAAGGGTTCGGTTGTCTAATAAAAAACAAAAACATTGTTTTGGAGCCACTATTTCATGGAGGAAAGTCTACAACAATTTATCGAAGTGGAACTCCTGTTCTTCCATTTATAGCGAGTTTCTCAAAATTAATAAGACTAAAGTATAAAAAATAAAATATCGCCAATAATAATAAGGGTGATAAAATGAAAAAGAAACAAACAATAAAATGTGATGTTCATTCATGTGAACACTGCAACTGCGATAGCGATATGTGTAATCTAGAAGAAATAGAAGTCAAAAATCAAGATGAAGAAGCAACAGAAAAAGATGAAACAATATGTTCTAGTTACAAATTGGACGAAAGAAAAAAACAATAAAAAAATAAACTGACAAATAGAAAATAAAATCTATCTGTCAGTTTTTATTTTTTCATCTTACAAACACAAAATAAAAAACAAAAAAAAGTCCTTACTTTATAGGAAAAACAATATTTATTGACTTTTATTTGTTACAAAGTATATAATTAAACTATAGGAGGTAAAATTATGGACAGGAAACAAATTAAAGAAGAAGCCAAAGCAAAATACAAAGGCAATAAATGGAATATTCTAATGCCATTAATATTAATGACGATAATAATATTCGTAATAACATATGCAATTGAACTACTTGGAGTACCATTAACAAACACAAATGGAACTAACACCAATGCTGGATACATAGTTAACTTTATAATATCAATGCTTCAAGCACTATTTATAGTAGGATACATAAAATATATGATTAACTTTGTAAGAACAGGAAAATTTATGCCATTAAATGAAGCACTATCAGTGTTAAAAGATAGTTGGGGCACAGTACTTCTGGGTTACATTTTAATTACAATATTTACAAGCATAGGGTTCGTTTTATTAATAGTTCCAGGTATCATATTATCACTAGGATTTACAATGTTCAATTACTTAGTGGCAGATGAACAAGTAACAGATGCTCTAGACGGAATTAAAAAAAGTTGGAACATGATGAAAGGTTACAAAGCCGATTTATTTGTTTTTGTACTCAGTTTCTTTGGATGGTTTTTACTATGCATGCTAACATTAGGGATACTATTAATATGGATAATACCATATTATCAAACAGCAATTACTATTTACTATGAAAAATTAAGACAAGTAAAAAATCAAACAACAACTACAATTGAACAACCAATAACACAAGAATAAAAAATATAATAATAAAAATACAAATCGAAACATTAGGCAAACAACCTAATGTTTTTTTACACCAGATTTTCTAATTTTAAAGCGCATATTAAATGATTTAACTTTACTTAACACACAAAAAATGATAAAATTAACACAAGGAGGTATCAAAATGAAAAAATTCATAAATAAAAACAAAAATACAGTTATATTCGTAGGAATAGTAGTGCTACTATTAATAGGATTAATAATTCTTGGCGCATGTTTAACTAAAAAACCCTTAAAAGAAATAACTTATCAAGAATATACAGAATTAAAAGAAGAAGGAAAGGAATTTATAGTTTACTTTGGAGAAACAGACAGTACAGCATATAATAACGTACTAGAAGTAGTAAAAACAAGCAACTTATCATCATACTTTGTAAACACTGAAGATTTAACAGATAATCAAAAAAAAGAAACATTAGACAAAGAAACTACATCCCTTGCTATTTACGAAAATAAGAAAAAAACATACTCATATGAAGATAAAACTTATAAAGACTACAAACTACTACAAGGACTAATGAAAAAAGGTGCTATTGAAAGAAAATACATTGAAGTAAGTATCGACGAATACTTAGAAATAATAAAATCAGAAGGATATCACTTTATGTTCATCGGAAGCAATCAATGTAGTTATTGTACAATGTTTAAACAATCAATAAATGAAGCTTTAAAAGAAAAAGAATTCAACGTATACTACGTAGACCTAGCTCGTGAAGACATAACAGAAAAACAAAGAGAACAACTATATAAAAGCGACAAATATTTTGACGAAGAAGATTGGGGAACCCCGCTTAATTTCCTATATAAAGACGGCAAAAGAATAGACGTCCTAAGTGGATACGTTGATACTAATGAATTAATTTCATTCTTACAAAAAAATAAGGTGGTTGAATAATGAATAATAATATCTATAAACAAGCATTAGCATTTAAAAAGAGATACCCATCGACTGTAGCTTGGAGATTGAAAAATCACTGTAAAATAGCAGAAAAACATCTAAACTATGATGAAGAAGTTTTATACGTATTTACAGGACAAAGAAACGACAACTGGTATGATATAATATCAACATCAGTATTCGTAATTACCAATAAAAGACTAATTATTGCTCAAGATAGACTCCTATTTGGTTACTTCCTATATTCAATAACACCAGACATGTTTAATGATTTGACGGTAATCGCTGGACTATTCTGGGGCAAAATAAAAATAGACACTATAAAAGAACTAGTAGTAGTCACAAACTTAAGCAAAGCATCGTTAGATGAAGTAGAAACTAAAGTAACCCAATACATGATGGAAGAAAAAAAGAAATATCCACCAAGAAAAGATGACGAATAATTACTAAGATATTAACAAAAAAAGTTAATATCTTTTATTATGTTCTAATCCTTTGCAGCCCTTATATTAGGAAATCTTTTCCTCATAAAACTATCATCATATAAACTATCAACCTTTCTACTTATAAAAGTCTGAGCATCAATGTTATTACACCTATCCACATACCTAGAGACAGCAAACAAAGTAAGAATTAAATTAAATAACATGAAAACAAAAGCAACAATAGAAACCCAATAAAACCATTCATGATTAATAAATCTTCGATAAAGTCCCTTCAAGCAAGGAATAATAAGATAAAAAAACAAAATAATAAATCCCCATAATAGACAATAAGGAATATAAACACGACCATTTATAACAAACGGTCCATCTGAATACAACCAAGAATTAAAACCTAAAAACTTTTCCTCAAAAAAACTAACAAAATATTCATAAACACTACCTAAAACAATACCAGATAAAAAAACAAAACTGTGTTTTTTTCTTTTAACATTTCTATAAATAATAAACATTACAATCGCACCAAAACCATAAAGAGGCTTAAAAGGACCAAAAAGCATACCCTGTTTATTAACAAACTCATGATACTTCAAAAGATGAAATAAAGTCTCACAGACAAATCCTGTAAAGCCTCCAAAAACATAAAGCCACATAATATCAAAGATACCTAATTTATTAGTTTTACCAAAACCAAGTTTACTATCCATACATCTCATATAATAAACTATATGAAAAAAGAGTAGAAAAACTACTCATAACTATTATTTTTAATCAATTTCTTGTAATTATCATAAGATAAATACAACTTAACTTCCATTTCATAGAAAGAACTATAATCTCTTATTTTCTTATTCTTTAGATCACTAAGTAACAAATTAAAATTATCAAAAAAATCTCCTTCATTATAGAAATAATAATAATCACTATAATCCAAATCGTTACTAGTTTTATAACTAAAATCAACATTCTTTAAATGCTTTACTTCCACTTTTACATTATCTAATTTATTATCAATAACTACATCATTATAATTATAAATCCTAGTATCAGAATTAAAATCAATATTCAAAGTATCAGTAACATATTCTAAATCCGAATTATCCTTCAAACGTTCAAATCCTATATACTCATTAAAACTAATTGCCATTCCAATTCCAATAACAATAAAACTAGAAATAAGTACAATAAATCCTCCTTTATAATGATGCTTTCTGTCAAAAATAAAATCATAAATATACTTTACAATCAAATAACTTATTACAACTAGTCCCAGAACAAAAAGGAAAAATCCCAAGAAAATAACTCCATATTTCAACATAAGACCAGTTAAACCTAAAGTAAAAACAAAACCAATAAAAGCAAAAACGAAAGTTAATCCTAAGAAAAAGGCAAAAATCTTAATACCAAAGACAACAACCTTTGCTAAACCATCAAAAAAGCTAAATGACGAATGCTTTGGATCCCTTATAATAATTTTTTCTTGCTTTCTATTTCCCAAAACATTCGAAGTCTCACCCTCAAAAACCGGCGCTTCAACTACTTGATTATTCACATTCTTATCTTCAATTGTAACAAAATAATCCAAATATCTAATCTTAAACAAATGAAGAAACAATGCCCCTCCTAAAACAAATAAAATCAAAGTAAGGACCTTCTCAAAAACAGCATCAATTATATAGCCAACTTTAGGAATATTCAAAAACAAATCAAATATTAAACTATTAAAAATGCTAAAAACAATTAAACCAAAAATCCAAATAATAAATCCTATAAAAATCATTTCAAGAAGACATTTGATTTTATCCTTAAACTTCATATTACAAAACATATTATAAGTATTAGTAATATACTTAAAAAAATCATGCATCCAATCCCCAAAATGAAATCTACTAATTTCCTTATTTCCATCATCAATAATGCCATCATCCATCAATTCATTTAAAGTACAATTTAAAATTTCACACAATAAAATCATTTTTTCCATATCAGGATAGGTACCGCCACTTTCCCATTTGGAAACAGACTGTCTAGAAACACCAAGCCTTTCTGCAAGTTGTTCCTGAGAAAAATTATTCTTTTTTCTAAGATTAAGTAACTTATCACAAAACCTCATTTTCTTCACCTCCACCCAAATTATAGTATAAATAATATTAGTTGCACTACCAAAAACCATTATCATTTTGTATAAAATAAGTTGCAATTAATAAAATTATCTATATTATACTACAAATAAGAAAAAAATGAATCAAATATGATATAATAAATAAAAAGGAGATGAAACTATGACTGATTACGAAATAACAAAACAGTTTGAACTGTTGCCAATAGAAAAAGTTGCCAAAAAAATAGGCCTTAAAAAAAATGATATTGAACTATATGGAACATACAAGGCAAAAATAAATGAACAAAAAAATGAACCAAAATCAAAATTAATACTTGTAACATCCACCAACCCAACCCCGTATGGAGAAGGAAAAACAACCTTTTCAATAGGTTTATGCGATGCCATGAACTACCATAAGAAAAAAGCCATACTTGCCCTTAGAGAACCTTCGCTAGGACCAGTATTCGGAATAAAAGGTGGAGCAACCGGAGGAGGCCTATCTCAAGTAATGCCTTCAAACGACATAAACCTTCACTTTAATGGAGACTTCCATGCCATAACAAGTGCCAACAATTTAATTGCATCAATAATAGACAATCACATCCATTTTGGAAATGAACTTCAAATAGAAAAAGTTATCTTTCAAAGATGCCTAGACCTAAACGACCGTGCCCTAAGAGAAGTAACTCTAAAAGATAGAAAAGACCACTTCACAATAACCGCAGCCTCAGAACTAATGATGATTTTTTGTCTAGCAAAAGACTTTGAAGACCTAAGAGAAAAAATAAAAAACATAATAATTGGAACAAATAAAGAAGGAAAATACATTTATCTAAAAGACTTAAAATGTGAAGGAGCGGTCCTAGCTCTTCTAAAAGACGCAATAAAACCCAACCTAGTTCAAACCTTATATCAAAATCCTGCCATAATCCATGGAGGACCATTCGCCAACATTGCTCACGGATGCAATACAATAATTGCCACAAAACTAGCAATGTCATTATCAGACTATACTATAACCGAAGCTGGATTTGGAAGTGACATGGGAGCTTTAAAATTCCTAGACATCAAATGCCCAGAAGCAGATATATATCCTGATTTAATAATAATAACATCAACCATAAGAAGTCTAAAATACAATGGAGAAAACAATTTAAAAAAAGGAATTCAAAACCTAAAATTCCACATTGAAAAAATGAAAATGGCCAACGACAACATTCTAGTAGTCTTAAATAAATTCAAAGACGATAAAGATGAAGAAATAGAATACGTAAAAAACTTTTGTAAACAAGAAGACACTCCATTTGCAATAAGCGACATCTATAACAACGGTCCTAAAAACAACGAACAATTAGTAAGTACAGTAACCAAGCTCGCAAACAAACCAAACACAAAAAAACTAAACCTATACAACGAAAACGATGATATAATAACAAAAATAGAAAACATCTGTAAAAAATTCTATCAAGCTAAAAATGTAAAATATAAAAAAGGACTAAAAAAAGAATTAGAAAACCTAAATCAAAACTTCAAAGATTATAAAATATGTATTTCAAAAACTCAATATAGCATAACAGATAACCCAAAGCTCTTAGGATATCCTAAAGACTTTGATATAACAATAAACAACTACAAAATAAACAACAGCGTTAAAATAATAACAATTCTAACCGGCGATATCCAAACAATGCCTGGACTTGGCAAACAATCCAATTACTTAAACATCGACGTTAAAGAAGATGAAATACTAGGCATATTTTAATAAAAAAACAGCCAATTAATATGCTTAAATAAGAAAAAACAATGCACAAAATACTCACTCCTAGGAAGTTTCTTAATCTTTATCGCAAGCCTGATTTTTCTAATAATAACTATAAATAATAAAGATATGAAACAAAACTAGCATCTAACTAATTGACAAACTAAATATAATGATATAAAATTAATACATAAATTGATGACGTAGACACGTACTATTAAAAACTAATTCGAAGCGAGTTGGAAAAGGTGAAAGCCAACAATCAAGATTAATAGTATAACACTACTGAATGTTTATCTGAAAAAAAGTAGGATAAGCCGGGCAAAACCGTTATATAAAATAAGTAATCAATAAGGATGGTACCGCGATAAAACGCTCCTATCAGTATTGATTTTTTTTACAAGGAGGAACCTATATGGACGTAAAAGAACTATATCAAAATATAGAAAAACTAATGAATCAAGAAATAAAACTACAAGGATGGATAAAAAATCATCGTAAACAAAAAGAATATGGCTTCATTGACTTCTCAGACGGAACATACTTTAAACATGTACAATTAGTATATGACAACAACCTAGACCAATTCGAAGAAATCCAAAAATATCATATTGGAAGTGCCATTACAGTAATTGGATACGTAATAAAGTCACAAGGAAAAGGACAAGACTTTGAAATAAAAGTAAAAAACATAACACTCGAAGGATCATGCCCAGAAGACTACCCAATCCAACCTAAAAGACATTCAAACGAATTTCTAAGAGAACAAGCATACCTAAGGCCAAGAACAAATCTATACAATGCTATCTTTAGAGTAAGAAGCATAACAGCCATGGCCATCCATGAATACTTTCAAGAAAGAGGTTACGTCTACGCCCACACACCACTTATAACAACCACTGACTGTGAAGGTAGTGACCAAATGTTTAAAATCACAACCCTTGACCTAAACAATCTACCAAAAACCGAAGACAACAAAGTCGACATGAGCAAAGATCTCTTTGGCAAACAAGCCTACATAACCGGAACAGGTCAACTTCATGGTGAAGCCTTCGCTATGGCCTATAAAAAAATCTACACCTTCGGTCCAACATTTAGAACCGAAAACTCAAACACCAAAGTTCACGCCAATGAATTCTGGATGATCGAGCCAGAAATAGCCTTCTGCAATTTAGAAGGACTAATGGACATCGAAGAAGAAATGCTAAAATACATTGTAACAAAAGTGTTAGAAAAATGCTCTGATGAAATAGAATTTTTTGATAAATTCGTTCAAAAAGGCCTAAAAGAAAAACTAGAAAAACTAACAACATCAAAATTCACTAGAATTACCCATCACGACGTAATAGACATCCTAAAAAAAGCAGACATAAAATGGGAATTTGAACCAAGCTATGATGACGACATCGCCAAAGAACACGAAAAATACATAACCGAATACTTCAACGGTCCTGTATTCATAACCAATTGGCCTAAAGACATAAAAGCTTGGTACATGAAACTAAACGACGACAACAAAACAGTTGCTGCCGTAGACCTTGAAGTACCAGGAGCAGGAGAATTAATGGGAGGTTCACAAAGAGAAGAAAATTACGACAAATTAATTTCAAGAATGAAAGAAATGAACGTCGACGAAACAACAGTCGAATGGTTCTGTAATCTACGTAAATACGGAGGATGCTACCATTCAGGATTCGGCATGGGCTTTGAAAGACTGCTAATATACTTAACCGGAGTAGACAACATAAGAGACGTAATCCCATTCCCAAGAACCCCAGGAAACTGTGATTATTAAAAAATAAAAGTGCGCCAAGCACTTTTTTGATATACAAAGAAAGAACATTTCTAACAAAGAAGATTGGTTACAATAAACAAAATATCCACTTCTTATTTAACTATCATTTAATACTATTCTGCATTCATTACAAAGGACTTTCCCCAAAATCAATATCCTCACCCTGATATTTAACCGCAACATACAAAGTAAGAAGCGCAGGAACAAGAGTAATCAAATTAATAAAAATTCTAAAATTATGCTCCTCTACATTATGACCCTTATCAATCGCAATATCTCGCGTAACAAAGCTAGAATATAAAAAAATACACAAAATACCCAAAGCAAAAATTCTGTTAAAAATATTAACCTTATTCACACAACCTCTACTCAAAGTATTCCTATTAAACAATCCAAGCTCTTCACTATAAGTAAGAAAAATCGAAATAAAAATAGAAACCACAAACAAAAGAGAAGCAACTATCTGAAGATTATAATTATCAATTTCCTTATCAATCGTACTCATAATTAATCTTACACAAAAAAACACAATTTTAAAACAAGAAAAACATAATTGCAATAAAAAACCAAAATATCCTACAAAACACGAAATTAGTATTAATTAATCGTTCGAAATACTTTGCTTTTATAATCAATATTTGATATACTCATAATATAACTTATACGGAGCGTGATATAATGACCATCCAAACTATCCAAATTTACTTTATGCTATTCATAACCTATGCCACAATCGGTTGGATTCTTGAAACAGTATATGTCTTTATTGGTACCAAAAAATTATACAACAGAGGATTCATGCTTGGCCCATATATTCCAATCTACGGCGTCGGAGGACTTTTAATAACCATACTTCTAAGTAGATACCAAGACTCAGCATTCAGTTTATTCTGTATGTCCATAGTAATATGCTCATTACTAGAATACTTTACAAGCCTACTAATGGAAAAACTATTCAAAGCAAGATGGTGGGACTACAGCAATCGAAAATTTAATATAAATGGAAGAATATGCCTAGAAACAATGGTCCCTTTTGGCTTGGTAGCCTTACTAGTAATATACTTTTTAAACCCATTCTTCATAAATCTATATGAAAAAATGAATCCTATTGGCTTAAATATCCTATCAATAATAATTGCTACAATCTTTGTAATAGACTTTATATTCTCATTTATCGTAGTATCAGGATACAAACAAACCCTAAAAGGAATAAGTTCGATAAACAAAGACATAACCGAAGATGTAAACACTTACATAAGAGAAATATTCACAAAAAAATCATACTTCTCAAAACGCCTTGTAAAAGCTTTCCCTAATATGAGTGTAGTAGGAAAAATAAAGAAAAAACTCCAAGGATTAATTGAAACCCCAAAACCAGACCTAGAAAACAAGTAAAAAACTTGTTTTTCTCATATATAAAGAAAATAATTGCTAAATCAAACTATTTTCCAAGTATACAAAAAAATAAATAAAAAATATCGAAATTACACTGACAATTAACTAAACTATTTTTTTAGTGATTGCCACATTTTTCCTTGATATTAATAAATAAATATTATATAATATTTACGAAAAGGAGAGATAATATGGAAAAAAACAATAATATACACAATGTAACAATTAAATTTACAAAAGAAGAATTTGAAAATGCAATAGACAAAGCATTCGATAAAAAGAAAAATGACATAAAAATGGATGGCTTTAGAAAAGGAAAAGTACCAAAAGACATCTATTTCAAAAAAGTAGGAAAAGAGTCACTATACATGGAAGCAATCGATACTTTACTACCGACAGCCTATGATAAAGCAATAAAAGAAAATAATTATGAACCAATAATTGACCCAAAAGTTGATATAAAATCAATCGGAGAAGACGGTGTAGAATTAGAATTCGTTATTACAACAATGCCAGAAGTAGAAATAAAAAAATACAAAGGACTAAAAATAAATAAAGAAGAAGCCAAAGTAACAAAAGAAGAAATAGATCATGAAGTAGGACACTTATTAGCTAAATATAGCGAACTAGTTGTAAAAGAATTTGGAGAAGTAGAAGAAGGAAACATCGCTGTAATTGATTTTGAAGGTTTCAAAGACGGTGTTCCGTTTGAAGGAGGAAAAGGAGAAAACTATCCACTAGAAATAGGCTCTAAAACATTTATTCCAGGTTTTGAAGAACAAGTAATAGGAATGAAAAAAGACGAAGAAAAAGATATAACACTTACTTTCCCAGAAGACTATCACGTTGAAGACCTAAAAGGAAAAGAAGTAGTATTCAAAGTAAAAGTAAATGAAATAAAAGAAAAAGTAACAAGAGAACTAGATGAAGAATTCTTCGAAGACTTAGGACTTGAAGGTGTAACATCAGAAGAAACTCTAAGAGAAGAAATAGAAAAAAATATAAAAGCCAATAAAGAACACGAATTAGAAGAAAAATACATTGATGAAATTCTTGCTAAGATTGCTGAACAAACAACTACAGAAATTCCAGAAGAACTAAAAGAAGAAGAAATAAATCACATGATTAAAAGATTTGAAGAACAAGTAAGAATGCAAGGACTATCACTTGAAACATTCTTTGAAATAACAAAATCAACCGAAGAAGATCTAAGAAAACAAATGAAACCAGAAGCTGAAAAACACATTCTTTATAGATTCATAATTGATAAAATCAAAAAAGAAGAAAAAATCGAAGTATCAGAAAAAGAAGCAAACGATGAAGCTGACGAACTATGCAAAAGATATGAAATGGACAAAAACGAATTTCTATCAATGTATGGTGGCATCGAAATGCTAAAATATGAATTAGAAATAAGAAAAGTAATTGAATTCTTAAAAGAAAATAACTAAAAAATAAGCAATTGCTTATTTTTTTTAAAGAGGTGAACCATGGAAAACATAATCCTTATAAAATATGGAGAACTAACAACAAAAGGTGACAACAGAAAACAATTCATTAACACTCTATATAACAACTTAAATGAAAAAATAAAAAAATATGATGCAAAAATAATAAAAGAACACTCAAGAATGTATATAACATGTACCAACAATCTTGAAGAAATTCTAAATATCGTAGGAAATACATTTGGTATTCATGCGTTTAACATTTGCTATAAAGCACATACTAATACTGAAGACATCAAAAATTTGACACTAAAACTTTTAAAAGAAAAAAAATTTAAAACATTTAAAGTAGAAACCAAAAGAAGAGACAAAACATTTGAAATACCAAGCATGGAATTCAACAATATAATAGGTGGCCACATTCTTAAAAACATAAAAAATATTAAAGTAGACGTAAACAATCCAGAAATATTCGTAAAAATAGAAATAAATAAAGAAGATACATACATATACTTTAATGACATCCTAGGAAAAGGCGGATACCCTGTTGGCGTACAACAAAAAGGATTATTAATGCTCTCTGGAGGAATCGACTCACCAGTTGCTGGATACTTAGCACTAAAAAGAGGAATAAAAATAGACGCAATTTACTTTGAAGCCATACCACACACAAGCCTAAATGCAAGAGAAAAAGTAAAAAGCCTAGCCAAAGAACTATTGAAATACACAAACGAAATTAATCTGTACGTTGTACCGATCACAAAACTTCAAGAAGAAATTTACAAAAATTGTGATTCTACATATATTATAACTATTCTACGAAGAATGATGTATCGTATAAGCGAACAAATAGCAAATACCAATGAACACTTAGTGTTAATAAATGGTGAATCAATCGGACAAGTAGCAAGTCAGACTCTAAGTAGCATGAAAGTAATTAACGAAGTTGTTAAAATTCCAGTAATCAGACCAGTAGCTTGTTTAGACAAATTAGAAATAATTGACATAGCAAAAAAAATAAATACTTATGAAACAAGCATCCTTCCATATGAAGATTGTTGTACTATATTTGTACCAAAACATCCAGTAATAAATCCTAAACATGAAAAATGCTTAAAAGAAGAAGAAAAGATAAAATATCAAGAACTAATAAAAGAATCAATAAAAGACACAATTGTTTTAAAAATAAAAGAAGAAAACGAATTTAGCGATATTCTATAAACCAAAAATTACCAATCTAAAAAATGTATGAAATTGTCAAAAATTCACATTCTATTAATGTATAGGAGGTGAAAAACAATGAATCAAAACAAGGCAAATAGCAAGCTAGTAGTTCCAGGAGCTAAACAAGCAATCGAAGCTATGAAATATGAAATAGCTAGAGAATTTGGTGTAACTTTAGGTCCAGATGCTACTTCAAGAGCTAATGGTTCAGTTGGTGGAGAAATCACTAAACGTTTAGTTGAAAGAGGAATGTCTCAATTAAGCGGCGGAAACTACACTAAATAGTTATAATTAATTTGATAAATAGGGTAGAAAATGTTTATTTTTCTATCCTTTTAATTTATAATAAAAGAAGAGGTGGGTTTTAATGATTAATGAAGAGACAATAGAACTATTTGACAAAATAATAAAAAATGAAAAATATAATAAACTAGTACATGAAATAGAATGGCAAATATATAAGGAAAGCACATTCAGATTAGCAGAACTAACAAATGGCTTTTTTCAAGCAACGATGGACAATACAAAAAATCTAGGAATACAATTTTTTCAAACAGAAGAAGAAACAATCATAGAAATAAAAATAAAAAAACAAGACGACAAAATAACACTAAGACAAAACATAACAATCAGATTTTACAAAAACATGATATTTGTTGAAGACATCAAAGAAGAAAATGACATTCAGACTGTCGTAACTGAAGAATATATAGAAAATGAATTAAAAACATACTATATGACTGAAAAAAATACAACAAATGCTAACATAATCCATAAAGCTATGTTTATTCTGAAAGATAAAAATGCTTACACCTATGAATTAACACAAACACCAACAGGTAAAAAAACAGAAACATACAATAAAATAAAACAAAAAGAACCCTATATTTTTAATGATATAGACCAAGAAGAAAATTGCCGATTCGAACACATTAGTACACTGAACAAAAAAGAATACAAAAAACAACAAAAATATCTAAAAAAAGAACAAAAAAGACTCCTAAAAGAATATAAATAAGTCTTTTTTTCTTTACACAAAAATTTACATAAAAAAAGTCGAATCAATTGCAAAAATAAAATAAGAAAAAATCATTCCCCCGAAAAACATTTATTAATTCCAAAAAAAGAAACAAATACAAAAAACAATGTTGAAAAAAGCAAAAATCAATAATGACATAAGTAATATTTAATCAAGAAAAAATATTACCTTTGGCATATATACTAGAAAAACAAAAAAAGCTATAATATCCTTAGGAGGAAAAGAAAATGAAAAAATTCAAATTATTATTACTAGTATTTACTTTATTTTTATCATTAGGATACATTAATGTAAATGCTGAAACTGGAAAAACACCAGGAATAATTACAACCAAAGAAGACTTACTTTATTATATTTACTACTATGGGGGAACAGCAAAAATAAGTGGAAACACTATAAAATTGACCAAAAGCTTAGAATCAAACAATAAAATTATCTTTAATAATGAAGAAAACATCGTTCTAGACTTAAATGGGAACAGCATCTACTTCACGTCAGAAGTAGACGGAGGAATAATCCTATATAGTAATTCAAAAGATTTTACCATAACAGATACAAGTAATACTAACAAAGATTACATAAGAGCTCAAAAGGGAATAACGATTTACAATAATTCTAGAATTAACAAACTAAAAATTGAAAACACAACAATCGTTGCCGACAGTACAAGCCCTGCAGTTTATAATTATGGCACCAACACTATAAATATTGATAATTCAACAATAAAAGCAGAAAAAACTGGAGTATCAGCAGGAGCCGAGGGAACAATAAATATAAAAAATTCCAATATAACATTAGGTAATCCTACTGCCACAAATGGAATCTCAGTTTCAAATGCTAAGGTAACAATTGAAAACACTAATATAACACTATCAAAAACATCATCAAGTGGAATAGCCATTGAAACATCAGGAAAAGACTCAGAATTAATAATAAAAAGTGGTACATTTAGCTCAAAATTAAATGCTATATACATAAAAGACGGAAAGGCTATAATAAATGGTGGTACATTTGAATCAGAAACTAGTCATGCCGCAAGAATATCAAAAACCGCTACAATAAACGGTGGGGAATTCATAACAAAACAAGCAGCAGGAATCCAAATAATGGGAGATGCTAACGTTACCTTAAATGAATTAAAAACAAAAACAAGCTCTACAAGCACTCTTGGGGGTATAACTATTCCAATGAACGCCAAGCTAGAAACATACATTCCTTCAACAAGTATAATTAATAACAACCAAACAGAAACAAAAAGCGGAATGACTTACACAACAGCTAAAGAAATAATAATTTCATCACTGCCAAAAACAAAAAAACTAAACACAACTACATATAATTATAACGGTTCAGTAAGAACCCCAGCAGTTACAGTAACAAATGGCTTAGGAAAAAAATTAATAAACAATACTGATTATAAAATAACATACCAAAGTGGAAGGAAAAATGTAGGAAAATACTATGTTCAAATAACTTACTTAGGAAAATACAGCAACTTGAAACCAGAAAAACTATACTTTACAATAAATCCTAAAGCTAACAAAATATCAAAAATAACCAGAGGCAAAAAACAAATGACTGTCAAAGTAAGTAAAATGAGAACACAAACAACAGGATATCAAATACAATATTCTACAAACAAGAAATTTAATTCTGCAAAAACATACAAAATTTCTAACAAAACAACAACTAAAAAGATTAAAAACTTAAAAGCAAAGAAAAAATACTATGTAAGAGTTAGGACTTACAAAGTTGTAAACAAAACAACATACTATTCAAATTGGTCAAGTGCAAAATCTATCTATATAAAATAATAAAAAGATTGGAATTATCCAATCTTTTTAAAAATGTTAAAAAACACTTGCAAAAAACATATATTTATAGTATATTAATGATGTTCCATTTCTTGGATAAACGAAAAACCTTGTTATCTAGGTATTGGTGAAAAATATAAGGAGGTAAAAAAATGGCTTTAAACAAAGAAGCAAAACAAGAAATCATAAAAAACTTCGCAAGAGGTGAAAAAGATACAGGTTCTGCTGAAGTACAAATAGCAATTTTAACAGAAGAAATTAAAAACTTAACAGAACACTTAAAAGAACACAAGCACGATTACCATTCTAGAAGAGGTCTTTTAAAGAAAGTAGGACAAAGAAGAAGTTTACTTAACTACTTAAAAAATAAAGACGTTACTAGATATCGTGAAGTCGTTAAAAAATTAGGATTAAGAAAGTAGGCACTATTTTTTAGTGTCTTTTATTTTAGGAGGAACAATGAAAAAAACATTTGAATATGACTTTAGAGGTCGTAAAATAGTAGTAGAAATAGGACAATTAGCAAAACAAGCATCATCATCATGCCTAGTAAGATACGGTGATACAGTAGTTTTAACCGCAGTAACTAACGGAAAAGAACCAACAACCGGAGATTTCTTTCCCCTTATGGTTCTATACCAAGAAAAACAATATTCAGTAGGCAAAATACCCGGAGGCTTCATAAAAAGAGAAGGAAGACCAACCGAAAACGCAACATTAGCAGCCCGTCTAATCGATAGACCAATTAGACCACTATTCAAAGAAGGGTTTAAAAATGAAGTTCAAGTAGTAAACAATGTTTTATCAGTAGACACTGCAAATTCACCAGAAATGACTGCACTATTTGGCTCAAGTTTAGCCCTATCAATAAGCGACCTACCTTTTATGGGACCAATCGCCTCAGTCATAGTAGGTAGAATAGACAATAACTTTATAATAAATCCAACCCCAGAACAACAAGAACAAAGCGATATTTACTTAACAGTCGCAGGAACAAAAAATGCAATTAACATGGTTGAATCATCAGCCAAAGAAGTATCCGAAGAAGACATGCTAGAAGCTCTAATGTTCGGTCATGAAGCCATCAAAGACTTAATTGAATTTGAAGAACAAATCATAAAAGAAGTAGGGAAACCAAAAAAAGAATACCCAATCATAACCATAGACAGCGAAATAAACAACAAAGTAAGAGACATGATTACTATAAAGATGATTAATGCCATTCAAATCGAAGAAAAACTTGCTCGTCAAGAAAAAATAGACGAACTAAAAGAAGAAGTTAGAGAACAATTCAAAGAAATATACAAAGAAAAAGATGAACAAGAAAAAATCTTAAAACAAGTAAATGAAGTCTTGGAAGCAATTGAATACGAAGAAATAAGAAGACTAATAACAGATGAAAAAATAAGACCAGACGGAAGAAAAATAGACGAAATAAGACCACTATCATCTGAAATAGACCTTTTACCACGTACCCACGGTTCAGCCTTATTCACAAGAGGACAAACTCAAGTACTAAGCGTTACAACCCTAGGTTCAATAAGCGAATATCAAATTCTAGATGGCCTATCAGATGAAGAAGGAAAAAGATTCATGCATCACTATAACTTCCCTCAATTCAGTGTCGGAGAAACAGGAAGATATGGAGCCCCAGGAAGAAGAGAAATCGGACACGGTGCCCTTGGAGAAAAAGCTTTATCCCAAGTAATACCAACCGAAGAAGAATTCCCATACACAATAAGAGTAGTATCTGAAGTATTAGAATCAAACGGTTCATCATCACAAGCCTCAATATGTGCTGGCTGTATGTCACTAATGGCCGCTGGAGTTCCAATAAAAGACATGGTCGCAGGAATTGCCATGGGTCTAATAACAAATGGCGATAAGTACACAATTCTAACAGACATACAAGGAGCAGAAGACCACTTTGGTGACATGGACTTCAAAGTCGCAGGAACTAAAAACGGTATATGTGCCCTACAAATGGACATAAAAATCCAAGGAATAACCAAAGAAATACTTCAAGAAGCACTACAACAAGCAAAAAAAGCAAGATTCGAAATTCTAGAAAACATGAAAACAGCCATCTCAGAACCTAGAAAAGAACTATCACCATACGCACCAAAACTAAAACAAATTCAAATCAAAGAATCACAAATAAAAGACGTCATTGGACGTGGAGGAGACGTTATAACTAAAATCATTCAAGATTCAAGTAACGTAATAAGTGTAAATGATAAAAATGCTATCAAAATAGATATTGAAGATGATGGAAGAATAATCCTTTACCACAATGATTATTCTGTAATAGATAAAGCTGTAAAAATGATCGAAGACATCACCAGAGAAGTAGAAGAAGGAAAACTATACGAAGCAAAAGTAATAAAAACTGAACCATTTGGATGCTTCGTTGAACTATGGCCAGGTTGTGAAGGACTAGTTCATATCTCAAAACTATCAAAAGAAAGAGTAGAAAAAGTAGAAGACGTAGTAAAAACTGGAGACACAATCGTTGTAAAAGCCATAGGAACAGACAACAAAGGAAGACTAAACTTCTCAAGAAAAGATGCAATGTAAAAAAGATGGAAAAAACCATCTTTTTTAATATTAACCAAAAAACAAAGGAAACTACATCCAAACATAAAATACAATCACAAAAAACTCTCAAAAAATAAAACTTTTTCAAAAAAACAAGAAAAAAGTGAGGAATTTTCTAAAAAAAATTGTTTTATATATATGAGAGGTGAAAATATGAAAAAAATAATTATAACTTTAATGCTAACATTAATACCAATACAAAGCCTAGCATTAACAAACAAAACAATACTAAATCCAACAAATAAAATTCTAGCAACAAAAACACTATGTAAATTTTACAAAACAAAAAAGATCCTAAGCGACAACTACTATCTAGAAGGAGAAAATGATAAAGGATATAGCGAAAAAAGCGAAGAATTTATCATCAAAACATCAACAGAACAAGACCAATTACCAGAAGAAAAACCAAACAGGATAATAAAAAAAGAAGTCTATAATAACTACAATCCTTTAAAAAAGGTAAACAGAATAATCTTGTCCATCAATGACGGTGTAAATGCATATGAAATAGAAATATATGACAACAATCAAAAAATAAACTACATCTTTAGCACAAACAACACAAAAGACTACAGTCTGTTAAATGATAATAAAATAGGATTCTATCAAAAATTATTATACGAAGACATAGACATCATCCTTCCGAGAAAAATAAATCCCTTAGATATAACAATAAAACTGCACTTAAAAAAATATGGTGGAAACGAAAAAATATATTTAGCATCATATTTATACCCAGAAGATATCAAAGAAAAATATGATTCTAATAATTCAAAAAATAGACAAAATGAATACATAACCAATATAAAAGAGATAATATTTGATAACTATGACATAAAAGAGGAAACCATTTCCTTTACTAAAAAAAATATAATAAACTATAAATACGACTCTGAAAAAATAGTGACTAAAGAAACTCTAGATTCCAAACTATACTTTAAAAATGAAGATATAATAAAATATACTTATCAAGACACCATGTTTAAATACTACAAAATAGAAAGAGAATATCAAAATGGATATCATGAAAACCTAGAAAACTATATAAAAGATGAACAAGATTGCATCACTGAACAAATATACTTAACAAAAGATAAAGACCAGTTTATCCTAAAAAAACTAACCCAAAAAAATAACCCAAAAGAAAACCAAAAAATTACACTTCCATTAAATGATACCAAAGAAGAAGATAACCTAGTCTATACTGAAACAATACCAGGACAAAATGAAATAAAAATGTCTAAAAATGAAATAACTACTCCAACAAAAACCAACAAAATAATATACACATTACCTGTTATACTTTTGCTAATCTTATTAATATTAGGATACCTTTTAAAAAAATTACTAAAGGAGCGATAAAAAATGTATAACATTGATATGGAATTTGTAAAAGGCATATTTGTAGTAAGACTAAGTGGCAACTTCAATAAAAGAGCCTGCACTATTCTAGAAGAAGACCTAAACCAGTTAATAACAACCAATGGCATAAAATTTCTCTTAATAAATCTAAATGATATATCATCCATAGACAATAAAGCAGTCGAGATAATCTTTGAAAACTACATCAGACTATTAAAAAAGAACGGCAAACTAATTATATGTGGAATAAATAAACTATTTGAAAACAACCAAATAATAACCAAAAATCTACTTCAAGTAACCAAAGAACAAGATGTCTTCAATTACGTCCAAGTATGACAGACTTAAACGAATTAATCTTTCAAAATGAAAACCTTATTTATTCCATAATAAATAAATACAAAGACTATTTCGATCTTGAAGACTTATATCAAACCGCTGCCATTGGTCTAATAAATGCTTACAAAAACTATAAACAAGATAAAAATACAAAATTCTCATCATATGCATACTTCTACATCGAAGGAGAAGTAAAAAAATACATAAGAGAAAGCAATACTCTAAAAATAAGCAAAGAATTAATAAAACTAAACACAGCCATCCAAAAAGCCAAAGAAGTTCTATATCAAAAACTAAATAGAGAGCCAACAGACTTTGAGTTATCATTATTCCTAGAAATAGAAGAACAAGAAATAATAAATGCCAAACAAGCAACGGCACTGGTGGAATCACTTGACAACGACGAAGAAGAGAACTTATACAATAAAACATCCTACAACGAACAAAAATATAACGAAGAAATCCTTGACCTAAGAACAGAAATAAACAACTTAAAAGAACTACAAAGACAAATAATAATTTCACGATACGAAGAAGGATTAACCCAACAAGAAGTATCAAAACTATTAGGAATTAATCAAACAAAAGTATCGAGAGAAGAAAAAGAAATACTAGTCAGACTACGAAATAGGTTACAGTAACCTATTTTTTGTATTAAAAAAAAGAAAAACACCATAATAAAAATGGTGATTATATGAAAAATAAAACATACGACGAAATAGTAAAAACAAACCTCCCAAACGAAAATAGAATACTAAATGCCATAACAGCCTTTGTAGTCGGAGGATTAATCGGAGCTCTAGGCAACTTTCTAATTGAACTATATTCATACCTATTTGAAATATCAAGAAACGACTCAGCCATCTTTATGATAATAACCCTTATCTTTTTAGCATGCCTTCTAACAGCAATTGGTGTTTTTGACACCTTTGTAAAAACAGGAAAAATGGGAGTAATAATACCCATAACAGGATTCGCCCATTCTATGCAAAGTGCTATCTTAGACTATAAAAATGAAGGCTTTGTATACGGCTTTGGTTCAAACATCTTTAAACTAGCAGGCTCAGTAATTCTATACGGAGTAGTAGCCTCATACTTCTTTGCTCTAATAAGATACTTACTGGGGGTAGCACTATGACAATAAAATTTAACAACGTCTACATAAAAAACACCTCAACCATTGCCGGACATTTAGAAAAACAAGGACCATTAAACAAATACTTTGATAAAACACACAACGACTTTTACATAAACAGTAAATCATTAGAAAAGTCAGAAGTAAATCTTCAGAAAGAAAGCATTAATACTCTAATAGCCAAAACAAATATTGAAAAAGAAAAAATTGACCTCCTAATATCTGGAGACCTTCAAAATCAAATAACAGCATCTTGTTATGCTGCCAAAGACTATGAAATACCATTTCTAGGAGTATACTCGGCTTGTGCCACATCAACCGAAGAAATAATTCTAGCATCCACTATGATTGAAAGCAACAATGCCAAAAACATAATCTGTACCACAAGTTCAAATAACCTAGTATCAGAAAAACAATTTAGAAATCCAATAGAATACGGAGCCCCAAGTCCTAAAACAAAAACCTTTACTGCAACCGGAGGAGCCTCAATACTCCTTACAAATGAAAAAACAAATATCAAAATAGCATCAGGAACAATAGGAAAAATAATAGATTTAAACCAAAAAGACCCTAATCACATGGGAGCAGTAATGGCCCCAGCAGCAGCAGATACCATATATAATCATTTAAAAAACAACAACGAAACCCCAAACGACTATGACATAATTCTAACTGGAGACCTAGGAATATATGGAAAACAAATTTTAAAAGAATATATAAATGAAAAATATAACATTAAATTAGGAGAAAACTACAAAGATTGTGGTGAAATGCTATATGACTTAAAAAAACAAAATGAAATCACAGCAGGAGGTTCAGGACCAGTCTGCAGTGCCCTCGTAACATATGGATACATCTATGACGAAATGAAAAAACAAAACCTAAACAAAGTCCTATTAGTGGCAACCGGAGCTCTGTTCTCACCAACATTCATATATCAAAAAGAAAACATTCTATCAATTGCCCACGCTATAACTATGGAGGTGCAAAAATGACCTATATATATTCATTTCTATTCACTGGAATACTCTGTATGATAGCACAAATAATTCTAGACAATACCAAACTATCTGCAGGGCACATAACAAGTCTCTTTGTAGTAATCGGAGCATTCTTAGATAGCTTCAGTATATACGATAAAATAATAAACTTTGTCGGCGGAGGAGCACTTGTACCAATAACAAGCTTTGGACACCTCCTAATCCATGGAGCCCTAGAAAGAACAAACGAATCCGGAGCAACTGGTATTCTAATGGGAATGTTTGACCTCACCGCAACTGGAATAACCAGTGCAATCATCTTTAGCTTTGTCTTTGCTCTTATATTTAAACCAAGAAACTAAATAACGAAAGTTATTTTTTCTTTGTAATAAAGTAAAATTATGATATAATGTTAATGTATAAAAGGTGATTATATGGAGTATAATTTTAAAATAAATGATTTTGAAGGTCCACTTGACGTACTATTGCACCTAATAAAAACCCAAGACATGGACATCATGAATATTGAAATAGTCAAGTTAACCAATCAATATCTAGAATTCATAGACAACATGAAAGAAAAAAATTTAAATATCGCCTCAGAATACTTGATACTAGCATCAGAACTAATGTACATAAAATCAAAATGCTTACTACCTAACATCAAAGACGAAGAAGAACAAGAAGAATTAACCGAGTTAAAAGAAAACTTAATAAATAGACTACTAGAATACGAACAATACAAAAAAGTAACCAAAGACTTTAAAACATTAGAAGAACAAAGACATGAATTCTATACAAAATCTCCATCAAACTTAAAAGAATACATCGACCCTAAAGTACAACTATCCGAAGATATCACACTTCAAGACTTACTACAAGCATTTCAAAACTATCTGAAGAGACAAGAACAAAAAAGACCAATTACTACTAAAATAACAACCAAAGAAATATCTGTTGAAGAAAGAACAAAAACAATAAAAAACATTCTAACAAAAAGAAAAAAAATAGAATTTTTCGACCTCTTCGAAGACATATCAAAACCATATGTAGTAGTAACATTTCTATCAATTTTAGAAATGGCCAAAAATAATGAAATAAAAATAACTCAAGAAAATAACTTTGACAAAATATACTGTGAGGTGGCACAATGAAAGCAGTCTTAGAAGGACTCCTATTCATAACTGGAGACGAAGGTCTAAACATCGAAGAAATTAAAGAAGTCCTAGAACTAGAAAAAGAACAAGTATATCAACTATTAACAGAATTAAAACAAGACTACGAACAAACTGAAAGAGGAATAACCATAAAAAAATATGGTGAAAAATATAAACTAACAACCAAAAAAGAACACAAAAATTACTATGAAAAACTATCAGAATTATCAAATATTAAAACTCTTTCGCAATCAGCACTTGAAACTTTGGCCATAATAGCGTATAATCAACCTATAACCCGTTTACAAATAGACGAGTTAAGAGGAATTCAATCAAGTCAAATGATAAGAAATCTAATGTCAAGAGACTTAGTAAAAGAAGTAGGAAGACAAGAAACAGCTGGAAGACCAAGACTATATGGAGTAACCAACAACTTCCTAGACTACTTTGGCTTATCATCATTAAGTGAATTACCTGAAATAGAAGAAATACAACCAGAAGATGATATTGAATTATATAATTCAAAATACAAAGAAGAAGAAATAGAACAATTATAGTTCTTAATGCCTGTGTGGCGGAATTGGTAGACGCGCTGGACTCAAAATCCAGTGGTAGCAATATCGTGTGGGTTCGAGTCCCACCACAGGCACCATTTTAGAAAATTACTTGGAGAATACAATGTTAATGAAGTTGAGCAAATAAGAAATGAAAAAAATCCTTTAAGTGTAGATGGAGAAAAATATGCAGAACAAATGAGTGATTATCCTGAATTATTCAATATTGATGTTCTTTATTCATCACATTATGTAAGAGCAATGGCTACTGCAAAATATATTGCAGAGAAAAACAATATTTTATTAAACGTTGATGAAAGATTAGGAGAAAGAAAATTTGGCGTAAAGGATATGAAAGAATTGCCGTCAGGTTTTGGAGAAGAACAATTTAGAAATTGGGATTATAAACTACCTAATGGAGAGTCTGTAAATGAAGTTTCAAAAAGAATGAATGAAGTTTTATCTGATATATTAATTAATAATAAAAATAAAAATATAGCAATTATATCTCATGGAACTGCAATATCTACTATGTTAAAAAAATGGTGTGATATTAAATTAAATGAAGATAAAAAATTGATAGAAATATATTTTAATAATAAATTAATATTTGATGGTAATTGGGGGTGCCCTGAATTATTTAAATTAGAATTTGATGATAATAATAATCTTATTAGTATCAAAAATATTAGAAAGGAAGTTTAGAATGGATAAAAACGAATTTAATTATTATATTCATAAGTCTCCAGTATCTGATTATAGTAAATTTTTTAAGGATGGATTGTATGATTTTGATAGTAGTTTCAGAATAGAAAGCACAATCGAAAGAATAGCTGATGAGGATATACAAAATGGATTATTGCAAGAAAAAATGAAATCCTTAAGAGAGACTGATGAGACAGTTTTATTAATTAAAATACCTAAATGTTACTTTCCAGAAGTTGTTCACAGAGATGGCAATATGGATGTGCCAATACCTTTTTTGTATGAAAGAAGATTAGTTGATGAATTGGGTAAGAGTGATATATATCCTGTAATTATTCCTAATTTAATTCAAGGATGTTATAGTAAAAAAGATGGATTTATAACAAATGAAAATTATTGCCCAGTATTTGATCCAAGTGGTTTAAAATTTTCGTATGAACAATTAGAACCTATTAAAAATAATAGATATGATTTATATCAAAAATATAATAAAAGAAATACACTAGGAAATTTTAAATCATTATATGCGTTTGATAAATCTTCGAGTACTTGGGATAAATTTGTTGAATATTATTCTCATAAATTTGGAGTTGAACCAGTTTTGCTTTTTGATGAAGAATATAGTAAAAATGATTCACATTCAAATAATGGAATTAAGAAATAATTTATGAAACACCAAATATTTAATTATAGAATTCTTGAATCAGTATATAAAGAAATAAAAGATGGTATAAAAACAATTAAATTTAGACTGTTAAATGATAAAAGTAAAAAGACAAAGAATAGTGATTTAATTAAATTTACTGTGGTTAACCATGAAAGTAAATTTATAAATGTTAAAGTAGTTGATAAATTTATTTATAATAGTATAGGTGAATTATGAGAAGATAAAAATGTAATTTTTAATAATACCATAAAATATACAAAACAAGAATTTTTTAAGGTGTTTTATAATATTTTTGGTAAAGAAAATGTTGGAATTAGTAAGATAGTTGGTATAAAGTTTAAACTTACTGATTAAAACTTTGAAAAGGCATTCCCATTTTTCTTTATTTATGTTAATCTATTGTTAGAGATTGATTTTTATAGCAATCGTCTTTGAGAGAAAGTTGTAGATTACTACGACACTCGCACCATAGTGATTGATACTCGAACTTTTTCGAGATAATATAAAAACTACTTTCAAATTAAATTGAAAGTAGTTTTATTTTGTAAATTTAATAGCACACTTGCGCATTGATAAAATCAATGAGCGTGTGTAAAAGGATAAGTCCTTTTAAATCCTAAATTATATTTAAAATTTAAACATAACAATTGATTTTAAATATAATATATTGTAAAATATTATTCACATTTATTGGAAAAACATTAGTTAAAGTTGGCAACCAATGGTCTATTGACAACAAAATAGTGTTTTCCTTTTTTTCAACGGACATAGTATAAGTATAAACAATTTTAACAATTTTTATGAAAAGAACTCTGATGCTATAAAAGCAGTAAATGATTTTTTTCAAACTCTTAAAGATATTTTTAGTTTTGAAATTAAACAATTTTTTCACAAGCGATAAAAACACAATTTCATTATAATGAATTTGATGATAATAAAGTGATTGATAGAATTGAAAATATTTTAATTAACGGATACGGAACTTCAAAGAAAAAAGTAGATGAATTTGAAAAATTATATTTTGAATTTTCTTTTTTTAATGGAAAACGTGCAATTGGAACAAAAATTTATGATAATATATTTGAAAATTTGCATCAATTGTAAAATTGTGCTATAATTTGTTCATCGGCAATGACTAGGAAGAGTAATTTTATAATTTATTTTAGAGAGTTATCAGTTGGTGAAAGATAATATAAATTAAAAATGAAAGACACCTATGAGCTACTTATTTGAAATTAATAGTAGAATAAGTCGGATGTGAACCGTTATCTCATTGAGTGATTATATATTGAATTTCTATTTATATATAATAAATTGGGTGGTACCGCGGATTATAACAGTTATTCGTCCCTTTGTGGATAATATAACTGTTTTTTTTATTATATATTGAATAGGAGGAAGAAAAATGAAGAAAATATATTTTAAAAATTTAAATGAATATTTTGGTCAAGAAATAACTATTGAAGGTTTTGTTGATAATATTCGTGATTTACAATATGTTCAATTTTTAGTTGTTAGAGACACTACTGGTAAAGTTCAAATAACAATTGAAAAAAATGAATCTAATAGTAAATTAAATGAAATTGTTTCTAATTTAACAATTGAAAGCACAGTAAAAATTATTGGAACATTATTTCAAAATGAAAAAGTTAAACTTAATGGAATGGAGATAAGACCAAACGATATAATCGTAACTAGTAAATGTTTAGAGGAATTGCCTTTAAACTATAAAGATAGCAAGTCCGCACTATTAGATACTAGATTAAATTATAGATTTTTAGATTTAAGAAGTGAAAAAAATATTCTTATGTTTAAAGTTCAAACTTGTATGATTAATGCTATGAGAGAATTTGTTATAAAAAATAATTTTACAGAAATCCACACTCCTAAGATTATTAGTGTCGCAAGTGAATCAGGAGCAGAAGTTTTTGAAGTAAAATACTTTGATAGAAAAGCTTATTTAGCACAAAGTCCTCAATTTTATAAACAAATGGCTATGTGCAGCGGATTTGAAAAAGTATTTGAAATTGCACCAGCATTCAGAGCAGAAAACTCTAATTCGTATAGACACACTACAGATTTTACATCGTTTGATATTGAAATGAGTTATATCGAATCTTTAGAAGAACTTATGGATTTTGAAGAAGATTTATTTATTGCAGGGTTATCCGCAGTTAAAGAAAAATATGGAGAACAAATCAAAAAATTATTTAATGTAGATGTTGTAGTTCCTACTAAACCATTCCCAAGAATTAAGTTAGAAGAATTATATAAGGAATTAGAAAAAGAATATGGTTTTAAAATGAATTATGAAGATGTTGGAGATATGAATGCAGAATCAGAAAAATTAGCATCTAAGTATGTTATGGAAAAATATGGACATGAGTTTGTATTTATAACAGAATTTAGTGCTAAAAAAAGAGCATTCTATCATAAAAGAGAAAAAGGTATTCCACAAGGAGCTGACCTTATTTGGAAAGGTTGTGAAACAACTACTTTAGCATTAAGAGAACATAACTATGAAACTTTATGTGAACAAGCTAAAGAAAAGGGGTTAGGAGAAGATGTTAAGTTTTATCTTGAATTCTTTAAATATGGTTGTCCCCCTCATGGAGGATTTGCTCTTGGAGTAGATAGAATAACTATGCTATTATTAGAAACAGGCTCTTTAAAAGAAACAATGTTTATATTTAGAGGACCTAGTAGAATAGAACCATAAAATTAAGAGGACAAAATCCTCTTTTTGTGTTATAACTGTATTAGTTAAAATGATAAATGTTATCAAGCAAGAAGTTAAAACGGAAGAACACTTGTGAAAAAAGATTAGAATTCATATAGCCCTCTAAAAACAATATCAACTGAAAAATAGATACAAAACCACACTAAGATATGTCATAAAACATACAATATAACATACTGAGGTGGTTTTTTGAATAAGAAAAAATTAATAGAAAATGTGAATTTAAAAAACAAATTAAACCAGTTAGGTATATACGGAATGGTTGGTCCACGTGGTCCCATAAGTCCAATAATACCAATTTCATTTAACTTAGAATAACACATAATCTTTTCTATTAATAAATCCCTTTTCACAAAATCGCCCCATTTATTTATAATGTATTAAGATAAAATAATTAAATATAGTTTTAATATCTAAATAATGTCAACTTCATTATTTTCCTTTGGAAATCCCAACTTTTAATGATATAATAAAAAAGGAGATGATGACATGGCACTTAAATATGATGAAAATAGTATAAAAATTTTGGAAGGATTAGACGCCGTAAGAAAAAGACCAGGTATGTACATAGGCTCCACTGACAAAAGAGGCCTACATCACCTAGTTTGGGAAATTGTAGATAATTCAATAGACGAAGTAATAAACGGTTTTGGAAACTATATAAAAATAACTCTTCATCCAGATGGAAGCGTTGAAATCGAAGACCATGGGCGAGGACTACCAACCGGTATACATGAAAGTGGCAAATCAACCCCTGAAGTAATATTTACCATTCTCCATGCCGGAGGAAAATTTGAAACAAGCGGTTACAAAGTATCCGGAGGACTTCATGGAGTAGGTTCATCAGTAGTCAACGCCCTATCAAAATGGTTAGAACTAACTATAAAAAGAGATGGCTATGAATACAATATGTGCTTTGAAAATGGAGGAAGAGTAGCCAAACCACTTACTAAAGTAGGAACAACTAATAAAACAGGAACAACCGTAAGATTCTTACCAGACAAAGAAATATTTCAAAGTATAAACTTTTCCTACACTACAATCGCCGAAAGAATGCAAGAATCTGCCTTTCTTCTAAAAGGACTAACCATCGAATTAATAGACATCGAAGACAAAAAACACGATAAATTCTTCTATGAAGACGGTCTATCAGCTTTCGTAGAAATGATAAACGAAAACAAAAAAGCCCTTCACAAAGTTCACACAATCGTTGGTACAAAAAATGACATCGAAGTAAACATTGCTTTCCAATACACAGACTCTTACAGTGAAAACATAATTTCATTTGTAAATAACGTCAAAACAACAGACGGTGGAACTCATGAAGTAGGCTTTAAAACAGCCTTAACCAAAGTATTCAATGACTATGCCAAAACAAACAACTTTTTAAAAGCTAAAGACAAAGCTTTTGATGGTTCCGATGTTCGTGAAGGCCTAACAGCCATTATATCACTAAAAATACCAGAAGCATTATTACAATTCGAAGGTCAAACAAAATCGAAACTAGGAAGTCCCGCCGCCAGAACAGCAGTAGAACAAGTAGCAACCGAAAAACTATCATTCTTTCTAGAAGAAAACAAAAAAGTTGCTACTGACATAATAGAAAAATCATTAAAAAGTAAACAAGCCCGTGAAGCGGCACGAAAGGCTAGAGAAGAAGTAAGAAAAGGCAAAAATAAAGGCGCAAAAGAAAAACTAATGTCTGGAAAACTAACACCAGCAAGTAAAAAAGACAAAAATAAAAACGAACTATTCCTAGTCGAAGGTGACTCAGCCGGAGGCTCCGCAAAACAAGGAAGAGACAGAAAATTTCAAGCAATCCTCCCTTTGAGAGGGAAAGTATTAAACACTGAAAAAGCCAAATTCGAAGACATTCTAAAAAACGAAGAGCTAAACACCATGATATACACAATCGGTGCAGGTTCCGGTTCAAACTTTGTTGAAAAAGACATCGAATACGACAAAGTAATCATCATGACCGATGCCGACGACGATGGAGCCCACATCCAATGTCTTCTTCTAACATTCTTCTATAGATACATGAAACCACTAATAGAATTAGGAAAACTATACATAGCAATGCCTCCACTATTCAAGATAACCTCAGGGAAAAACATTGACTATGCATACACAAACGAAGAACTAAGAGAAAAAACAAAAGATAAAAAATGCGAAATTCAAAGATACAAAGGACTAGGGGAAATGAATGCCGAACAACTATGGGAAACAACAATGAACCCCTTAACCAGAACCCTAGTAAAAGTAAACATCGATGATGCCTCATTAGCGGAAAAAAGAGTAAGTGTCTTAATGGGAGACAAAGTAGAGCCAAGAAAAGAATGGATTGAAGAAAATGTTGAATTCTCACTAGAAGACGACTACCAAATATAAAATAAAAATAACAACAAAAAAAGAACTTTTTCGATGAAACCAACAGTAACATCTAGAAAGTTCTTTTAATATACTATCTATTATAGTATTCAACTATTAATGATTCATTAATTTCTGGGTTAAGTTCACTTCTTTCAGGAAGTCTAACATAAGTACCTTCTGATTTAGAATCATCAAAAGTTACAAACTCAACTCTTTTAACTTCTCTTGCCAAAGCTTCCTTAACAGCTTTATGATCCTTAGACTCCTCCTTAAGAGCAATAGTAGAACCTACCTTAACTCTAAATGAAGGAATATCTACTTTTTTACCATTTACAGTAATATGACCATGATTAACTAATTGTCTAGCAGCTCTTCTTGTTGGAGCAAAGCCCATACGATAAACTAAATTATCTAATCTAGATTCAAGAAGCTTTAAGAAATTTTCCCCATGAAGACCAGCTAACTTGCCAGCTTCATTAAAAGTTTTCTTAAATTGTCTTTCATTTAGTCCATACATAAATCTAACTTTTTGTTTTTCTTTTAATTGAACACTGTAGTTAGAAGGCTTTCTCTTACGATCTTGACCATGTTGACCAGGACCATAAGGACGCTTAGCAAGTTCTTTACCATTTTCTAAGATAGAAAAACCAGTACGACGAGCTTGTTTATAAGTAGAACCTGTATATCTTGACATAACTCTTTCTCCTTTCAAAGTTTATTTACAATAAACATTGAAATCATATTTTACTACTTTGCAGGGTGTTTAATCTATACCTTCACTTAACAGCAAAAGCTACTAATAATCTCAAAAAAACACATTACAAAACATAAAATAACGCTGTTCAATGTATATGCAGTAACAATTATATAAAAATTATACGTAAAAGTCAAGAAAAATTGCACTTAACCCTTTCAAAAAGACAAAAAATGCTTTATAATAATGTAAGTATTAAAAAAGAGGTGATACAAGTGAATGTAACAACTAGTAAAAAAGACACATTAATGATGAAACTATTACACTATTTCATTACTGAGCAAAACTATAATCCTGTAGTTTTACACGGTGCTGAAAATGAAATATGGCTTGAAAACATGGACAATGACTACGAGATAGTAAGACTTGTATCAAACTACATTCATAACAACGAACAACTAGACTTTGACATCTTCAAAACTAAAAAAATAACCAAAAACATCCAAAGAAAAACTCTAAATTTAAATATGAATGTCCTAAGTATCTACACAGACCTTGGAGAAAATGTAAAATTAAAAAACAATAAACATTTAGACTGCATAAAATTAGAAGACGAAAAAGACATAAAAAAATCAAATATTCTACTACAACATTTTCCAAGTATAGAAAAAAAACTAAAATTTGAAGAAAAAGGAATTGATTTATTTATGAAAATAACAGACGACATAAACCAAAAAAACTTAAAAGAAGCTCAAATGATAGATAAAATATTCACTCCTAAAAAACCAATAATAACATATATTCTAATAGCAATAAACATCTTTGTCTTTCTATTCGCACTACTATTCAACGCAAGTGAATATCTAGTAGAAATATTCTCAAACTATGGACCATACATTAGACAAGGTCAACTGTACAGACTACTAACAAGTGCCTTCGTCCATGTAAATCTTTTTCACATCCTATTTAATATGTATGCTTTATACATTGTAGGTTCACAAGCTGAAAGCTTCTTTGGAAAAACAAAATACTTAGTAATATATATCGTAAGTGCCATAACTGGATCACTATTATCAATCCTACTAAACATGGACACTGCATCAATCGGTGCCAGTGGAGCCATCTTTGGACTTTTAGGATCATTACTATACTTTGGCCTAAACTACAGAGTATACCTAGGCAACACTCTAATAAAAGAAATACTACCAGTAATAGTGCTAAACTTAATTTTAGGATTCACTATCCCTGGAGTAGACAACTTTGCCCATATCGGAGGATTAGTCGGAGGCTTCTTAATAACTATGGCCTTAGGAATAACATCCAAAAACAAACAAAACGACAGAATAAATGGTATAATCTTAACTCTAATGTACATAGGCTTCCTAATCTTTATGAACTTCTTTTACATATAAGACATTAATTGTCTTTTTTTTAAATAATAAAAAATGGAGGTAACCATGAAAGAAACAGTAACAACAATAGAAACAAATAATTTAGGGAACGCTATAGCTAAAATAAACAACCAAGTAATATTTGTAGAAAAAGCACTTCCTAACGAAACCCTAAAAATAGAAATAACAGAAACCAAAAAAAACTATAAAATAGCAACCATCAAAGAAATAATAACCAAAAACGAAGAAAGAATAAAACCAATATGTAAATACTATGATAAATGTGGAGGATGCTCCTTTCTTCATACTACAAACAAAGAAGAACTAGAAATAAAACAAAAATACATAGAAAAACTATTTAAAAACTACAAAATAAATAAAATTATACCAACAAACGAATACAACTATAGAAACAAAGTAACCCTCCATGTAAAAGACAATAAAATAGGATTCTATGAAAAAAACACCAACAACCTAATTGAAATAAAAACCTGCCATCTTCTAAAAGAAGAAATAAATGAAACCATAAAAAAACTAAATCAAATAAACTTAAAAAACATCAAAGAAATAATGATAAGAACCAACACTAAAAAAGAAATAATGATAAAAATAACCGGAACCATAGAAAACCAAGATATCCTAAAAATATTAAAAATAGATAACCTACAAAGCCTGTACCAAAATGATAAACTAATATATAAAAATCCATACCTAGAAGAAACAATAAACAATTTAAAATATACAATATACCCAAACGCCTTTTTTCAAGTAAACAAAGAAGGCATGATAAAAATATATGACCTAAATAGAAACTATGCCAAAAACGGCCAAAAACTACTAGATCTATACTGTGGAACTGGAACAATTGGACTATATTTACACGACCTTTACCAAGAAATACTAGGTATCGAAATAAATAAAGATTCCATAAAAAATGCCAAATTAAACAAAAAATTAAACAACATAAACAATATAGACTTTATTTGTACTGATGCCAAAAATATACACGATAAATATGACACAGTACTAGTAGACCCTCCAAGAAATGGTCTATCAAAACAAGTGATAAAAAAGTTATTAGAAATAAAACCAGAAAAGATAATATATACATCATGCAATCCTAATACTTTAAATAGAGACATAAAACTATTAGAAACAAACTACAAAATAATAGAAATAACCCCAGTAAACATGTTCCCAAAAACTAGTCACGTTGAATGCGTTTCAGTACTACATCGAAAAAGCCTTGAAAAATAAGGCTTTTTGATTTTTAGTAAAACTAAAAAAAGTGATATTTTGTTGTAAAAAATGATAAAAAATCAAAAAATATTCAGAGGGTTGTTTGAGTATGATATGTACACGACGCTGATATAAGTGGTATGTTGAAACATATACTAATTGATTTTTTTTATAATGAATGTGCGATTTATTTGTATATTTAACATATATAAATTATTCTTATATAATATAGATAACAAACAGAGGGAGTGTGGTTATAATGAAAAAAATAAAACTACCTATTAAGAATATAGAAACTAACATAATTTTAAATGCCTTAATACAATTTAAAAACGATAAATTAAAACAAGGTATCTATACAGAACCTATTGATGAACTAATTTTAAAATTAAATAAAATTTATTAAACATATTTGAACTGATTAAAAATGGTCAGTTCTTTTTTTATGCCAGAAATGGAATACATAGCCATCTTATTAAATTAAGGTGGCTAAATTAAAAGAAAGGAGGCGAGAATATGCAAGAAAGTAAGTGCAAGGTAATTGCAATCACAAATCAGAAAGGAGGAGTTGGTAAAACAACAACAACCTTTAATCTTGGTGTAGCATTGGCTAAACAAGGAAAAAGAGTGTTA